>CAZRWX010000102.1:0-11517 GCA_964603925.1 uncultured Bifidobacteriales bacterium | reverse complement strand
GGGATCGGTGATTTACAGTCATTTTCTGACCGCATAGAGTACATAACGGTTCCTTATGTTATGGACTTAAATACCGAAATTGACATTTACCGCAATGTTTTTGGTGAAGGCATTAAAAAAAGCTTCCTGCCCAGAGTACTGCAGAACTTCGGCCGTATCATCATATCCACCCGCCTTAATACTAAGAGTAAGGCCATGCTGGAGTGGATAGAAAAACCCGAACACTATTCGCTTTATTGTGACGAAAATTTACAATTGCTTAAAATGTCTATCTACGCCGGTTATATACCAGACTGGCTTACCGAAGAGGACAGGCGCAAACTCACAGCCAGGCTGAGGCGCAAGATTATAGGTGAATCAGAATTAGAAGGCGAGCATGGCATATCGGGCCGGGATTCCATTAAAATTTTCAGTGATTTTATTTCTACCTACGCGAAAAAAGACAAGCTTATCAACATGCGTACTCTTTACGATTTCTTCACCAAAACCAAAAAAGAGCTGAGCCAGCTTATTTCTACGGAATTTCTGGATTCCCTGGTCCGCATGTATGACTATACCATACTGCAGGAGGTAAAAGAATCTCTATATTACTACAACCGCATCCGCATTTCTAAGGACATTCAAAATTATCTTTTTGCCATTAATTTTGAAATGGATACAACCCAGACATGCAATTATACAAATGAACGCCTGGAAATTACCGAAGAATTTTTCCAGGCTATTGAAGATCGCCTGCTGGGCGCAAATAAAGACATTGGCAAACGCAGCAAATTCCGGGAGCAGGTGCAAAAAGAATACACCACAGACACCCTTACCCGGGAGATGATGGTAGAAAATAAAACCTTAACTAAAACACGTATATATACCAAGCTCCACGACATGTATGTATATAATCTTAAAGAAAAGGCCCTGGATCCGTTCCTGGCTAATGAGAACTTTCGCCGGGCCATCAAAGATTACAGTGAAAAAGATTTCAACTCCTATGATAAACGTATTAAACGCGATGTACGCTTCCTGCTGCAAAACCTGATAAAGAAATTTGACTATACCGAGCAGGGCGCCCAGGAGATGTGTACTTATGTAATTGACCATGACCTGGCCAAAAAATTTGAAAACGCCTAAGGTTAAATATTCCAGTTCAGCGGCTTTTTAGGGATAACCTTACCGTCCTCAATGTGTAAACCGCATTCTTTCTGTTCTTTAGACTCCCACCACCACCGGCCGGCGCGGATATCCTCAATGCGCTTAGTGCCCCTTGTACAGGGAGCGCAGCCAATTGAAGAGAAACCCTCATCATGAAGCTTATTATAGGGTACATCATTATTACGAATATATTCCCAAACATTATCTTCAGACCAGTTAAAAACAGGATGCAGCTTGTATATATTTTGTTTACTGCTAAAGGCCAAAGGTTTTAAGTTTTTGCGGCTGTCGCCCTGATCCCGTCTTAGGGCCGTTATCCAAATATCGGCACCTTCTAAGGCACTTTTTAAAGGCTTAACTTTACGGGCATCACAACAACTTTTGCGGAAATCTACACTCTCATAAAAAAGGTTGGGGCCGCCCTGCTCATAGAGTTTTTGAATGTCTGATTCATCAGGATAATAAGCCTTAACAGGCACCCCATATTTTTTAACCGCCTCATGCCACACATTGTAGCTTTCCTGGAACATCCTGCCGGTATCCAGGGTAAATATATGTGGTTTATCCGCCACCAGTGTGAGCATGTGATGAATGCACATGCCTTCGCAACCGAAGCCATTAGAAAAAACGATTTTATCATTCTCAAAATTTTCAAAACACCATTTGAGAATATTAATTGCCGGCCAGGTTTCCATCTCAGTGTTTAATTTTTCCAAATCCAGGTTTTCCATAAATATTCTTTAACTCCTCAGGTAAATCAGGCCTTTTTGCCTTTAGCACAAGAAGCCTCCTTAAGCTCTGCTTTGCGCATACTTATAGCCTCAGTGGGGCAAATACGCAGGCAGTTACCGCAGCGTATGCAGTTATCGCTATTTATCCAGATATAAGTAGTTTCCCTGGCCAGGGAGGATTCTACAACATCTGTAACAGCGCCATCTTTATCCTTAAAAACCCTGGAGACTTTGGAAATACATTCCCTGGGTGCCACATCAATACACCAGTTACAATGGATGCATTTATCATTATCTATTTCAAATTTATAATGGCACAGGTAACAACGACTGGCATTTACCTCTGTCTCGTTATTATCAAAACCAACTTCAACTTCGGCGTCATCATAAGACCGCTCCAGCATACTAACCGAACGCATATGAGCGGGGATCTGTAAATCATGGTCGCGAACTCTGCCAACATGACCATCCTCACCAGCCTCTACAAGCTCAACTACAGTGTGCAACCTGTCCTTACCCATCAGGGTTTTATCCATGGCGCGGGCCGCTTTTTTACCAGCCTCGACAGCATGTATAACATCCAGACTGCCTGTCTCAAAATCACCGGCAATAAATATACCCGGATGACTGGTTTTATGAGAGCCGGCGGGTTTAACTCCTTTGGGTAAAAGCGTCTCCGCCACCTGGCCAATGGCAATTATCAAATGGTCACATTTTACCTCAAATTCACTGTCTTTTACCGGTATAATACCGGGCTTACCATTTTTTGACTTTGACTCAAGCATATTGCGGGTAAATGTAACAGAGCTCAGTTTACCTTTTATGGTTTTGCCGGAAACAGGCGTTACCAGAGTACGCACCTCTATCTGCTCATCTGTTATTTCCTCCAGTTCCTCCATATCAGCGGCCATATAACCCTCTGTCCGGCGATACATAATACTGACATTACCCCTGGCGCCCACCAGCCTTTTGGCGGCCCGGGCACATGCCCTGGCGCAATCCACAGCTGTAAAACCACCACCAAGTATTACCACATCACCAGTCATGTCCTTAATAAGCCCCTGATTATAACGGGACATAAAATCCAGGCCGTCATAGGGCCTAAAAGCCTCCAAGCCGGGTAAACTCATGGTATTTGCCTTGGAAGTACCTACCGCCACTAATATGGAGTCGTATTTGCCGGCGACATCATTAATATAATCAGAGTCAACGCGTTGTCCGGTTTTAACTTTGATGCCTGTACCTGTAATAAGCTTAATCTCCATATTTATTATTTTTCTAGGCAGCCTGAATCCGGGTATACCATACATCATCATACCACCCAGGCTTTTTTCCTTTTCCAGGAGTGTAACATCATGACCAAAGCGCCGAAGCTCCCGGGCCGCTGTTAAACCCGCTGGCCCTCCCCCAATTACAAGCGTTTTTTTACCTGTTTTTTTAAACCAGGCAGCCGGGGCTTTAGCTTTTACACTGGCCCTATCAGCCGCGGATCTTTTCAAATGACATATTGTGACCGGTCCATTGGTGCCTGTCCACTTATGACGGCACCTGTCTTCGCAGGGGCGCGTACACACCCTGCCTAAAACACCTGGAAATACATTATCCTCCAAATTTATCAGATAGGATTTAAGATAATCACCATTATTAATAGCCTCGATATAAGCGGGTATATTAGTATGTACGGGACAGGCCTCCTGGCAGGGTATATCTTTTGCGATAGTTTTTTTATCAAGCGGCGTATCAGCCTTACCTGTAAATACAGAGTACTCATTGAGAGCGGGAACTTTTTTATACTTATACTTCATTAGAGCAGATCCTGGAATGTGAGGTTGTTCTAACAAGGAGTTGGAGGTAGAATCGGGATTGTTTTCAGCACACATTATATACTCCTTTTTTAAAAGGACTAATGCCCTTGCGAGCCACACACCGGGCCAGAGTCTCATCATCTTTTTTAATTTTTAAGAAGATATTAAGTATGCCTTCCAGCACACCGGCGCAATCATCAAATTTAAATTCACCCAGCTTCTGTCCAAAGCAGTCGTGTTCACCACCCACAAGCACTTCATAACCCTCCACTGAACCCTGCTCTTCGCGTATACGCATACCCCTGAACCCGATATCACTTATGCGGTATGGTGAACAGGAATTAGGACATCCGGTTATATTAATAATAACAGAGTTTGTAACGCAGGCGTATCTGGCTTTATTAACAATAGGGATAAGGGCGTCGTAAAGATTATGAGTAGTTGACACCGCTTTGGGGCAAAATGTTGTGCCCACACAGGTGACAATGTCCTTGAGACCGTAAAAGCCCTCAGTCGCAAACCCTATTTTATGTACCTCTTGTCTGGCTTCAGCATGCTTATCGTTGGGGACACCGTGTAATTCCAGATTCTGCCTGTTAGTGGTAATAAGACGCTGATTACCATAAATCTCTGAAAGCTCAGCTACGCGCCGCAACTGTAAAAATGTCATGTCACCCTTGGGCACTTGAACTCTAACTACACTCAAGCCGTCTGAAGTTCCACATAAGGAATCCCTTAAAGGCCTGTAAGGTACGCTTACACCAGTATCTTTGACCCTACGAGTGGAAAATGCCTCCACGTCCACTTTATGCTTTTTAAGGTACTCAATTATAAAATCCCGGCAAAAGTCCACGCCCTTTCGATGTACCACAAACTTTAACCTGGATTTTGCTCTGTTAAATCGATCGCCATTTTCTCTGAAAAGCACGGCCACGGCTTTGGACAGACGAAAAACACTGGAAGCAGGCACAAAGGAAAATAATTCCTGCCCTTTAAATGGCTTCCAGCCCATACCACCGCCGATGACAGCCTTAAACCCGTTAACGTCTTTACCCTTAATCCTGCGTTTAACCGCCACCAGCCCCAGACAGTTAATGTATGGTTGCGCGCACCCCGCGGAACATCCTGACAATGTTATTTTAAACTTACGAGGAAGATTATCCAATTCACGATCGGCCGCCAGCTGACTGGCAATCTCCCTGGCATAAGGGTATACATTAAAACGGGCATAGGAACATACATCAGCCATGGGGCAGGCGGTGGTATTTCGGTTGACGTCCCCGCACCCATGAAAACAGGAAATACCTTTTTCACTTAAATCACGCATCATCAAAGGAAGGTTTTTACAGCTCAGCCAATGATACTGGAGTGCCTGCCTGGTTGTAATACTTATGCGGCCCTGAGCATAATGCTGCGCGGTGTCGGCTATGAGCCTGGCCTGGCCCGAAGTAACCACACCGCCCGGCACAGTGAGGCGAGACATAAATGTGCCTGGTTGACGGTTAACATAAATTCCGTACCACTTGCCAATATTACCTTCCTCTTTAGAAAGGCTGCCTCTTTTGGCTATTTCATCAAAGTCCAGCGTAAGACCGGAGGCTTTAATCTCCTCGTCCTCACTTACCTTGCTTAATGTCAACTTCCTTAACATACATTGCCCCTGAGTTTAGTCATCATAATAGAGAATGGTTGAAAGGTACCGTTCCCCGGTATCGCAGATAATGGTTACAATACACTTTCCGGCATTTTCAGGCCTTTGGGCAATGCGTAAAGAGGCCAGCGCATTGGCTCCTGAAGATATACCTGCCAGTAAGCCTTCAGTTTTTGTAAGCCGTCTGGCGGCCTCAATGGCTTCTTTACTTGTAACCGTTACAACCTCATCTACAACTTTGCTGTCAAAATTACCGGGAATAAAACCCGCCCCTATTCCCTGTATCATGTGAGGTCCGGGTTGACTGCCAGAAATAACAGCTGACTCCCGGGGTTCCACGGCTATAACCTTAATATCGGAATTTTTTTCTTTTAATAATTTACCTGTACCCGATATTGTACCCCCTGTGCCTACGCCGGCCACAAGTATATCCACTTTGCCCTCGGTATCACGCCAGATTTCCTCACCAGTGGTTTTATAATGCGCCAGCGGATTGGCCGGATTCTGAAACTGTTGGGGCATAAAAGTATTTCCTATTTGTTCTGAAAGGGTTTTGGCCTGTAATACAGCGCCTTCCATACCTTCGGGCGCGGGTGTGAGAACGAGTTCAGCGCCCAGAGCTTGTAATATTTTACGCCTTTCCACACTCATACTCTCAGGCATTGTGAGTATAATACGATACCCTTTAACAGCGGCCACCCAGGCCAGGCCTATACCTGTATTGCCCGATGTGGGCTCAACAATAGTGTAGCCTTTCTTTAGGGCCCCGCTATCTTCAGCGGCCTCTATCATGGACAAAGCAATCCGGTCTTTAACACTGGCACCTGGATTATTAGTCTCCAGTTTACCCAGAATATTTAAATTATCATCCCCCGCAAACCGGCTGATTTTAAGAAGAGGTGTGTTACCTATCAACTGGCATAAATCTTTTGCAATATTCATTGTCATTTTCTCTTAAAGGTTAAGCGCCTGTTCTAAATCATTTATTAAATCCCCGCTGTCCTCAATTCCCACAGAAATACGGATTATATTTGGGTTTAAGCCAGCCTTTATCCGGGCAGTTTCGGGCATAGAGGCATGGCTCATATACCAGGGAGATTCAATTAAGGATTCCACACCGCCTAAAGATTCTGCCAGGCTGTATAACTCTAACCTTCCAAAAAATGTATCCAAAGGTACCTTAGCGGCATCAAGTTCAAAGCTGACTATACCACCAAAACCGGACATCTGCTTGGTGATTAAATCATATTGAGGGTGACTTTCAAGCCCCGGATACCATACTTTTAGCACAAATTTATGCTGTTCCAGAAATTTTGCCACAGCCAGGGCATTCTCCTGATGAGCTTTCATACGTTGAGGCAGCGTTTTAATTCCCCTTAAAACAAGCCAGGCATCCCAGGGAGATTCGCCCAAGCCCAAAGCGTTTATTAGAAATTTTACTTCCTCAGCTGTCTTTTCATCCTTCACCACTATACACCCTCCAACCACATCGCTGTGGCCATTGAGATATTTAGTAGTGGAATGAACTACAATATCAGCTCCCAGTTCCAAAGGCTTTTGAAAGTATGGTGATAGAAAGGTATTGTCGGCAACCAGAAGTATGTGTTTAGATTTGGCAATGAAGGCCACAGCTCTTATATCTGTAATATTTAAAAGGGGGTTAGAAGGGGTCTCCACCCAAATCATTTTAGTGGCCGGTGATATGGCCGCGCTCACGGCTGCGGAGTCGGTCATATCCGTAAAAGTGAAATTTACCCCCATGCGACGAAATACTGTGTCCATCAACCTGTAGGTGCCGCCGTATATATCACTGCCGGCAACAACATGGTCACCGGGTTTAAGCAGATGAAGGACCCCGGCCTCGGCCGACATACCCGTACTTGTGCAAAAGGCCCGGCACCCGCCCTCCAGACCCGCAATGTTCTCCTCCAGAGCTTTGCGTGTGGGGTTGCCAGAACGGGTATAATCATAGCCCTTATTGTGCCCGATTTTATCAAAATAAAAAGTAGAGGAAGGATATAAAGGTGTAATTACCGAATTAAAGGTATCATCTTTTTTAACTCCACCGTGAACGGCCTTAGTGGAAAAACGCATTTTCATTCCAATCGTTGAATTTCCATATTATAATTAATACTAATCTGATGGGAATTCTTCACGTAAAAACTTCCGATACGGTATTTGGTCTTTTTAAAAGGTATTTTATCCTGAGAGCTTAATTCAGACAGGAGTCAGCTAAATGATCTTTGATAAACTCGCAAAAACCGGTTCAGATTTTCTGGGCGTTAAATATCCCATTATCTGCGGTGCCATGACCTGGATCAGCAATTATAAGCTTGTAAAAGCGGTTGGGGATGCCGGGGGGTTCCCGGTGCTGGCTGGGGGCAACATGCCTGGCGCTTTATTTGAAGAAGAAATTGATAAGTGCATCCAGGGGATGAATACCCCTTTCGGTGTTAATCTGATCACCATCGCCCCTAATTACAAGCTGCATTATAAAATACTTCAGTCAAAAAACGTTCCCATAGTAATTTTTGCCGGCAGTTTCCCCAGAAAGGCAGAAATACAAACCATGAAAGCCTCAGGTAAAAAAACCATGTCTTTTGCATCAGAAAAATCCATTGCCGACCAGCAGATTAAATTCGGCATTGACGCCCTTATTCTGGAAGGCAGTGAAGCAGGCGGTCATATTGGCAATGTTTCCCTCATTATTCTTCTGCAGCAGGTTCTTTTTAATTGCGATCAGGTGCCGATCTTTGTAGGCGGCGGTCTGGGTTCCGGCAGGATGATGGCACATCTGCTGTTAATGGGGGCTGCCGGCTGCCAGTTCGGTACTCGATTTGTGCTGGCAGAAGAATGCTGCGCCCATGCCAGATTTAAGGAGGCCTTTATCAAAGCAAAGTCCCGGCAGGCTGTTTCCACCCCGCAATATGACTCAAAACTTCCCGTTGTAGCCGTTCGCGCTCTTAAAAATCAGGCAACAAATGAGTTTGGTAAATTGCAGCTTGCTCTTTTAACAAAACTGGAAACTGGCAAAATAACCCGGGAAAGAGCCCAGTTTGAGGTGGAAAAATTCTGGATGGGAAAACTGAAAGACGCCGTAGAGGACGGGGACATAGAAAAGGGTTCGGTAATGGCCGGCCAGTCTGTGGGCCTTGTTGATAAAATCCAACCTGTAAAACAAATTATTCAGGAATTAGTCCAGGACGCCGAAAATGAGCTTACAATGGTAAAAAAACGGTTTATGACACAATAACAATCCAGCACGCACTTAAAATGGTTTAATATTTCCATTTTCCAGGAGAACATTTTCCAATTTTTCATATCTTAATTAATATGAAGGCCAAGTCCCCTGCCAAAGCCCAATGGCTCAAGTTTTATGAATATGCCCAGGCATTTTCCTCCCTGAGTCCGTGGGAATGGATGTACGATACCGATCTTTTCGCTATCCAGAATCCTGCGGACGGGCAATATGGCTACTGTAATATCATGGGCACCATGGGGGAGGTTAATGCTTTTAACATGTACCTTGGTCTCCAGGGCCTGGAGAACCACCTGGCCATAATAAAAAACGCTCTACCCTCCGACCAGCTTTATTTTTCCATGAACAGTCTCATCATTTTTTTTGAAAAACCAGAGGACCTCAATCCTGAAGATAAAGCCCTGCTGAACAAATTCGGTATTGACATAAAACAAAACCGCAGGCTGCCCCTGGCCCGCAGGATGGACCCAGGTCACCCGCCCCGGCTACCCAACAGCGCAGAACTTAGTTTCCTTACCCTTGCCGTTGAGCAGGCTATACATATTGCCGGCAAAACCAAACACAATGAGGACTTCCTCTTAAGTGAAGACCCTTTCAACCTTTATACTTTGAAGGCGGTCAAAAAAGGCCGGAAACTATGCTGGCAAAATACCTGGCAGAATGTGCGATCCTCAGACCCGGAACCTGCAATGTCAGTGCCCGTAGACGAGCTCGCCCTGAGGCGGATTATTTCGGGCAACCTCCCCCGCAAAGGCACCTGGGAGATGGAAAACGCCTTTTTAAAAACAGCTGTTAAAGACAAATCCGGAGATCCTTTTCACCCTGTATTAAGTATAGCCGCTGAGCATGGTTCAGGTTTTATTCTGGGTTTCGAAATGCACAAATCAAATGAGAGCCCCACCGCTCTTATGTTACTACTTACCTCCTCGATAGAAAAACACGCCTACATACCACAAAGGGTGCAGGTCAGCAGCCAGGTCAACTACAATACTCTGGAAGACACCTGTCAAAGGCTTGGTATTAACCTGGAGATTCAACCTCAGTTGAGCAGCGTAAATGAGGCTATGGACGAGTTTAATAACCAGGCCCTGGGGTAAACGGCTATAATATTTTCTCACCATTCACTCTGTCATCGTGCCGGAATATGCTTTAAGCCTATTCTTTAAAGATAATCCGCAAGGACGGATTAGCACGCTTGCCGGGACAAAATCCGCTGTGCGGGACCCAGGCCCCAGCCGAGTCGAAGGAGACAGCCCGAGAAGCGCTGGTGTATCTCATTACTGAGACACACTTATTCCTTTTAAGACCACATGGATCAGGATTACCCGAAATTCACAATTTTCATAATTGATACGGGGTGAAAACCAGGTTATTTCCAAAAATAAAAAGAACGGGCGCAGCCTTTATGTTGAGGTTAACGGCACTCCCATATTCGCTAAAGGCGCCAACTGAATACCCACTGACGCCCAACCATCCAGGCAGACACCCGAGCGCTACCGCGGCCTTATCCAGAGCGCGGCGGATGCCAACATGAACATGCTTCGTATTTGGGGGGGTGGTCAGTACGAATATGATTATTTTTATGATATCTGCGATGAGCTGGGCATACTTGTCTGGCACGATTTCATGTTTGCCTGCGCCCTGTATCCTGCCGATAAGGATTTTCTGGAAAGTGTGGGCAAAGAGGCCGCCCATCAGGTTAAGCGCCTGCGCGGCCGCACCTGCATGGCACTTTGGTGCGGAGACAACGAGGTTAGGAATGGCTCACTTTTGTAAACCAAGCGCAAACAAAATGATCCTGAAACAGCCAAACGAGAATATTTCAAACTGAACGGTGTCCTGGAGAAGGCTGTTAAAGACAATGACCCCAAAATGCTTTTCTGGCCTTCGTCACCCTGTGCGGGTCCGGGTGACTTGCAGGATACTTTCCATAAGGACGGTTACGGGGACATGCATTACTGGGATGTCTGGCACGGCGGCAAACCCTTTGAAGACTACTACAATCAAAAACCCAGGTTCTGCTCAGAGTTTGGTTATCAGTCATTTCCGTCCATGGAAACTATAAAGGAATTCTGCCCTCCTGAGGGCCGTAATGTATTCTCCCCCACCATGGAACAGCACCAGAAGTGTTATAAAGGCAACGGCAGTATCATTGCCATGTTCAGCCAGTACTTCCGCATGCCTCAGGGTTTCGACAACTTTCTCTACCTCAGCCAGGTACAGCAGGCTCTGGCCATGAAAATGGGAGTGGAGTACTGGCGCAGCCTTATGCCCTACTGCATGGGCACCGTATACTGGCAGCTTAACGACAACTGGCCCGTGGCCTCCTGGAGCTCCCTGGAGTACAGTGGAGTACAGTGGTAAATGGAAGCTCCTGCATTACGCAGCCAAAAAATTTTACCAGCCTGTAATGCTCACCTGTTACCAGCAGGAGGAGGGCATAGCTGAGGTGCATCTGACTTATGGAGAGTGGCTTAACTTTGTTGGAATGCTCATCAGACATTAGAACGTATCCGCCTGAAGCAGAATGCTCCTGCCTTCGTGGGTTCCCCACTACGTCAAGGCAGGCATCGGGCATCAGGCGTAATCCAGCGTATAACCTTGACTGCACCTGCTTAAAACCAGACTAGCCCCGAACATCCGGCTAAGCGAGTTTGAGTTAAGTGTCTCTTTAACCGGACCCAGAGCGCACACCCGCCCCTTGCTTAACAGCAGTATATGAGAAAAGAGGGGACGCACCTCTTCCACATGATGAGTGGCAAATATGATACACGGCTTAAAAGGAAGCCCCGCCACATGTTTCAGATTTTTCAGGAAGGCCTCCCGGGTGATAAAATCCAGACCAGCGCAAGCCTCGTCCATCAGCAGCAGGCGGGGCCTGGTCATAAGAGCCCGGGCAATACACACCATGCGCCTTTCACCCTGACT
>CAZRWX010000101.1:0-11520 GCA_964603925.1 uncultured Bifidobacteriales bacterium | reverse complement strand
TCAACCTTCATAATGGGCTCCAGTACCTCTGGTTTGGCTTTGTTATAAACATCCCTAATGGCATAACGGGAAGCCAGGCGAAATGCCATATCACTGGAATCCACAGCGTGGGCGGCGCCGTCTGTGAGTACACAGCGTACACCCACAATGGGAAAACCGATTATTGTGCCTGTCTCCATAGCGGCTTTAAAGCCCTTTTCGCAGCTGGGTATATACTCTTTGGGGATATCACCGCCGCGTATACTATTTACAAATTCAAAATCGCAGGCGGTATCTTCCAGAGGCTCGATATAGCCAACAACCCTGGCAAACTGCCCGGAACCACCGGTTTGTTTTTTGTGGGTGTAGTCAAAGTCGGCCCTTTGAGTAATGGCCTCCCGGTAGCTTACCTGTGGTTTGCCCGTACGCAGGTGGACTTTGTATTCCCTCCGCAGCCTTTCTAAATAAATGTCCAGATGAAGCTCGCCCATGCCCGAAATTATGGTTTGACCGCTTTCCTCGTCTACTTTTATTTTAAAGGTAGGGTCTTCCTTTTCGAAACGATTAAGGCCCTTGGCCATGTTATTTAGATCGTCGCGGGATTCAGCCTCTATTACCAGATCTATAACAGGATCGGGTACATGCATGGAAGTCATGGCATAATAAACCTGGCCGTTGGTAAATGTAGTGCCTGTGGCGCAGTCTATACCGAACATGGCGATAATATCACCAGCTGAGGCAGTTTCTATCTCCTCCATGGCGTTGGAATGCATGCGCACCAGGCGGCCAACAATATGGCGCTTGCGCGTAGTCATATTAATAATGGGTTTACCCTTGGTTAGCGTGCCTTGGTAGATGCGCAGGTATGTGAGCTGACCGAAACGGCCGTCTTCAAGCTTAAAGGCATAAGCAACAAGTGGCTCAGAATTATCTGGTTTGAGTATTACCTGTTCTTCGTTATTGTTAAGATCCAGAGCAATATTTTCAACTTCGTAGGGGTTGGGAAGATAGTCTATGGCAGCATCGAGGGCCAGCTGTATACCAATGTTCCTAAAGGCAGAGCCCATAAAAACGGGAGTGAGCTTGAGTGCCAGGGTACCGCTGCGGACTGCTGATTTTATAACATCTTCGGGGATTTCCTTTTCTTCCAGAATAAGCTCGGTAAGGGTGTTGGAAAACTCTGATACGGAGTCCAGCATGGCGGCCCTCATAGCTTGAGCCTCGGGTAATAGATCATCAGGGATTTGCCGCTCCACAATCTGGATGCCGTTTTCACCTTCAAAATAAATGGCCTTCATTTTTACCAGATCTACCACACCTTTAATGTTATTCTCCAGACCAATGGGGAGCTGCATGGCTACAGCATTGTGTTTGAGCTTGGACCTGAGCTGCTCAATAACCTTGTGGGGGTTGGCGCCGGAGCGATCCAGCTTGTTTATAAAAGCAATACGCGGTACGTGGTAGCGGTTCATTTGCCTGTCTACGGTAAAAGACTGGCTTTGTACACCAGCAACACCGCAAAGAATGAGAATGGCACCGTCCAGCACCCTGAGGCTGCGCTCCACCTCTATAGTGAAATCTACATGACCGGGGGTGTCAATAATATTAATGTTATTGCCCCGCCAGGTGCAGTGGGTGGCTGCGGAAGTTATAGTAATGCCCCGCTCCCGCTCAAGCTCCATGTGGTCCATAGTGGCACCAACACCGTCTTTGCCCCGAACCTCGTGCATGGCGTGAATGATGCCGGTAAAAAATAAGATGCGCTCGGTAAGAGTGGTTTTACCGGAATCTATATGGGCACTGATGCCAATGTTTCTAAGATTATCTAAGGGCCGCATTTGGCTTTATATGTAAAAGTTGTAGTATAATCGCATTGCTAAAAGATCGCGGAAAACTAATAATTTGGTAAGCAGGGTGCAAGGTGGCTGTTAAACTGAGATTAGGATGAACGTACAGAGGGCTCTCTCCGCGAAACAGAGCGAACTTCCTTTATTTTTTTTATCTGGCTGAAGGCTTTATCCAGTTGCTTAAGATTGGAAACATGAAGTTTGAAACGGTTTCGTACCTGGTTATTGACGGTTACTATGGAAGCTCTTTGTATGTTTATGCCCAGGTTTGTAAATGTCAGGGTTATCTCGCTTAACAAACCGGGTTTATCCTTGGCAGTTACTTCAATATACACATCAAAGGGCGCGCCTTCATCCTCCACCCATTGTACAGGCACCATGCGGTCTTTATCACGGGATAATGCCAGACCCTCAGGGCAGTTAGCCCTGTGAATGGATACCCCTCTGCCCTTGGTAACATAACCCAGAATAGGATCGCCTGGTACGGGATTGCAGCAGGTGGCAAAGCGTATAAGCATATTACTGATGCCTGAAACAAGTACGGCATCGGTCTTCTCGTTAGACTTTTTAGTTCTTACCTTTTTAAGAGCGCTGCCCTTTTTACGGTCAGGCAGAAGAATCTGTAAAAAACCTACTACAGATCCCAGACTTATATCCCCATTACCTATTTTCTCATACAGGTCTTCCCAGGATTCCGCGTCAAATTTCTGAGAAAAGGCGGCAAAATTATCCTGGGTTTCTCTGGGTATTTTAAGTGTACGGAATTCTCTTTGTAAAAGCTCTTTACCCAGTAGTGTACTCTGTTCTTTGCCTTCGCTTTTCATCCAGCGGCGAATCCTGTTTTTGGCTTTTGCCGTAATAACCATGCGCAGCCAGTCCCGGGATGGACGCTGATTTTCTGATTTGAGGATTTCTACTGTAGACCCTGTCTGCAGCGCCCTGTCAATGGGTACAATTTTACCCTCTACTTTAGCGCCAATACAATGAACGCCTACTTCGGTATGTACAGAGAAAGCAAAATCCAGCGCTGTAGCCCCCTTCGGCAAACGTATTAAGTCGCCTTTGGGTGTAAAAACAAAAATTTCTTCGGTTTTTAAATCTATTCGGAAGAAATCCATAAATTCCGATGAGTCTGTAAGGTCCTTTTGCCATTCCATGAACTGGGAAAGCCATCGGCTCTCCTGTTCCAATTTCTTTGGGTTTTCGCCCTCCTTGTAGGCCCAGTGAGCGGCGATACCATATTCTGCTGTAAGATCCATCTCCTCGGTGCGGATTTGAACTTCTATGGGGCGGCCCTGGGGACCTATGACGGCTGTATGCAGAGATTGGTACATATTGGACTTAGGCGTGGCTATGTAGTCTTTAAAGCGGGTTTGTAGTGGTGTCCAAAGGTTATGTATGAGACCAAGAACGTTATAGCACTGGGGTACTGTGCCCACAATAATGCGCAGGGCAAAAAGGTCGTATAAGTCTTCGAACTGACACTGACGGGTTTCGAGCTTCCGGAAGATGCTGTAGAGGTGCTTGGGGCGGCCGAAAACACGGGCCTTTATACCCTCTTTTTCAAATAGTTCTTTTACAGGGGTAAGAAGTTGGCGTACGTATTCTTCCCTGCTGTTCCTTTTTTCAACTACCATCTGTACAATATTTTTATAGGCACCGGGATTAAGGGCTTTAAAGGATAAATCCTCAAGCTCCCAGCGGATTTTAGCCAGACCAAAACGATGTGCCAGAGGTGCGTATACTTCCAGAGTTTCAGTGGCAATGTTGCGCTTTTTCTCTTCGTTCATATAACCCAGCGTGCGCATATTGTGCAGCCTGTCAGCAAATTTTATCAATATCACCCGGAAATCTTTAGCCATGGAAATAAGCATTTTTCGAAATGTTTCAGCCTGCCGCTCCAGCCTGGACCTGGCCTGGATCGCCGATAACTTGGTAACTGCATCAACCAGGAAGGCGATTTCCTCACCAAATTTATTCTTAATATCCTCTACCGTGACCGCGGTGTCCTCTACTACATCGTGCAGCAGAGCCGCGGCAATAGTTGTGCTGTCCATGTGGAAATCCGCCAGCAGCTTGGCTACCTCAAAAGGGTGATCCATATAAGGCATACCAGATCTTCGGAATTGATTCTGATGTGCAGTGAGAGAGTATTCTATAGCGTCACAAATAAGCGTTTCGTCCGCATCGGGAATACGCTCCTTAACATAGGCAATCAGAGTGCTCTGCATGCGATCCATGTGACTGGCAGCTTCTGCGGTATCATTACTGAAGGGCGCCTCTTCCTCTTCATTCATGTTAGTTTGCGCTTCGCTATCCATTTGTATCCAGCTAATGTATCAGAGGTAAGCGGATCAAAGGCAGTCAAACAGATCTGAATTATGACTTCTGATTGCTGTCATCTGATTCACAGGTTGGCCTTTTTCAGGGATTTAATTTTAGCGTCAGCTTCACCCATTAAAAACTGAAGTTCCGCCACCTTTTCTCCCACATCCTGTATTTGCTGCCTGTCACTTATAATTAATTCCATGTCAATTTTAAGATCGCCCAGAATAGCTTGTAATTGCTCGATTTGGGCTTCAGCCTCCCTTACAACCTTGCGCTCCACAGCCAGGGCTTTCATCTTGGACTCAACCTGCTCCATGGTATTAAATATGCCGTCGACAGCGTTTTGTGTATCTTTAACTACACTGCTTTTTGACTCCAGAGCCTCCATTTGTTTCATCAACGAGTGGTGCATGGAGCCCAGGCGCTCCAAAGCGTTTGTAGTCTCTTTAATATTTTCCTTAGTTTTATTCATTTCATCCAGCCTGCTCTCCAGACTGCTAACCGAGGTTTTAGCTTTTTCCACCTCAATATTGAGGGTGTCAATAGCATTCTGGCGGTCTAAATATTCACGTGTTCTGGACTCCAGGGCATTAAACAGGTCGGTGGCTTTTTTCAATCTGTCTTCGGTTTCGCGGATAACGTGGGAGTCATTCGCAAACTCGAGCATCTTTCTGTCGAGTTCGCTGGTAATGGATTGCAGTTTGACCTGGTTGTTTTCGATGGCAACCACTGTCTCATGGCCTTCTTTTTTGTAACTCTCCAGCTCAAGCCGGGATGTGGAAATTTGAGTATCCAATTGAACTCCAAGTTCCTGAATTTTGTTCTCTCCAGAAATTATTTCGTCCTTTTCCTTTTTTACCCTTGTGCTTATTTCGTTTATGGATTCTTCCATTTGTTCCAGGGCGTTTATCTTGGCTTCCAGTAAATCCAGGTGGTTTTCCTGCTTGGTAACTGTGCCTATTTTTAAGGAAATTTGCTCGGTAGTATCATTCAGGCTGCTAATGCGCTCTTCCAACTGTTCTATTTCGCTTTGCTTACGGTATTGGTTTACAATTTTTTCGTCCACATCATGGGACAGATTGTCCAGCTCTTTAAGTTTTTTCTCCAGTTCGCTGACTTTATGACCTTTGTGGGAAATTTCTTCTATATGGTTCATGGTGTTGTGTACCTGTTTGGAAATTTGATCCATATTCAAAGTAATTTTATTGAGGTCGTTCTCTTTGCGTGTTAGCACATACATCTTACCGGACAACTCATCAGTCTTTTCGTTAATAGAATCAGACATTTTTTCAAGTTTGTTCAGACCTGCCTCCAGGGTGGATAGCTTTTCGGTTTTAGCTTCCAGACCATGTATGTTGCTGTTAAGGCTATTAACTCTGGCTTCTATCTCCAGAAGCTTTTCCTGCCTTTTGTCACTCTCCTCCAGACGATGATTCAGCTTGTCAATTTTATTATTGAGCTGATCTATCTGCGTTTCATATTCTTCAATTACTTTACTCTTACTCTTAAGCTCTTTTACATTGTTAGTGTAAGTTTTGAGATCAGTTTCATATTGAGCTATAGTCTGTTGGGCGTCCTTAATGGTCTGGGCATGACTTTCAATATTGCTAATTAAATTTTCGGTATTCTTAGCAAGTGCGTCTATGTCCTGTACTTTGGCCAGTACTGTTTCCACTGAACCCTGGAATTCTTTAAAAACTATTAACTTCTGGCTGATATCTCCCGATACTGTTTCGATCTCATTAACTGCCTGCCGGCTGTTTTTGAGCAGGTTATTAAATTCGGTGATTTTTTCCATAGCCTCTTTGGCATGGGTGTACTTGTTATCCAGATCAATCAGCACTTTGTCCAGGCGCTTCATCTCTTTTTGCTGGGTTTTGATCTCCTTAATCTGGCTCTCCATTGTCCAGAAAAGGGAATTAAGCCGGCCGGCCTCAACATTAGCACGCTCTACAACTACCCCCTGCTTACCCAGGGCTTTGAGTTTGCTCTCAATCTCCGATTTACGGCGGATAAGCATATCCAAATTCTTTTTTAATAATGAGAAACTATTCCTGGCCTCCTGATACCCTTCTACTTGAAGGTGAAGCTGCTCCATGTTGTCGCTTATACGCTTAACGCGGTTTTCTAAATTAGTGGCGGTGGAGACCACTTCATTTATCTTTTTTTCCGCTGTGGGCAGGTTAGTAGACCCCTGGCCCTCAGAGTTTTGGGCATGTAATTTTTCTGCTACTTTCAAAGTGATTTGCTCAAATTCCTGGGATTCTGCGGCTAGTAATACCGCCGGCAGAGAATGTTGAGCAATTTTCTCGCCCAAGTCTTTATTTTCCCGGGAGAGCTTTTCTACTTCCAGCTTTAGCTCATTGACGAGTACTTTTACGCTTGGTTGGTCTGACATTTTTAAACCCTTTGTCCCTGAAATAGATAATATGTTAAATTTAGTTAGTTCCCGCAGACTTTAAGCGGCAATAATTATCATGGCCTTTGGTGTCATTCTTTGATAATGGCCCATTCAGAACCATTTTTCTTCATCCACAGGCTTTTTTCCGAAATGCTTTTACGGGCAGCCTCCTGACCCTGGTAAGCGGTGTAATCCTGTATAAAGCTTACTATAGCAGAAGAATCATTCTGCATTTTAATCTTTATATCGTTCAGAGAAATTTGAAAACTGTCATTAGCTTGGAAAATTGTGCCCTTCCTGTTGAGGAAAGATGACCTGTCCAGCCCATTGCGTCCTTTAAAATTTGTATGAAATATTGAGGAATAGGCATCAATATCCTTACTGGACCAGCTGTATCTCCATTTTTCCAGGCTGGCAAGCAAGGACACGCGTTCTTGTTCCTCCAGTTTGGGCTCTGTAAAAAGGGGCTTCTCCCGGCTGACAAATGCCTCTGCCTTTTTAAGTATTGCGGCAACCTCAGGGTCGTCTTTGGTTTTATATTTAATGCGCGTATATATTTGAGGGTATTCATTGTCTATCCAGCTGTGGTCAAAAGTACTCATATCGGGCCAGTCTGCCTCCTGGGGCAGTATAATGACTGGTGTACCGGGGAGGGCATATTTAGTCAGCTGCAATATGTGACTGTTGGCTAGCTCCAGGCAGCCGCGGGTGAATTTAATATTCTTACCAAACTCAACGCCATGTATCCATATACCATTGCCGGAGCGGCCTTCATCTCTATCCTTTTTATTGGGATAGCTTAAGGGGAAAACCAGTGCTCCGTAAAGAGAACCTACATCTGGACCGTAGAGAATATCCAGAATCCAGTAATGACCCTCTGGGGTTTTTTTATCACCTTGTTTTTGCTTGTCCCCATCCTTCTCACCATAACCCATGGGGTATTGTATAACATGGGACCAGGCACCCCCATTATATTCAAGAACTTTGAGCGCTTTATGCTTTTTAGAAGCTATAATAATGTATTGAATATCAGTCAAAATGCCCGAACTGGGGGCTTTGGCAGCGGCAGGCAGAGAGACTGCATGCTGGGGTGGCGGGGTAAGAGCCCTGGTTAGGGATGCTTGTATTTCTGTATGCCTGGATATGTTATGTACTTGATAAACAAAAATACCCGAGAGCGCTATCAGGGCCGCCCATAAGGATAATGTTCTGGCATTTTCACTGAGGGTGGGGTAAGCTAAAATTTGCAGGTTTTGCAGCATGGGGTTACTGGCTGCAAAGGCCTGGCGCACATCGCGGTTTTTCTGCCAGATCTGGATAGTGTATCTGGTATTCACTATTGCTTTCTGGATTACGTATTTGATATATCTGGTGCTTAGCATACTGGCAATATCCCTATTTTGGCATTATCCCTATTTTACTCCTTTATGCCCTCTAATGTCGAAAATAATTAATACCTAACTATCCTTTGGTAAAAATCACCGGATATTAGCGGATTACCTTAAGAACAAAATGCGCTGTCAGCCGATATAGATGTCTTCTATATCTGAACTCCAACCCTCCAGCTGTTTAACACGGCTGGGGTGTTGAAGTTTGGCCAGGGCTTTGGACTCTATCTGCCGTACACGTTCCCGGGATATTTTAAACCTGTCGCCAATCTCTTTGAGAGTTTTGACCTGCCCGTCATCCAGGCCAAAACGCATGCGTACAATGTCTCTTTCTTTTGGATCCAGTGAGTTGAGTACGTAGTCTATTTGCTCTCTTAGCCGGCGAATATTGGCTATTTGAGAAGGCCGTTCTACTGAGGTGTCTTCTATAAACTCTGAAATTGTATTGAATTCGTCACCGGTAATGTAGCTGTCCAGGGAAACAGGGTCTTGGGAAACGTCCATAGCGAGCTGTACTTTTTTGATTGAACAGCCAACTTCTGTAGCTACCTGCTCGGCAGACGGCTCTTTACCTGTAGTCTGCTGTATCTCCCTGGAGGTGCGAAGCACCTTGCGGACAATGTCCAGCATATTAGCGGGAATACGAATGGTTTTACCTTTATCGGCAATGGCACGGGTAATGGATTGTTTTATCCACCATGTGGCATAAGTAGAAAACTTATAACCCTTAGTATAATCGAAGTTTTCTACTGCCCGTATAAGGCCGCTGTTGCCCTCCTGAACCAGGTCGATTAGCTCCAGGCCTTTAGATGTATAGCGCTTGGCTATGCTTACAACCAGCCTTACATTGGCCTCTATTAGCCGCTCTTTTTCCTTTTCCAGGACCTCTTCCCACTGCTTGATCTTTTTGACTTTCTCCATGTTGTGGGAAACAGCGATGTTCTCGAGTTTGAATTTTTCTACCAGGCGATCTATCTGTTTGTGACTGAGGTGCAGTTTGATACAGTCCTGGATAAGGTCTTTTCTCAGTGTATTCAGCTCATCTGACTGTGCTTTGAGTTTGGGAGAATTCTCATTGACAGCCTTCTCTTTCTGCTCGCCTAACTTGTGCTCAGTTTCCAGGAGGGTGTCCAAATTCTTATGTATTTTCTTAAAAGCTTTGATAGCATTCTTTTTTTCACGATCATAAATATCGGTGTCTGTCCAGGCATCGTTATCTATTTGCAGTATTTCTTCTACACGTATTTCTTCGGTAATAACCTGGTCTCCAAATGCCAGAATCTCTTGAATCATTCTGGGGAATAAAAACAGAATGCCGCATATGCGCTTTTGAACCTCTTCTATGCGTTTGGCAATGGAGACTTCCTGTTCTCTGCTAAGCAACGGCACTTTGCCTACAGAATTGAGATATACCCATGTAGGATCATTATAGCGTGTGGATTTTTTAATGGCAGTTTTTTTGAGTACCCGCTTGGCGCGTACTTTAAACTCGGTAATGCGGATGCCGCGATCGAGAAAATGCTGCCGCAAGACCATGAACTCGTTGTCTGAACGGCTAACGGCCTGGATCTGGTTCTCTGCCAGAAAGCCCTGCAATTTTGCCTGTTTCTGCAGCCGGTTACAAATTTTTGTGTATAAAGTGTCCATGAACCCGGAGTAAAATTACGCTGGAAAAGAATTATAAATGGATTTAAGCTGTTTCTGAAAATCTGTAAACTTTTTCATACCCTCCAGCCGGTCTATCTGATGGTTGCGGATTTGATAACTCAAATCCTTCATAGACCGTTGAATATACTTTTTTTTAACAGCAGCCAAAGTGTCTATAAGTTGTTTTTTTGCAGTTTCCGGTTCAACCATTTCCGGAAGAATCATATTTTCAATATGATTAGCCAGGTTTTGAGGAACCTGATCAAGGAAACGGGATAGTTTGAAACACCCTTCCTCATCAAAATATGCCAGCGCCCTGTCTATCAGGTCTCTGGCTTCTTCATCAATTATCCAGGCTATATCAAGCCATTCGATAGAAAAACGGCAGGCATCCTCTGAAGCCAGTAAAAGATAGGCCAATTGCCACTCCACATTAATTTTTGGGCTGAATTGGGCTGGCTGCCTGTTTGGGGCTGTTCTGGCAGGCGCCCGGCGATCCGGTGGGTAAGCTGTCGGTGCCCCCTTGGAAGTACCAATGGGTGTCCCCCTGGTACCCAGGGGGAGTGGTAAATCCATTAAATGGTGGAGCTGCTTATGGTATTCATTTCTTACGAAATCCGAAGGAATGTGGCTTAAAAGTGATCTTATATGGGTAAGCAGATTATGTTTTTCTTCCGGGCTGTAGCTGGATAAAGATGTTAAATGGGGTGCTACCAGGAACTCAACCATATTCTGGCTCTCAGATAAAAGTTGGGATGTTTTTTCCAGCCCAAAAGCCAGAGCATAACTGTCCGGGTCATGCTCCGGGGGTAATTTGGGAATGCGGATTTCCAGCTCTTTGCTCAAAAGCAGGGGAAGGGCCTTTTCTACAGCCGCTCTCCCGGGTTTGTCCCCATCAAAAAAGAGATAGACCTTTTTGGCGAAACGCGCAATTATCTCGCTGTGTGCTTCTGTGAGAGCTGTGCCTGAGGTGGCTACGGTATTTTGCAACCCCACCTGCCACAGAGAAATAACGTCCATATACCCCTCCACCAGAATGACTTCGCCCTTTTTGGCGATATCATTGCGGGCAAAGTTCAGTCCATATAGAATCCGGCTTTTCTGATAAATAGACGACTCGGCTGAATTTAAATACTTGGGCTTACCGTCTTTATCCAGTGTCCTGCCGCCAAACCCTACTATATAATTACTCAGGTTCCAGATTGGGAAAATGAGCCGGTTTACAAAGCAGTCTCTGAGGCGGTGTGAATCATTTTCTTTTATTAGACCAGCCTTAAGAAGAAGGTCTTTTTTAAAACCTTTGTGATTGGCGTATTTCAGAAATCCTTCCCATTCCATGGGGGCAACCCCAAGAGCAAACTGCTTTTGTGTTTCTGCTTTAATACCCCTAACCTCAAGGTACTTAAGGACTACTGGTGATTTCTTGAGATTACTCTGGAAGTACTCCTGAGCCAGGGAGAAGCACTGGGTAATAAGAGAACGCTCTTCAGTGGACTTGCCGCTGCCTGATTCGGCAAAGTGTTCGGGCAGTGTCATACCTGTTTCCTGGCAGACGGCCTTAAGGGCGTCGATAAAACTCAATTTCTCATATTCCATCAAAAAATTAAAAATATCGCCTTTTGCCCCGCACACAAAACATTTATACATCCCCATTTGCGGGGTTACATTCATGCTGGGGGAGTGGTCATCATGAAAGGGGCACACTCCCACATACCGGGCGCCGGCCTTTTTTAATGGAACATAGCGGTTTATGATAGAAACAATATCCGCCCGTTCTTTTACTTGAAGTACGAAGTCCTTAAAATCTTGCGCCATATTATTGAAATTAGGAATTATGAATTAGGAATTATGAATTAATTTAAGCCTTCGGCTGGATAATGTCTGATGAGCATTCTCACATCCTTCGTCTCCGCTCAGGATGACAGGTGAA
>CAZRWX010000100.1:0-11625 GCA_964603925.1 uncultured Bifidobacteriales bacterium | reverse complement strand
TGGAACATTTAGTTTCTGGTGACGATGACATGCTGGTACATAAAATGGTAACCAGGGGCAAAGCGGGTGTTTTTTATAATCTGGACCCGGAAGCATGTGTAATTACTTCTCCGGCCCTGACGTGGCGGGAATTGTTTCAGCAAAGGGCCAGATGGTCCAGTAACGGCTTAAATTATACCAGCAAGGCCTACATAGGGCTCTTAATCGGATTATATTTGTTTTATTGCTGGATAATTGTGTCTCCCATTTTAATACCGCTCCTAAACCTGTCCTGGTGGTATTTTTTTACCCCATTTTTATTAAAACTAAGTACGGAATTTGCTTTTTTCTCAAAGACGGCTTTAAAGCTGCAGCAGGTTGAGGTGATAAAAGATTTTTGGTGGGTGGAACTTGTAAATTTTCCCATACTTATTATTTCAGTTGTACTTGGTCAGCTGGGGTGGTATAAATGGAAAATATAAGCCTCTCTGAGCCTTTCTGAGACACCCGGATGGTAGACGCCTATCCTAAACAGTTTGCGCATCAGGCTTATTTATTTCAGACAGGCATTCTTTGCTAACTCTACACTAAATAACTAACATTCTTGTTTACAGACGGTTAAGTGTCTATTAGAATGGATCCGCCTTAGGCGGATGCATTCTAATAAACTGATGGAGCGTGTTTCACCTGTCATCCTGATAGCCTGTCCTGAGCGCAGTCGAAGGAGAGACGAAGGATGTGAGAATGCTCATCAGACACTTTACTCTTCATAATTTAACTGGTTCAAGGGCTCCTTTATCCCCCTCATCAAAGTTTTTAATATTGTTGTTTCGTACTAGCACACATATAAAGGATCACGGTTATGCGGAATTTACCAGTTTTCGTCAATATTCCTTAAAAATTTTTTCTGAGGTCAATCAGGCAGTAAACAGCTCCTGGGTGCGAAAACACCATAAAATTATAGAGGCCTTTTCAGGCGGGGCTTTTTTACACAGGGAGATAACAATCCCCTTTGATACCGAGCTTACAGGTGCTCAAGTAGAAAATGACCTTCTGGAGTGCCTGGGAAAAAGACGCAGCGAATATGAGAAAGCCGGCTGGCAGTCTTTCTTTGAAGAAACCACAAAACAAGGTACGCGGCACAGGGTGTTTATTACTCTGGGTCCCAAAAAAGGCCAGCTTAAAAATGAATATCATGCTGATTTACTACTGCCCTTAGAGGCGGGAGTTCTTGCCCTTGCCTGGCAAGTTCACGACTTGACCGGGGCAGGGTTTTTTCAGTTCCTTTTTTCCTTTAAATCTTATCATTATTCAGTAATTTTTCTTGGCGGGGCGCCATTTCATTTGCTGCGGGTCGGGCATACTGAGGGTGGTTGGGTTTCCAAACTTTCTGAGCATACTCATATAAGTGAGGCAAATACACAAAGCAGGGGCGCCATTAAAACCTATGTGGTTTCCTCTGTGGATCAGGAACTTTACAAAACCGCCATGGATATAGCCGATCTGCAGCTGATAGATATACCCATGTGTAGGAGAGTTAAAGAAACTGATGCTATAATACATTGTGGGGTGTTATTGGCTGGAGTGCATAAAGAGCTGCTTCTTCATAATCGGGCTCCAGCGGCACATGTATCATCTAATGCTTCCTGTCGGCAGCGTTTTCTCCTGGCCCAGGTTACCGGGTGGGTATTAGCGTTAACGCTGATGGTTTCAGGCAGTTCTTTATTTTATCGTCATCGGGTGCAGGCGCAGCTGGCAGCTTTACAATTAAAGGCAGACACCTACCGGCCTGCCGTAATCCGGATTGAGCGGGAATATAAACTTATGGAGGCTTTGGAGGACACACTTATTGCCTATAAAGATTTATGGGTGCCTGCTATTCCCTGGGACATGGTGTTTACGGGTCTTAACAAAGCACTTCCGGACAAGTCCGGTATAGATGGTTTTATTATGGAGCCTGGCAGTGAAGGCCAATACCGGCTGACATTCAAAGCCCGTGTTAGCGGTTGGGATGGTGTAAGTCAGTTTAAAACCAGGCTGGGCAAAACACAATATTTCCAGCAGATAAGTTTTTCAGATCAACAGCTTAATCCTAAAACTAATGTAGTTTCTTTCCATGTATCTTGTGTGGTAAGGTAGGTAAATGATTCGCTGGCTAAAACAGGAAGCTATTAATAAAAAATGGATCATTTCTATCTGGTTGTTGCCAGTATTGGTGATTGGGGCATTTTGCCATATTGCCTTTTTGCCGCTGGCCCACAATGTTGGGCAATTACAGGAACAAGTCCAGTTTATGGAACGGAATGTCTATCAAAAGGCCTGGCTGGATTCCCTGGAAACCATGTTGAAACAGCAGAACCGGGAACTTATATCCTATTTAAGCAGGTTTAAGAAAAAGACCATACCCATAGAGCCCCCCGAGAACAGTGCTGATAATATACGCAGGTTTTTTACTGCTTCAGGTCTTAAGGTGATACGTATTAGTTTCTCCAGCAGCGGAGATCACACACTGTCCAGGCTGTCTGTTAAATTGGATGGCTCCGCACAGTATTCATATTTAATGTCATTTTTTAAAAAACTCAAAAAGGAATTTCCTCAATATTTTATTGAAAGAATGTCTGTACGCCGAGGGCGGTCAGATTCTGATATTGCTTATTCTATAACTCTTGGTGCCTTTATATTATCACCGGGGCAAGGGCAATAGAGGTGTAATATGCGCAGGTATATATTAATTTCTATGCGCTATTGGTATGTTATTATGTCCATGTTGCTTCTATGGGTATTTTTGTATACCTTCTGGCAAAAGCTCCCGGATTCCCTTAAAAACAGCAATATGTCTGAGCGCAGCAAGGTTTTTTTCTCTCAGGTACTGGAAGATATAAAGAAAATAAACAACAATGCCATTGCTGCTGGTATAGATACTACCCTGGCCAGTGGTAATCCTTTTGATGTATCCAGCGGCAGCGGCAAATCTTCTGCTAAGCACCGTAAGTCAGCGCCATTGTCTGTGCGCAATTTCAAATTAACCGGCATTTTAAATCAAAAACTGGCTATGATATTAGACCCGCAGGGTACAAGTCATATGGCCGGTGTTGGCGACAGTATAGGTAGCGTACAGGTTGTTAATATTTCCTCTCAGGCTGTCAAACTTAAAGATAAAGCCGGAACATTTGAATTACGGCTTAACGAATAGGGTGGTGCGCCCCGGTATCCTAACCCCGAGACAGGAAAAAGGCTCGGCTCTTTTTATCGTACTAATTGTAATATCTGCGGGCGGGCTGCTTGCAAGCCTCCTTTTTATACAGTCCAGCAGTATTTTAAAAGGCTTGAGCAGGGAACAACATTACATGCGTGCCTTTTATCTGGCAGAGTCAGGCCTGGCCTACGGGTTATTTTACGACTTAAACTCCGACAGCGGTATGGTAAATGTTGATACTATTGCAGCTCTTAACGCTTATAGCTGGAGCGATGCCGTGACCAATTATGATTCTATTGCGTTTTATCTGAGTCACCCAGAATACCCGCCTGAGTTTGATATCGATTATGATGGGGCCTATATGACAATCTGGTCTACCGGCAGATGGCAGTCTCAAACAGTTACTATCACGGCTCAATTCGGAAGGAGTTTTCCTGATAGCATAAATGAAAGTGCTTTAATTATTGACGGTGTGGCACCTGACTTTGCGCAGGAACAGATCATTGGTTCAATATTGGCAAAAACCAATCCAAAATCTCTTCCCGACATAAGACTGCTGGGAGGGGATTTTACAATTAAAGATTGGTTAAATAATTACGGGGGAACAAAAAGTGATTTTTACACCTCACAATTAAATGATTTGCTCAGCCGGGAGGGTGGCGAAACCGGCAACGGTTATTACAGCTTGGATCGGCCGCCTGTTTTTAATGACGAAGTGCTGTTTTTCCCTTTAGGAGACATATACATAGACAATTACACGCCCGAACGCCTGGATATTAAGGGGCCGGCCGTAATCGGCGCTCACGGTGATGTATATTTACGCGGTGAGGTGTTTTTAGATAATATCAAAATATTTGCCGGTCGTAATATTTATTTCGAAGACTCAATTACCAGCCGAAATCTGGTCATCTATGCTGGCAAAAACATATATATAAGAGGCCGCTGTTACCTGGGCCTTCAGGCTGCAGCAGAGGAAAATATTATTATGGAGGGCACTTCACAAACATCACCCTCCTCAGTGCTCTTATCCATTGGGCTTACAAAAACACCAACCGGGCCCCCAACAAATAAGAACCCCCCACCGGCCTATGGCCTGCATTTGCGCAATGAAGCCATTGCCCGAGGTGTATTAGTGGCTGCCGGTTTAAATGGCACACTGATGCTTAATCATGAAACAAATATTGTTGAGGGTATAGGCATTGCTCGTAAAGAAGCCTGGATTACGGGCAGAGTTAACGGGCTAATTATTACCTCCAGGTTAAGGTGCAGTCAGGATACCAGCGAAAATTGTTTAGGTCCCGGTAAAATAAACAGGAGCAGAATGCCATCCCAGGCAGCTATCCCTCTCGATTTTGGACCTCAGGACAAAACAGGGTGGCCTCATAAGCTGGTATCCTGGCGTGAGGAGCGTGATTAAACACAGACCATGAGACGCTCAAAGACATTTACGGCTGGTTTTACGCTGATAGAAGTACTGGTGGCTGCCACTATCCTCAGTCTGGGTGCCGGCGTAATATGGTATACTTTTGGTGCTGCCCTACGCATTGAGTTTCGTGGTGAGAGGTATGCGGCGGCTCTGGATCTGGCAGTGAGAGAAGCAGAAAATATTCGCCGTTATCCCAGGAGTCTTGTCGGGGACACGGTTTATTGTATGGAGGCCCCGGGCCGGGGTAAATTTGCCATAAAGCGTACTGTATTGGACACTGCTAAAATTGAGGAGATAGTAGAAAATACTTATCTGGAAGATGAAAAGATTGCCGAAATATATAATCGGCCTTTAGAAGTAAGGATCAGGATACTGGCTGTATCAGATGACTGGGATCCGGATTTTAATGAGGATGGTGAAACTGTCATGGAGCTGGGCTTTCTTAAACCGGAATATACATGGTATTAAAAACAAGCGGCAGGGGGTCTCAATCAAGTGCTGACAAACCTGAAAGATGTGGTGGGAGGGCTTTTACAGTAATTGAACTGCTCGTGGGGATGGGGTTGGCTGTTACTGTAGCTCTTGGTGCCTACTCAATATATTTGAGATTCTATAAGGCGGTTAACGAGCGCCAGAAAATTGTGCATTTTCATAAATCCGCACGTATTTATTCTTCCAGCTTAAAGCGGCAGGTTATGTCCAGCGGCATAAAAAAACTTGGACCTGCAGACCTGCAACTGGTTATGACCGAAGGCCGGATATTGGATTATCATTTTGACTCCGATGTCCTCAACCTGAATAATGAACTATTTCCTCTTAAGGTTTTCAAATTTAATGTAGAGGCCTCCGGACCTGTGTATACGCGCTTTAACGAATATGAGTTCGAGTCTGACCAGATTTTGTATGGGCTGAGAGCGCTGGATAAGGACGCTGACGGGCAATTGAGCTTCCAGGAGCTTGATTTGGATGAATCGGGGGTGTTAGAGGGCGATGAATGCGCTAAAATTGGTATTGTCAAAATAACTTTGGGTTTTATTCATGGAGAAGATTCGCTGATACGAGTGATTGAAGCCCATCCTCGCAATCCGGCTTTCAGGCCTTGAGCTGAAGGCTACTTATCATAAAGTATGGCCATAACCAGTCTTAAAACCTTTAAATTCCAAGATTTTTAGCACCCACTTTGCTACTTTATATATGGTAGGTTTTCGTTTATCCAGGCAATCCATGAACATTCAAGCCGTTAATATCGATTTGATCCATGAAATTGGTGCGGATTTCTGTATCCGATCACGTTGTTATCCAGTTTCTTTAGAAGGCAGTCTCTTCACCATAGCTATCGAAAAAAGCAGTCAGCTTTTATTGGAGGCACTGGAGCTTCGTACCGAAAAACAAATCCAGTTTGTTAAGGTAACAGCAAGCATTCTGGAAGATCAAATCCGCATGATGGCAGACGAACGTAATGGTAGAAAGGGGGATAATGTATTATCAGGGCTGATTCAGTCTGAAATCGCCATAAACGATGAAACTTCTATTGAAGAAATCCGGAAAAAAAGCCAAGCTGAGCCGGTAGTCAAGTTGGTCAACGAGATAATTGAGCAGGCCATTGCTGAGGGTGCTACAGATATCCATGTTGAACCGGCTGAAAATAAGCTAAAAATAAGGTACCGTAAAGACGGTATGTTAAGGGACAGTCTGGAGCTACCCAAGTGGGTACAGGCATCGGTAATTTCCAGGATCAAAATACTTTCTGAGCTGGATATTGCAGAAAAGCGCCTTCCTCAGGATGGCAGAATAAAATGGGCAACCGGGGATAATACCATCGATATGAGGGTTAGTACACTTCCCACCCGGTTAGGTGAAAAAGTCGTAATCCGCATATTAATACATGCGTCTTATGTATCCAATATTAGTTCACTTGGTATGCCCTCGGAAGTTTTAAAATCTGTCCGGTCTCAAATCCATCGGCCTCAAGGTATGATATTCGTTACCGGGCCCACCGGTTCAGGTAAAACTTCCACCCTTTATGCGTGCCTTAATGAGATCCTGAGTAAGGACATCAACGTATCAACAATTGAAGATCCAATCGAATATCGTATGGACGGCGCCAATCAGGTACAAATCAATGAAAAAGCCGGTCTGACATTTGCCGGTATCCTCAGGTCTCTATTGCGCCAGGACCCGGATGTCATGCTGATAGGGGAGATCCGCGATGAAGAAACTGCCAGAATCGCCATACAGGCAGCGCAAACTGGTCACCTCGTATTCTCTACTCTGCATACCAATGATTCGGTATCGGCAATCACCAGGCTGCTCGATCTAAAAATCAAACCATTCCTGGTGAGTTCGGCTGTGCTTGGTATACTGGCTCAAAGGCTTTTACGCAAGGTTTGTACTCAATGTGTTTCCATGGAGCCTCCCAGTGTTGAAGAACGCAGTTTTTTACCAGGTCTGCCTGATGTATGCCCTACAGCCAAAGGTTGTAACCGCTGCGGGTATACCGGCTATAATGGCCGTACGGGTATCTTTGAATGGCTCCCTTTCGAAAATGCTGTAAAAGAGGCTGTGGTAGAGGGCAAAGCAGAATCACACATTAAATCTGTATCATCTATGGTGCCGCTGGCCCAGGATGGGCTTAATAAAATTAAAGAGGGCATCACAACTGCCGCTGAGCTCATGCGTGTTGCCACCATTGAGGACTGATATGTTAACTTTTAAAAATATTCTTTTTTTTACTGCCCTGACCTGTCAGGCTCTTGCCGGTCCCGGACTTTTATCAGGGGCAGACTCCATAACACAGTTAGCTCAGGCCGGTGAGGAGGCTGGCAATGTACCCGAACGCAGCCCGCGTCGGCGCCGTCCCCGTCTTACAGAGCAGGAACAGGAGTTTCTGCAGGGTCGTCAAAGCGGTATTGTAAAGGCGGAAAGTGAAAAGCAGCGCAGTCAGCCTCCAGTGGTGCAGGGCCCATTAGCAGGGGAGCTGGTAAAAAGCGCAGTTACAGAAAAAATGCGTGTAGAAGTGGTTGACCGGCCTATACTAGACCTGTTTCGCATGATTTCCAAGGCTTACAAAATAAATATTGTACCCGAGGCCGATCTTCAAAATGTTAACATCAATATTCATCTGGAGAATATTTCTGTAATTGAGGGTCTTCAAGTTATTTGCCGGTCAAAAGGGCTGGAGCTTATCGAGCTGAATGGTGTTTATTATGTACGCGAAGCTGACGAAAAAGCTATAACAGAAATTAGCCGTTATTCCAAGCGGATGGATATTAAAGTAGAGAATGAGTCCGTTAAAGACTTTATTAAGGAATTTGCTATTACCACAGGCCTTAGCATTGCGCCGGGTCAAAATCTGGAGGGTAAGGTTACCGGGTATTTTAAAGACGTACTACCCATTAATGGTTTTAAGGCCATTATGTCCGCCAACAGTTTTCGTGTCCGGCTTAAATCGGGCATATACATAGTAGAGAAGGAGGGGGCTGGCGAGTCAATACCCACCAGGCGAGGGCGCACAACCTCCAGCGGCGATATGGACATAGATGTACTGGACGGCAAAGTTACAGCTTCACTAAGCAGTGCTGTTTTAGGAGACGCTATCAGGGACATAGCTCAGCAGGCCGATATGAATATGGTAATTTACGGCTCAATTCTGGGCAATGTGGACGCCGAGATCAAGGACGTAGATATCGATAAGACCCTGTCTGTACTGCTTCAGGGCACCAACTATACATTTATCATAAAAGAAGGCATGATGCTGATTGGTGAACGTAATCCTAACTCACCATCTGGTCAGGTACTTTCAGCTGTAGAGGTCCATAACTTAAAGTATATCCGCGCTGATGAGGCACTTAAACTCTTTCCCAAGTCTCTTAGTTCGGGTGTAAGTGTACTCAAGGAGCAAAACGCCATCCTCATAACAGGGACAGCGGAGACTATCAATCAAGTAAAGGAGTTTCTGGAAAAGGTTGACCTGCCAGTACCCCAAGTGCTTATTGAGGTAATTATTGTGGAGTATGACAGGACTAATTCTTCGGAGTTCGGCATAGGCACGCAACCGCCTCCCACAGGGGGCCCGGCTCTGCAGGGCCAGTTTGGTTTATCTGGTGTTAAGGCATTATTCACAAAAGGGTCGTTTACCGGTTCAATAGGCATTCTGCCTCAGGACTTTTCCATTCACCTTCGGTCCATTTTAGAGAGGAACAAAGGTAAGGTTTTATCCATGCCAAAAATCACAACTCTGAATGGCAATAAAGCTCACCTGCAGGTGCGCAAAACATCTCACTGGCCGGTAACTTCTTTTAATAAGGACGGGGTTCCAGGTACCGATTACCGCTCTCTGGATGATGGTATTACTATAGAACTCACTCCCTGGGTCACTCAGCATGGTGATGTAAACCTGGAAATAAAACCCTCTATTAAGACTACTCAGCCCGGTAACGAGTCAGGCAGGCCTGGCGATATTACCGACAGGTCCATTACAACCAATGTTCGCCTTCTGGATGGTGAAACTCTGGTGCTGGGGGGGTTGATTGAGAATAAAGAAAAAATTGAACAAAAATTTATACCTATTCTGGGTCAAATCCCCTTTCTGGGAAATCTATTTTCCAGCCGGCATAAAAGTTTGAGTACTATGGAACTGGTACTTTATGTAACACCGCATATTCTTCAGCGTATTAATACAGATGTAAATCTGGGAGAAGAACTGGAACGGCTGGATGAAAGGAGCGGTTTTATTGAAAAAGAGGATTTTTTAGGTAAAAGACCCGCACCCGATACTGAAAAAATCGATATCCATCCCGATACAGTTGATGCAGCCCCTGTTTCCCCAGAAACATTAAAAACACCCGATATTCTTCCTGAGCAAACTCTGGATTCGTCCTCTGTGCCTGCCAAAGAAAATGTGCCATAATTCTCAAGTATCAGGTTTTCGGTCTTCAAATTTTTACCGGTTGTATGTATAAATCTTTCGGTATCCTGTTCTGTCTGTTTGCCCTATGGGGTGGGGGAAATTCATTTGCCTGTGATGACTGGTATCACAGTACAATCCAATGCGGGGAAATGCGTAAAAAGCTGCGCGCAGACACTCTCCAGAATATCTGCGGCGAGCTTATTGCACTGCTGCCATCCAATACCCGGGACTTAAACAAGCTGCAGAGGGTGTCTTTTTGCCTGCAGCAGGTGGCATCAGCATTAAAAACTCCATATTACCATTCTCAATTAAGGCTTAAGTTACCTGAGGATGAAACCTGGTTTGTCAGGGCCCTTAACAATTATCGTATACACAGGGAGTTCTCCAGCGGTATGGGTCTGGCATATCTGGCTGAAATTAAACACCGGTCCTCACCAGCTGTGCGGCCTGTATTAAATGATCTCTATTTTATGTCATCTGCTTATTTGCAGGCTGGTTTGAGCAACCTGCAATGGGTTAATGCAGATCCGCGTAATTATAAATCAGCTCAATTTAATTTGGATAATATTATCAATACCATACAAACATCAGTTCCCGCTTCAGTTTTTCTGGATTCTCTGGTTTCTGGTTTGGGGGGGGGCTCTATGCCAGTTTTTGCTCTCCTTAAAGAACTTTGTTTTAGTAATGGTAATTTTCATGGGGCTTTTGCCTGCGCTTTAGGGCAGATTAAGCTGGGAGGGCTGGCCTGGTATGAAATTGAAGCAGATTTAAGCACTTTCTGCACTCAGGGGCTTTATGATTATGCCGATGAGATTCTGCAAGGCTTCAGGGGGTCTGGAAATGTGCCGGTATCCATTCACGCTCTGCCTTATTTTTATTTTATCAAGTTCCATCTCAGGGATTGGGAGTCTATAACGGCCCAATACCGGTCAGACTCTAACTGGCACCTTTTACCTCATGAATCTGCTTACTATCTGGCCAAGGCACTTTTTTATCATAGAAATAATAGCATTAAGGCAGATGATACCCTTAATTATGGTCTGGAGCAAGCAGCTCTGATAGCGAGTTCTCTCCGGGAAAATGCCACCTATCCCTGGATCTTCAAATCGGCAATTCTTTTAGTTGAGGTTAATCTGGCCAGGGGTGATTTAAAAACAGCCAAAGACCTTATTCAGAAAGAAAAAAGTAACCCCTACCGGAAAGGGGGGACAGGTACTGTACTGTTCTGGGAATCCGTGCTCAGGCTATTTGAAAATGAATTTGCTAAGGCAGATTCTCTATTAATACTAAGTTCTGCCTATACCGGAGAGGAGTTTTGCCAGAGAGCGTTAAAATACCGGCAATGGCTGATGCTTGATACTAACAGCGAATACCGGACATATTTTTTTAAAGGATTAAAAGAATCGGCATTATCAGTAAAAGAGCGTATTAAAAATCTGGTCAGGGTTCCCATTATTTCACCCCTCTGGGCCCACTCTCAGCTGGAAATTGCCGGGATATTAGCTGAAAATAAGCAGTTTAAGGAAGCAGGCACTATTCTTAGTGAACTGATTAAATCTGGTCAAGATCAATGGATTGTCATGCTTGCACAGTCTAAAAATGCCTTTATTAAGGAAACTATTATGCCAACATCGCAAAAGGTGCTTGCAATCTATGATGCAATACTATTAAAATACCAACAGGGGATTATCTCGGAGTTTGCCAGAGAAAGGATTCAATATCTTAATCAGCAAAGCTTAAATAAAGGAGAACTTTTAAATTGAGTATTCGATGGATTCGAAATTTTAGTGCTGAAGGTAAACCTGTCACAGTAGAGGTTCTATTGGGTGATTACGAAATTTCAGACAAATGCTATGTCCGAATAAATGGGGGCCCTGAACAATGGTTCCACGCCAAGGGTGAAACCAGGGACGATGTACTCAATCAGGGCATTGAATTGCTTAAATCCAGGTTTAAAGGGCAAGAATTAAAATATAGTAATGGTGTGGATTTTGATTGGAAGTAGCCGTTTTCTTAAAATTTGCAAATTCCCCTTAAAAACAATATCTATAATTATTCCTGATCTGCTTTACTTTTCAGTAATTTATGGTATACTCTAAATAGCGGCTTTTCAGG
>CAZRWX010000099.1:9313-11644 GCA_964603925.1 uncultured Bifidobacteriales bacterium | reverse complement strand
CAGGTCTTTGGTTCTGCAGAGGAGTGCTGGCATATTGGGCGGTTAAAATATTCCGGGGGTGGGGACTGGTATGCGGATCCCACCAGTCTGCCCAATTTACTTAAAAGGGTTAAGACCACTTTAAAAGTTAATGTCTGCCCCCAGGAAAAGGTCGTCACTTTGCTGGATGGCAATCTTTACAGTTACCCCCTGCTGTATCTTACCGGGCATGGCAATATCTTTTTTACTGAGGAGGAGAGGGTAATACTCCGGCGGTATTTATATAATGGCGGGCTTTTAGTAGCCGACGATAATTATGGGCTTGACAGCGCTTTTCGGCAGGAGGTAGCCGCTCTCTTTCCCAGCCGTAGTCTTTATGAGCTGGGCAAATCCCATAGTATCTTTAAATCCCACTACGATCTGGGCCGGGGGCTGCCCAAAATACATAAACACGATGGTAAACGCCCGCAGTTGTTTGGGCTGGCAATCGAAGAGCGGGTTGTTATTCTGTATTCTTACCAAGCCGATTTAGGGGATGGCTGGGAGGACGCCAAAGTACATAATGTTGCGCCCCATTTAAGGGAGAAGGCCCTACAGATGGGGGTTAATATTTTTGCCTGGTTTATCCAGGGTCAAAAGGTAAAATGAGTAACCGGGTTTATACATGGGGGTGTATCTTACCCTCAAGGCCAGGTGTTGTATGAATACCCGTAAACTTCCAGCTCTGGAACAAGTTCAAGATATACTAAGGTCCCAGAGAATCAAACTTGTCTTTTTTAAGTGTTTAAATGTTAGCCTGTTATTTGCCTCTATTCATTTAATCTTTATTTCTGTAACGGCATTTTTAAGCGTTCGGCAACCGTTTTCCCTGGCCCTGCTTAATGTTCAATATTACACTTACACTGTCTATGCTGCCCTGGGCCTGATTTTAGTCTTTATGGTATATGGGGAAAAGGGTAAACTTTTTCTGCTGGCAAAAAACCTGGATACTAAAAACCCGCAGATGTATGATGCTTTCAGAACCAGTTTATCTCTGCAAAACCACCATAGCAGCACATTAGAGTCACTTAATAATTTGTATCTACCAGGGCTGGCCTCTATAAAATGGGCTGTAAAAGCAAATATTAACAGCCGCGTACGGCTTCATGTTGTTGGCGCCGTTGCCATCTGGGTGATCATGGGGTTATGGAGTTCCAATTTTAGTTCTTATACCTTACGTTCCTTCAGGCCCGGTGTTGTTATTCAAAGTATTCCTCTGCTGCATATCAGCGTGAGCGTTGACAGGCTCAAAGTTGGCATGGGAGACACTGTTACAGTTACTGGTGTTTTCTCCAATGATTTATCAGGCCAGCAGTTTTTTGCCCACGTAATGGGGGGCCGCAGTGAAAAACGTTATCAGCTGCAGGTTAAGGACCATTCTGCTTTTATTAAAATTGGGCCTGTCAGCGAGGACAAGCAAATTTACTTTTCCGGGGGTAACGGTAAAAGCAGCACCGTAAATATTAAAGTTATTGAAAGACCTTTCCTTAAACAGGTAAAGGTTACACTAACACCTCCAGGGTATTATGGTCTGCGTTCAAGCTCATTGTCTTCGGGCAGCACTAATTTCTCCGTTCTTGCGGGCACCCACGTATCCTGGAAGCTGGAAGCCAGCCGTTTTCTAAAACAATTTATCTGGGTAGAGGGGTTTTCCAATTCTGACGGGCTTAAACTGGAGACCGGCCGGGACACCCTGGAAAATGAAAAACAATTCAGTCTTGAGCGTATACTAAACTTCAAGTCTTCAGACCTAATCCGGCATTTGCCGGGTTTTAGCCCAAAGGATGAACTTAAGTACTGGTATAATATGGAGTTTATTGACACTGATGGCATATGGGGTGAATATCCGGTTATATCTGTTGTAGATGTTATTAAAGACGATGTTCCGCAAATACATCTTTATTCTCCCGAACCAGAGCATATGCTTGAACACAAGGATAGTTTGAGTTTATCTCTGCTGGTTAAGGACGATTATGGTTTGGTATCTGCCTATCTGCATTACAGGTTATTAAGCGATGGCTATGTAAAAGATTCCTCCCGTATAAAAGTCACCAGCTGGCTGCCCGGTAAAAAAGGCGGGCATATAGACCGTGTCTGGGGTCTTAAAGACCTTGATATTCAAGCGGAGAATACTGTTGAATATTTCTTTTCTGCCTGGGATAATGATAAATTAAACGGCCCAAAGCGCGGGGTCTCTGAAATAAGACGCTTCTACAGCCCATCGGTAAGGGAGCTGATAGAAAAAGCCAGAAAGCAGGAATCCCAGGCAATATCGTCTTTAAAAAGTGCCGCTTTACGTCAAAAGAATGTAAA
>CAZRWX010000099.1:0-9213 GCA_964603925.1 uncultured Bifidobacteriales bacterium | reverse complement strand
TTAAGTCAAACAAGGGTTTAACAAACTCAAAAGGTTTAAAAACCAAATTAGACAATTTTGACAAAGCTCTGGAAAATTCCCTTCAAAGTATACCAGATCCCAGCCTGATAAGGGATACACAAACCAATCAGTTGAAAGGCCTGGAAAAACTCATGGAAAAACAGGAGGAGCTGAAGTCTAAAGCCGCCCGCTTGCAGGAAATTTTAAACCCTGAAAAGAACCTTGGGAATTTTGAGAAAAACCAGCTCCAGAACTTCTCCTCCAATACGCAAATGCATCTGGACAAACAAAGCGAACTCAAAGAGTATTTGAAATCAGAGATTGAAGGTAAAAAAACTGCTGACAAACTTCGAAAACAGCTTTTGAACGATCAGCAGCAGGTAAATGAGGACCTGGAAAAAGCCATGCAGGATTTAGAAAACTTTATTGAACAAACCAGAGAAAAGCAGTTATTCAGCGAGGATATATTACAAAAACTTGAAGAAGTACAGGAACTGTTAAGTCAGATCCTGCCTGACAGCGTGCGTAATAATATGCAGGATAAGCTCAAAGGGCACAAACTAAACCCGGGAGAGGTTAAAGCTAGTCTCGAAAATATCCTTCAAAATCAGTCAGAATTTGAACAAACTCTCAATAAGGCCCTTGCCATGCTGCACAAGGCTAAAGAGAGGCAAAAGCTGGAAGAATGGAAACAGCAAATAGATGAACTATATAAAAAACAGTCTCGTTTAAGTAAGGATATCGGAGATTTGGATTCAGATTCTAAACAGACCGCAGAGCTTCAAAATTTAAAACATTCTCAATTCTCAATTTCACAAAAAACCAGGGGCCTTTTTAACAGGATGAAGAGCCAATCAGGAGACAGTCCCAGTCTGCAAAAAGCTCACGATGATCTACCTCGTGAATCAACTTTAAAAGATATGAAAGCCACAGAGGAACATTTATCATCAAAGGGTTCCAAAGGAGCTAAAGGAGGTTCGGCAGCAAAATCTGCTTCATCGGCCGCAAAAAAACTGCAGAGCATGATTCAAAGTCTTACCGCGTCATCATCTCAGCTGAATTCCAGTTCTATAAATATGAATGTTGGTGAAATTGAAAGGCTGTTGAATGAATCACTGGGACTCTCTGATCTGCTTGAGCTAATACCCCAGGGGCAAACCAGGCGTACTCAGCAAGGCTGGCAATCTCAAGTAAAAAATGTTTACGCTTCCTGTTACCAGGTGAGCAACTGGATAAACCAGAAGCTTGTAAAAATGGGGGAAACTAACCCCTTTATCAGCAATTATCTTACCAGCCAGTCCGGGCTGTTAACAAGTGTGCTTAAAGATATATCCACTATCCAAAAATATAATCAGCATCAAAGCGCGCTATCCCACAGCCAGAATGTAAGTCGTGAGCTGCTTAAATTATTAAAACTTGCTCAGAACCTGCCTTCGGGTAGCGGTGGTGAAAGCGGTTCAGGTGATCAGCCTCAAAATGAAGGCTCATCGGGCAGTATGCCCAACCTTGCCGATCAGCTAAAAGGTTTGAGCAGTCAGCAGCTGGCCGTTAACCAGGCAACAAGTCAGTTGTTAAAATCAATATTACAAAGCCGCAGCCAAAGCCCTCCTCAACAAGGCCAAAACGGTAAAGGTACCCCACAACAGACCGGTAAAACACCTCAGCAGTTGGCCAACCAACAGGGCAGTCTGGGTCAGAAACTGGAAACCATGGCAGAAAATGCCAATGAAGAAGGGGGGGCATCCCAAAAGCTGAGACAGCTGGCAGAGGAAGCAAGACAAATGGAAAGCCTTCTGCGGCAGGGAAGTTTAAATTCCGATATTATAAAGAAACAGGAAGGCTTTCAGTCTCGTTTATTAGAGGCCTCCCAATCTTTAAAAGAGCGGGGGTTTAAAAAAGAACGCAAAGGTGCGCAAAGCCAAAAGAACTTCAGTGGCGTAACTGGAACAGCCCGGGTTAAAGGTATATGGATAAAGTTTCTGGAACTAGAAAAAAAGAGAATGAGGCATTTGCCCCTGACAAAAGAGGAACAGCAGTTATTAGAAAAATATTATGAAAGTTTGTTAATTAAGTAGCGATACATGAATATAATCACAAAAATAGAGTCAGATGAATCTATGATCCATCTGGACATACAAACCCCCTTTGCTGATGCCTTAAGCGAGGTCGGCAATCTGGAAGAAGGGGTTGGCCGGGTGAACGCCGTCCGCTCTTTAATCAACAGCCAGAGAGACCTAATTCGTATAAGCAATAAAGGTAAAGGAGCCGGTGCGGCTACCGTACAGTTTCTTAGCGAAATGGTAGATACTTTAATACACGCCATGTGGGACAGGATAGAAATAGAAGCCAGACCCAATGACAAGATGGTGGCACTTGTCGCTGTAGGCGGCTATGGCCGAAGGGAACTCTGTCCCAAGTCTGATATTGATCTGTTAATAATTACTTCAGAAAATCCTGATACAAGGGAAAGAGAACAGGCAGAAATACTTGTCAGAACTTTATGGGATTATGGTTTTGATGTGGGCTCCCAGGTGTCCTCTGTCTCTCAGTGTGATAATCTGACGAAACAAAATCCTGAGATCTATACTTCATTTATGAAGGAGCGGTTTATTGGAGGTAACCTTAGCCTGTATCGCAATTTTCTAAAAATGTTAAGGAAACCAGTTTCGGCCAGACGTAAAAAGCAAATGCTGCAATATAAGCTGGAAGAACGAAAAAAACGTTTTATGAAATACGGGGCCTTAATTCAAACCCTGGAACCCAACCTTAAAGAGGGGCCCGGCTGTCTAAGGGATGTCCACACCATCATGTGGATTGCGGGCTTATTATACGGCTGCAGAAATTTTGATGATTTAATGAGGGAGGGCTTAATTTCTCCTCAGGAGTTGGAAGATATCCGCACTGGTTATCATTTCCTTTTACAAGTTCGCTGTTGCCTGCATTTTATTACAAATAAAAAAAATGACAGGCTGAGCTTTCATTTACAACCTGAAGTTGCCGCGGAGTTTGGTTTTAAACAGGTGGCAGATCAAAAACCTGTAGAAGTTTTTTTAAAATACATCTATAAACATACAAAAGCTATCAATCGTACTACCCAGACATTTATTTCCCGGTGGCTTAATTTATCTGAAAAAGGAGTGGATACAAAGAAAATTGCTAATCATCCTTATTTTAAGCACGGGAAGAATATTTTGGAATTACAGGCAACAGTAGGCAACCCTTTTTACAACAATATAGGCCTAATGCTCGATTATTTTGATCTGGCCAACCAGGCTTCTCTGGCTTACAGCAATCATGCCCTGCTGCGTCTACGTCAAGCGACTAAAGTTATGGATACCAGGAAGCTAAACCCCGCAGGGCATATTACCAGCTTCTTAAAGCTATGTCAAAGGCCCTCTCGAGTGGGCAGAATGCTGCGCACTATGCATGATGTAGGTCTTCTCGCTTTAATTATTCCCGACATTAACCGGGTGTATTGTCATGTTCAGCATAATATTTATCATATTTATACCACAGATGAGCATACTTTAACCGTTGTCAGACAGTTGGCCTATTTAGGCGGGTCCCAGGGCGAGTTGCTCAAACCCATCAGGTATGCTTTAGAACATGTTAAAGATCGCAATGTCCTGATTTTGGCTTGTTTTTTTCATGATATAGGCAAGGGCCAGCAAGGCGATCACAGTATAACGGGCGCTAAATTACTTATGGAATACATGAAGTCTGCGGGCTTTTCAGAAGAACAGTGTCAGGAAGGCGCATTAGTAGTAAGCGTCCATCTGCTGATGAACGATCTGGCCCAGAGACGCAATATTGACGATCCCAATATTATCAGCGGTTTTATCAGCAAGCTGGGCAGCGTTTCGGTTCTGCATATGCTCTATGTACTTACCTATTGCGATATTTCTTCTGTGCACCCGGATGCGTGGACCGGCTGGAAGGCTATTTTATTGAATAATTTGTATAAAAAAGCTCTGGAAGCATTTAATCAGCCCTTACCTCAGCGTGTGTACAGGGAGGCTTTAATAAAGGACCTTATCGGGATTCTATCAAAGAATGTTTCTAAAATCAAAGCAAAAAATCATCTGCACACTATGCCCAGGCAGTACTTGTCATCATTCAATTCTGAGGAAATGCTATGTCATCTTCAAATGATAGATGAACTTAAAAAGAAAAAATCCAGTATAAAATTAAAAAATATGGGCACTCATTATGCTCTAACCTTTGCTGCGGCAGATCGCTCCGGTTTACTGGCATGGCTTACAGGGAGGTTGGCAGTAAGCGGCCTTTCAATATTAAATGCCCGTATTTTTACCCGTATGGATGGCGTAGTTTTAGATGAATTTTACTTGAGTCCGGCTGCAAATAATTATTTATCATTTGATGATATCAGTAATAAATTAAATTCCCAGCTAGTATTGCCAGACATGAGAGGTAATAAAAAGCTGGACATTTCCATCCCGGATAAAAAACCACTTTCCCAAATAAAAGCCACAAATTCAACCCTGCATGTGCCGGTGGGTGTTACATTTTCAAATGATATTTCTGAAGATTTCAGCACTGTTGATATCTCCTGCCGCGATCAAGTTGGCCTTATGTATCTTGTTGCCCGGATTTTTCATGAAATGGATATAAATATACACAATGCCGTACTTACAACAGAGGCTGATGTTGCTATGGATGCTTTTTACATCACAAATTTATACAATAACAAAATCACGGATTTAAAAAATATCAATTTGCTGATAGACAGGCTCAAAAAAGTTTTGATAGATGGCAATTGGTAAACTGCCCGCTTTTTTTTCATTTTTCTTGACTCTGTGTTTTAATAACTTTATCATTATATATGTATTAGTGCGAGTTTTGTATAATTTGTGTTTTAACAACCCCATCAATATCAAATCCATCCAATCCAAAATCATTATTTATGTATGCTTATTTTTCCAATTAACTCAAAACCACTCAACCCATAACTAAATGCCGAGAGAGGGGGTGATAGCATGGCTGTAAAGAAGAAAGCTGCAAAAAAAGTCGCTGTTAAAAAAGTGGCCAAAAAAGCTGTAAAAAAAGTAGCTAAAAAGGTCGCTGTTAAAAAAGTGGCTAAAAAAGCTGTAAAGAAGAAAAAATAAATTCAGTCTTTTATTCAAAAGGGGAGGTAACCCTTACCTTCCCTTTTTACATTTCCTCTACTAAGGGTATCCCCAGCAAATAAAGAGTATTACGCATTACTATGCGTGTACAATTAATAAGCAACAGGCGTTCAGTCTCCTCGCTGCTGCCAAGTACGCGGTTAGCGTGGATAAAACTATGTGAACTTTCGGCCAGCTCCAGGGCATATTGCGCCAGGATATAGGGTTCGTTGTGCTCAATTACCTGTTTCAGCCTTTCCCCAAATCTGGAAATGGAAATTAGAAGCTGATGTGAGGCATCGTCCAGGTACCTGGAATACTGTAGATTTTGAACATTGTCTAACATTTTTACAGTGTCTATGCTGTTATCTACACCATGTTTTCTTAATATGCTGCAAAGCCGCACATAGGCATTAAGTACATAGGGACCAGTGTCACCATCAAAGCTGAGTACACAGTCCCAGTCAAATTTTATGTCGTTTATTCTTTTGTTCTTAATATCATTAAAAACAAGAGCGCCAATGGCAATTTTCTCAGAGACAATATCCTTGTCTTTTAATGTTGGGTTTTTCTGGTTGATAATATTCAGAATTTTTTCTGAGGCTTTTTGTATAACGTCTTTTAGCAGACTCGACTGACCGGCGCGGGTCTTTCCTCTTTCCCATTTGCCTTGGGGGTTTTTAGTTAAAACAAGGCCAAAGGGTATATGCAGGCATTCTTTATGCCAGTCGTAACCCATGAGTTCTAATACCTTGAATATTTGCTGGAAGTGGAGACTCTGGCCGTTATCTACCACATAAAGGTTCCGGGCAAATTTATAGGTATTGTACCTGTAAATGGCCGCGCAAATATCCCGGGTTTGATATAAAGTGCTGCCATCAGTTTTTACCATCATCAAGGGGGGCAAATTATGTTCAGATAAATCAACAATCCTGGTGCCCTGGCTGTCAGCTAAGAGCCCCTTTTCCTCTAACTGGGCGATAATGTCAGAAGTGTGGGTTGTAAAAAAGGCCTCACCCAGGTACTGATCAAACTCTACATCCAATTTACTATAAAGCCTTTTAAGTTCGTCCAGAGTGGTAGTACGGAAAAGATCCCAAAGCTCGTGGTATTCCTTATTACCAGATTCCAGTTCTTTAAAAATTTGCCTGGCTTTATCTTCCAGCTCTGGTTGGGTTTGTACTGCTTCAGAAAAAGATTTATAAAGCGTATTAAGATCTTCTATGGTAGGTTGACCACCATTGCGGCTCTTAACCTCCTGCTGAAGGTACATGGTAATAAGTTTACCATAAGAGGTACCCCAGTCACCCAGGTGATTAATGCGTATTACATTATAACCACAATGTTTATATATCCGCGAAAGAGAATTGCCCAGCATGGTGCCCCGCAGATGATGGAAGGCCAGCTCCTTACCCATGTTAGGGGAAGAAAAATCTATAGTAACGGTTTGTTCCTGTCCCAGTTTCATTTCCCCGTAATGTATGCCCTGGGACTGAATTTCGTTCAGGGTTTGCCGGGCAAAACGGGCGGGATCTATAAGAAAATTGACATAACCGCCAGCCGCGGTAATATTACTGAACTCGTCTGGCAAAGTAATAGCTTTAATAAGATCTTCAGCTATTATTTTGGGGGATTTTTTTAATATTCTTGCAAAAGTAAAACAAGGGACCGAGAAATCACCTTCAATACCTGAAGGCGGTACTGATATAGTTTTAGCAATATCGGCGGGTTCTACGGGGATAAGGGGAGCAAGTAGCTGTGAAATTTTCTCCTTATAAATATTCGTCATCATTATCTTCTTCTATATCTGGAGTATCATCTATCTGCAGGTTAAAATCTTCCGGCTTCAGATTCTTTATATCTGTATCTGCCCAAAGGCGCTCCAGAGAATAATACTCACGCGCTGTTTTCTCAAACAAGTGGATAATGAAATCCCCATAATCGAGCACACACCAATGTACGCCTGGTTCGTAATCCCAGCGGATTACCTTAACACCCTCCCTGGAAAGTGTTTTGCGTATATTGTTAGACATTGCGCGCATTTGAGCTTCGCTTTGGCAGGTTCCCAATAGAAAGTAGTCTGTTATGGAGGATACTTTCTTTAAATTAATTAAAGACACATCACTTACTTTGGCAGTAAAGGCTGCTTTGATGGCACTATACAATGCCTTGTTGCGTTTTATTGTGGAGTTTTCCATTTTGGTATTAAAGAGTAAAAATCCTTTCCTATATAAACTGTGGCTTCTACCATCCGGCTGGAATCTATCAGCTGGATAAGGCTACTGGTTTGAAGTACTCTGGCTAAGTCTTTGGCCACCAGCAAATTGTCTGTGCGGCCGACAACAATAGTCTTATCATAGTTCCAAAATTTGGCATTGCCAACCTCTACAACATCAAACCCCATTTTAGTGAGAAAATCTCTCATTACCTCTGCTACTCCTGGAGTGCCGCAGCCATTGAGTAACTGGACCTGACCTGTATTTGGTATAAATGTTGATTGTTCGCTTTTTTTATTACATGCTGAAAAACACAGAACAAGACCAAGGAAACCGCTAAAAGCTGCCAAAGGCGTTATAAGTCGGAATGAAGACGGAAATATGGGTAACAACTTTTGGCAGAAACCTTATCTCAGAAAGTAACCCGGGTAACCGGGGGTACTGTTGAGATTAAAATACTGAATGGAGAAATGAGTGTTTTTAGTGGGGCTGTAATCCAGGCCTGCCCGCGGCAGTATGAATTTGCCTGCTTGTGAAAGCTGGGCACCGCCTGTTTTGCCCTGGTAAATGCCAGATGAATAAAATGGTGTATATATGCCCAAATCAAGAGAAAAAACCAGAGGTTTAAAGACTTGATAAGAAAGGGTATTAAGGTACATGCCATAAGAGTGGCTGCTGCCTGACGAGTAAGTATAAGCAGTGGAATAACTTTGCTGCATGGAAAACCTGGAAGGATCTAAAAACATGATACTGCTGCTGTTCTGCTGGTATTGAGGAGCAAAAAGAGAATTTTTGGTGAATTCACTATTTTTAATATAAGTACCTGCCAGGCCAGAACCCTCCTGGGCATAGGTATTCAAAAAACCAATAGCTAATATTAGAACGAAAAGAGGAGCTTTGCGTTCTAATAAGCCGATGGAGCGTGTCTTAACTTTGTTAGAATGCTCATCGGACATTATCGAGATTAAAAACTTCATAGATTACTCACTAATAATATTACAACCTTATGCCTTATTTTGACAAGGAAATTACATGATTGCCCTTGATGAAATGGATATATGGTTAGAAATGCATAGTTAAGAGTGCCTGGGGAGGCCCATCAGCGGGAATAACCAGAGCAAACCGCTTAGCGCCATGATTATGGACATACCTGGTACCCATGTAGGCGTCTGCTGCGCTCCACATCATGGCTATACCCGCTATAATGGGGTACATGGGCTTTACGTATTTACGGGACGGCAGATTGCTGCCCATGCTCTCCTCTCCCATATCTAATATTGAAAGAGCCAGACCTGCCACCGCAATGGTAGTCAGAGTGGCGCCGTATTTAGGTCTGTCGGTTTTGTACTGATAATAACCAGGAGCAAAAAAAGAATATATAGGTATGAAGTTAAAACGCTGATTGGTGTAAAGAGTTCTGTCCATGTCTCCATCCTCCAGACCCTGCTTTTTGCCTTTTACCCAGTTAGGCTCACTTATACCCAGCTTTTTCCAGGGTTCGGAGAAGTATTCTGATGGCATAATGCCGTATTCCAGCAGTATGAGGAGCCTTTTGCGTGACATGTTGTTTTCACGTACTTTTTGATACTCTGCCGCTGTGATGCCATAGTCCCGGTAGTCGAACCCCTGCCAGTCATCTTTAGCCTGCGCTGATAAGGAGCAAAAGAGAATGAGTGCTAAAATTTTTATTGTAAGTAATTTCATACCTGAACCTGCATTATTAGCCATTGATTTGTGCTTCTTGTTAATATAAAATGATAGAGCTTGCCGGGCAGTCATTAAATTAAAAAGAGTATGCTCTCGGGTTATTTAACAAACGCTGTTTAAATGATAACGGGGATTGCGCATATATTAATTATGGATAATTGTTT
>CAZRWX010000098.1:5480-11675 GCA_964603925.1 uncultured Bifidobacteriales bacterium | reverse complement strand
AATGAATATTTGTTTAATAAAAATTACTTAATTGATAATAACAAAACATTAATTAATCATAATTATTTTATTCATATATGGGATACTTATATCCAAGATTAATTATCAAAACTAACAATATAGCAGTCTTTATTTATTTCATAGTCTCCAAAACTGAGTTGTGAACTCTGCGGAAAAAAATTTTTCCGAACATCTAGATCACCCCAAGGTGAACTATTTTCTTTAACCTTTAATTGAGCATTAGTGACAACTTGAGTAACCAGTTGCCAATCATCGAGAATCACTTCATTTCTTATCAGAGTCTCATCTTCAAGAAAATCAACGCTGCCATCTTCTACCGTATCAGAAAATGCAGAAGTTGAGATGTTTCTTTTCTTTTGAATTTCTAAAAGACTAAGCATTGTATCCCCATTTCACTTTGGCCTTATCAGTTATACTTTCTAAAAATATTTCATTAATTTTATTATTAGAAACTAAGAACCAATTTTCAATGTTTTCGATTTCATTTAATCCTCTTACAGTAAGTTCCATAACAATAATATCTTTTTTGTCTTTGTTTCTATTAGCTGTTTTTGATGTGACTGATATATGACCATTTAATTCTGGAATTGGCATTGCAAATCTTGTATCTACAACATCTGACTTTTTTAACAAGTTTGAGTTTTTAAATATTGTCATGACTTCATAAAATTCCCCTTTATCAATTCCAAAGTCATCAAGAAAAAAATGATTTACTTTAGTTAACTCGAATTGGTTTACTTTTAATTTATCGTTCTTTTTTGAAAGTATAGCTGAAACTTTTTTCCAGTTTTCAAAAAACTCCTTATATACAACTGAAAAATGTGGGTAAACATTTTTTCTATCTGGCGTCTTTCTCCAATTAAATAGGTATCGACCATTTTGTAATTGAATCAATTTGTCCTTATTATCATTTAGAAAATAATACCTAAAAAAAGGAGGCAAAGTATTCATTGTATTGGTTGCAGATTTGGATAACTTATCAAATGCCTGAGCTAAGGGAGGATGCTTTTCTACTGTATTAAATTCACGCTTTACTTCATTATAAATCTGATGCTCTGATAGGAAATCCCAATCTATAAGATCAAATTGAATTCCGCATGCAATTTCATTTATTGGCGGATCCTGAAAGTCTGGAGTTTTGTTCATATTATATTAGTGCTCTATTTATTAAAAAATTACCATTTTTCTTTTAAAATAGCCATAAATTTCTTTCAATGGCTCTATCTATGTAGAAAACCTGTATTTTTCTATACGATAAATTATTATACCTAACTAACTGTGAGCAAAAACCGATACCGGTTACTTCTAAAACCAGATCAATAAAACCCGTACCCAACCTTTAAAGAAAACAGGCAAAGAAACCTCCCCCTGAAAAAAGGGGAGGTTATTAAAATGAGACAAAGGGAAGGATCTGCCTCCTACTCCTCCCATTTAATAAAAGGCTTTTTTATATCCACCATGGCGTTTACGATTAACTCTACCAGGCCGCCGTAGATAATGCCCGAATTTCCCAGAGCATCGTAATACTCAAAGATATCCCGGAACTGCCCCTTACAGTTAGAGCAGGGAGCGCACACATATTTTTTTACCTCTGGACTGGGTTGATCGCTGAAAGCATCCAGCACTTGCCGGAACTTTTTGCGGCCGCCCAGGCTTATGCGCCAGTCGGAGAAATTGTTACCGCTCATAATGGCAAAACCACTACCGCCTCCGCAGCAGTAATTTTCTATACCATGGGGCGCCATCTCCCGGAACTGGGGGCAGAGATAGCGCAGTATACGGCGCTGGGGCTCAACAATACCCAGGTTCCTGGTGATGTTACAGGGGTCGTGCAGGGTTACCGGGAAATTATTCTTACTGGGGTCAAACTTGATTTTACCACTGAAAACAATTTCCTCAAGAAAAGGCATACAGCTTTCCTTATTCACGTTCATATCACCCACCAGTATGCGGTCTGATATAGTCATCATGGCCTTGTGCTGGTGACCGCACTCACCCATGACAATTTTTTTAACTCCCAGCTTTTTGGCTGTGCCCGCGTGCTTTAAGGCAATACGCGCCAGCTGAAAATCATCATAAAACAACCCGTAGTTTACACCGTCATAGGTGGGCTCTTCAGAAGAAAGGGTCCACTTAATGCCCGCGGCATTTAAGATGATACTGAAGGCGGCCGGGTTCTCCGGCCAGGCCATGATCTCCCCGGCGTTATGAATTAGCAGTACATCGGCACCCTCTTTGTCCCAGGGCGTCTCTACCTTTGTACCGGTAAGCTCACTCATGTCTTCATCGATAAACTCCATGTTGTCTTTAACAACCAGTGGACTCATGCCCGTTGAGGAGCCGACTTTAAGCTGCAATTGTGTACCCTTTTCATGCAGCTCTGTGGGCGCCCAGCCCAGCTCCTGACTAAAAAGCTTGCGCAACTCGTGAGTTATAAGACCGTTGTCGACACCCATGGGGCAGGCCTGGGCACAGCGCCGGCACATGGTGCAGCGATAACTCAATTCATAAAGCCTGGAGATGGTTGTCCAGTTTAAGTCGATATCACCGTTTTTAAGTTTTGCCAGTACACCATTTTCCCCGCGAGCGTATTTCTTGACCAGGCGCCGCCAGATTTCTGAACGATAAGTGGGACGATAGATATCGTTTTTACCGCTTTCTTCGTATACCTGGCAGGAGTTATTGCAAGTCTGGCATTTGGCGCAATACTCCAGAGACAGCGTGAGGGGCTGCAGAAAGCCCCAGTTGTTCTCTTTGGTAAAAAGCTTCTGCAGACCGGATACAAACTTCTCCACCATGGCCTTTTCCTCGGCGGAATCTTTTGGCTGAGGGAGACCCAGAGCTACTACTCCATCCAGATTACAGACTACTTCCTCCCGTTTTTCAGGGGTAAGGGCCTTCCACTTCTTTTCTTTTTCGACTTTATCGTAAGGGGGGGGCAGTGGTACCATATCCCCTTGAACTACAGGTGATAACACCTGGTTCTCTTTTTTGCTGAACGATGCCAGGCTTGCTTTCTTTCTCATTCTTCCCCCTCTGATGTGGCTATGTCAACCCAGGTTTTAGTGCCTTCGCCTTTAATATGTTTGGCCGCCCAGGACACCTTCTGCCCCAGGAGCTCTGTTACTTCCTTCTCCATCTTACTACCCGCTGTCATGTGTGTGTCGTTCCAGCGTACTTCGTGGTAGGTAAAATATTTGGCTACAAAATGCATCATATAGGAAAAGGGCAGATACATTAAAAACAACGCACCCAGTACTACATGCAAAGACGCCCACCCGGGCAGACCTGTGCCGCCCAGTGTGAGGGCGGATTTAATAAAACCCGCCATGGCCGGGGCATAAGAGTCCATACTGATAACGGCCATAAGACCGGTAATGTATATGGAAAAAAGGAATATCAGATTAAAATAAGAAGCGAATGTGGAAAAGGACTGAATATCATAGTCTACAATGCGGCGGATAAACAACCCCAACACGCCGCAGGCTCCCAGGAAATAACCAATACCGGCCAGGGTGCCGGCCAGGGATGTGACCGGAGCCGATGACACGCCAATAATTTGAAGGACAGCGGCCAGAACACACAAACCAATAGCGCCGCCAACCACATACAACCCGCCGAAGTGGAAGGGGAATGACAGATACCAGAGGCTGCGCTTGCGCTCCCATACGCCTTTCATAAATACTATTTCCAAAAACATATACCACAACTCATTTATTTTACTCTCCTGCCGGGGCTTTGTCCACCACTCATATTCCTCAAAATACGAGCCACCGTAATGGGCGCGGCCCTTTTCTTTGGGCACGGGCGCCAGCTCCCAGCGTAAATGTACGGGCATTTTGGCGATTTTACGCCCCCGATAAATAACACCGACCGCGAACCATATAACGGCCAGATAAGAAAGTGCTATAAGCGCTGACATATATATCTCCTTTATGTTTGAGATTTTGAGTTTAATTGGAAAATTGAAGTCATAAACTTGCCAAATGTGACTCTGAGCTTGGCCACTACTGTCATCCTGAGCGGAGTCACCATTATCATCCTGAGCGGCGTCATCATTGTCATCCTGAGCGGAGTCATTATTGTCATCCTGAGCGGAGTCATTATTGTCATCCTGAGCGGAGTCGAAGGATGATACAACCTTAATGGAACTCCAAAGGCCATCAGGCGAAATTCCATTACGCATAATTCCATTACGCGTAGTCCTTGTTATCCATAATTGTTTTGATTTGCTCGCGAATATCTTCGGTGTTGTTTTTACCGTGCACCAGTTGACGGATATCCTCCGTGCACTGGGACCCAAAGCGGTATACAATGCAGGTTCGGCATTTTTCGGGTGAGGCCTGGGTGCATACGGAGTTTTTTATTGTCCAGCAGGGTCTGGAGTCATCTTCCATTACAGGGCAATTGTCCTTTTCTTTGGACTCGCAGGGTAGAATTTGCCAGCAGGGTAAAAAAGCCTGGATGCGGCGAATGCCCTCTATGTTGAGGCCAACATCCTGAATCATGTGCTGAATAATGCGCAACCTGTCTACATCCTCCAAGGAAAAGAGCCTGTGACCCGATTTAGCTCTATGGGCAATTATTAGGCCTTCGGCCTCATATTTACGTATGGCAGACACCGAAATGCCAAGTTTGTCGGCTACAGTGCCGATAGCCATAATTGGATCTGTGGTTAGTTGATCTTTGCTTTTCATAGATTAGATTTTGGCCTGATAAACAAAAATTATAACAAATTATCTACACTTTAAAGTATAGATATGCTGTTTATTATATCACCAATTTATTTCAGGCACATAAAATTGCCATCTTGGCCAAAATTTATATAAAAGCTCATTTACTGATGATTTTTAAGATTTTGGTTATTATTTGTTATATGAAACTTTCCACTAAAAGCCGATATGCACTCCGTGCCCTCGTTGATCTGGCCTTTAATCAGGAGGGCAGCCCCATTACGCTTAAAGAAATAGCCAATCGGCAGAAAATTTCTCTCAAATACCTGGAGCATATGTTCAATACACTGAAAGGTGCGGGTTTTATTAAAAGTCAGCGCGGCGCCCATGGGGGCTATAAGCTGGCCAAACCAGCCGCTCAAATCAGCGCCAATGACGTTGTATGCTCTATTGACGGCCCTGTTTCCATAGTGGATTGCTGTACGGCTACAGACTATTGCGATCAACAATCCGGCTGTAAAACCCATGCTTTATGGAAAAGGATAAACGACGGGATCACCGCTGAGCTTACTGGCACCACCATAGCCGATTTACAATAAAACACTCCTCACCCGGCAGGTTTTTCAACACGCCATTCAGATCTCAACTTAATTTGCTGTAAGTTAACTATCGATATTTCGTTGAAGGCTGTCTGAAGTTACCCGGGCCTAGAAATTTTAGATTTTTATTACCTAGAAAACCTCTAGGTTTAGTATAATTGTTGATAATTCATTAGTAACTCTCTATATGTAAAGGGGATATCCATGGAACATTTTGTTGAATTTTTAAAAGACGAAGTCCAAATTATGGCCTTGGCATTTATGGCCCTGGTCTATACGCTAAGGTTAGTATGGCTCCATAAATTTATAGCTCCCAAAGAGGGCACCCCGGCCCGGGGCAGTCATAAACTTGGCATTGCCTATGCCATGTTTAATTTTGCCATGCCCTGGACCTTGATGAGTTACCGCCAGCACCCCATACGTTATGTGGAGTTTGTCATTTTTCACATAGCCATAGCCATCACTATTACTTCCACCGTTATCATACCTTACTGGCCCCAGGTTATGACCCCCGGTGTAGTGCTTGTCTGCAAAATACTCATAGGTGGCGGCCTTTTAGCCGGTCTCTGGCGCATGATTCGCCGGTTTTCACTTCCCGAGATGCGCATCATCAGCAGCATGGACGATTACTTCTCCATCATTATCCTCAACATCTACCTGCTTTCGGGTTTTTTTGGTGTTGCCAATAATAATGTTTGGACCACAATAGCTTTTTTTGGCATGACCACGTTCTTCTTAGTATATGTGCCTTTCAGCAAAATTTCCCATTACCTGTATTATCCATTCAATAAATATTTCGTGGGCAAACACCTGGGGCACCGTGGTGTTTACCCCAAAAGTTATCAAGAAAATCAATTTGAGTGTTAATTAAACAGTAAAATTTTACAGGAGAACATTATGCC
>CAZRWX010000098.1:2054-5470 GCA_964603925.1 uncultured Bifidobacteriales bacterium | reverse complement strand
CCTACAGTAGACAAACAAAAAATGGTAGAGTCCTTTAAGAAAAGGGTAACTCGCCAGGCGGCTCTTTCTTTCAGTATTTGTGCTCATTGCGGTATGTGCACAGACTCATGCCACTATTACCTTGCCACAAAAGATCCAAAAATGGCACCCGCTTATAAGGCCGATCTGGTGCGCAAGCTCTACAAAAAACACGTAGATTGGACAGGGCGTGTATTCCCAAAATGGGTGGGCGCCAAAACTATAGAGTCCGATGAGCAGCTGGAAGAAATGAAGGAAGCCTTTTTTGGCAACTGCACCATGTGCCGCCGCTGCACCGTTAACTGCCCCATGGGTGTAGACAAGGCGCTCCTTATCCGCACTGGCCGGGCGCTTCTTACCGAGGCGGGTATTGCCCCTGAGGGTATCAGCCAGGTGAGCGAAGATCAATGGAAGACAGGTAACCAGATGGCCGTTTCAGACGAGGATTACAGGGAAACTATAGAATGGCTTTCCGATGAACTCGAGGCTGAAATGGGTGACCCTAAAGCGCGCATACCTCTGGACAAAGAGGGGGCTAATGTTGTCTATCTTGTTAACCCCCGCGAGGTTAAGTATGCGCCTCTCTCTCTGCAGGCTGCCGCTAAAATCTTTTATCTTGCCGGCGAGAGCTGGACTATGCCGGGCAAAGGCTGGGACAACACCAACTTCGGCCTGTTTTCCGGTGACAATGCCCTGGGCGGTCACATGGGTAAGCTGGCCTTTGAAAATGTTCAGCGCCTTAAAGGCAAATCACTTGTCACCTCCGAGTGTGGTCATGGTTTTCGCGCTACCAAGTGGGAGAGCCCCAACTGGAGCAAAACCAAACCCGACTTCCCTATCTACAACTTTCTGGAGCTCCTTTTGGGTTATATAAATGATGGGCGCATTAAGCTCGATCCATCTAAAAATCCCGACCCCATAACCTACCACGACCCCTGCAATCTGGGCCGCAGTTCGGGTATGACAGAGGAGCCCAGGATTATTCTCAAAAAAGCCTGTATGAACTTTGTAGAAATGTACCCCAACCGCGCGGACAATTTCTGCTGTAGCGGGGGCGGGGGCGCCATGAGTATGGGCGAGTACACCAAGCGCAGGCTGGAGGTTGCCAAGGTTAAGGCCGATCAGCTTAAAGTTACCAAAACTAAGATATGCGCCACTGCCTGCCACAACTGTATCGACGCCATAACCGACCTTATCAAGCACTATCAGCTGGGCATGAAAACTTCTGTAGTTTCAGAGATTGTGGAAAAGGCCCTGGTCTGGGAAAAGAAACAAATCCCCCAGGTTAAGGGTAAAATTAACGGGGCTGGCAAAAAAATACTCGTTATAGACGATGAAGAAGACATTGTCACTTTTCTTACCACCATGTTTGAGGACAACGGCTTTAAGGTTAAGTCTACCACTAACCCAGCAAAGGCCATGGAGATGATTTCCGAATACAAGCCCGATCTTATCACTCTGGACGTGGTTATGCCGGAGGTATCGGGCACAAGCCTGTATAAGAGTTTAAGAGAAAATCCCGAACACTCAGATATTCCCATATACATAGTAAGCGGTGTAGACCTGTTCCGTAAATTTATATATGAACGCCCTATCAAAAAGCCCGAAGGGTTCATAGATAAGCCCATAGATGAAGAGCTGATACTTACCAGTATCGCTAAAACCCTGGCCCTATGACAACACAGCTTCCTCAGATAGACCCTTTAAGTCTGTTTGAGGAGGTGCCCTGTTACATATCTGTCCAAAACCGTGAATTAAAAATTATCCACGCCAACCGCTGTTTCCGTGAGGATTTCGGCAATTATGAAGGCAAGTACTGCTGGGAGGCTTATAAAAGCCGTACCAGCCCCTGCCCCGTATGCCAGGTAAAACTAACCTTTGAAGACGGTCTCATCCACAGCAATGAGGAGCAGGTAATATCCCGGTCCGGCAAGCCCATCCACATGATGGTATATACTTCCCCTTTAAAGGATAATGAAGGTAACATAATAGCCGTCATGGAGATGAGTACCAATATTACTGAAGTGCGCACGCTTCAGGCTAAGCTGGCTTCCTTAGGTCAGCTGGTAGCGGGTACCGCCCACAGCATTAAGAGTATTATCACCGGTCTGGAGGGTGGTGTATACGTGGTTAATTCGGGTTTTCGCGGCGGGCTGGAGGATCGCATAAAAAAGGGCTGGGAAATAGTACAGCGGAACATAGAGAGGATATCAGACCTGGCCCTGGACATGCTCTACTACTCCAGAGATCGCAAACTGGTCAAGGTCCCTTTATCAATTTCTGATATGCTCCGAGACATACATGATCTTTTCAAACCCAGAGCCTCAAAGAAGATCATTGAATTAAAAGCAAACCTGGCACACTCTCTACCAGATTTTTCAGGTGATAAAAAAGCGATTTTCTCTCTCTTGTCCAACATGATGGAAAATGCTCTGGATGCCTGTATAATGGACAATGAGCGTGGCAAAAAGCATTTTATTGAGCTCTTATCACGGCGGGAAAATGATAGCCTGGTAGTGGAGATTGCCGATAATGGCATGGGAATGGATGAAGATACCCGCTCTCAAATATTCGACCTTTTTTACTCCACCAAAGAGGCTAAGGGCACTGGCCTGGGCTTGATGGTGGCCCATAAGGCCGTCACAGAACATGGGGGCAGTATCGATGTGGATTCAGTGCCCGGTGAAGGCACCCGTTTTATTATAAAGCTGCCGCTGTCTGCCGGGTCATAAATGTTTCCCCTTGCTTTACATGGACTTTTAGGCTTTTTTCTGGTTCAGGATCATTTAATACACTGTCACTGTCAGCTAATTGTTTAAGCGCCCATTTGGCCTGTAAACGCACTTCATCATCTGGCGAGGTCAGCAACAAGCTAATATACTTTTGGGCTTCCTGTTCTTTTATCATTGACCCCCGGGTTTGGGCCGCCCTCCCGATACCCCAGAGGGCGCCCGCCTGCAGCGGGGCGAATTCCAGGTAATTGCCATCCTCCCGTATAAAGGAAACCAGGATAGCGTGGTATTCCAGGGCCAGAGCCTGATGTCGGGACAAAATTTCTCCCATAGCCTCTGGCATACCCAGGCCAAGTGTGCCGGATTCCTCACCCAGGTTCCAGAGCAGCTTTCTCATAACTATCCGGGCGGATTCCATATCCTTTTGCGCAACCTTAGTTACCATAATGCCCATAGCCTCTACTGCATTCCATTTTACCACAGGCTTAGTGGAGCACAGGCAGGGGAAGAGGACGCTTATAATTTTAGACGGCGAGTCATCGGGGAACTGATCCAGTACCTCAAATGCGGTACCTTTCTCCAGCGCCAGGCGTATTTGTTTTCTCAAACTGGCCATACTTAAAACCCCCTCACCAGACTGGATTTTGGCCTTTATCTATTAGTGGG
>CAZRWX010000098.1:0-1954 GCA_964603925.1 uncultured Bifidobacteriales bacterium | reverse complement strand
GCCTCGGCCTTCCACAGGCCGTGGAGATTACAGTGCTCCCTGGCTACAACCTTTGACGCTTGGACCTTGAACTCCGCTACTGGTTTATCACCGGGGCTAAGGAGCTTGATATGGGAAACACCATCGGCAATGAGCTCTATGAACTGAATGTAGTGGTCTTCTGCCATGGGGTGCTCTACCTCGCCCACAGTAACCTTGTAACCGCCCTCAATGGCTGTGATAACAGGTACATGCTTTTCTGTAGCGGCATCTGTGGTGTTCTCCTTTAGGAGCTTCATGGGCTGGCCACAGCAAGTGAGGGTGCCGCCCCCCACATGGAGTACGGTGACAACATTGCCGCATACATTACATTTACACACTTGTCTCTTTTCCATAACTAAACTCCTTTTAAAAAACTAGGCGTAGGGGTACATGTTCTTTTTGACGTCCTCCAGCTTTTCCAGAAGTTCGTCGTGCTTGGCTTCTTCTTTCTGCAGGTAGTCAATAAAGTATTTGTGTACAAAATTATTGCTGGCGTCCCTGGCGCGTTGACCCAGGGCGATTGTAGCGCGCTCCATTTTAATATGGGCCTCAATTACGTCCCATACCTCTGCCAGCTCCTCTGGTGTAAGAGTGACCGCCTTTTTCTCCAGACTGTCTATAATGAACTGCTGAACATGATGATGCATGGTGGAATCGTATTTGATAATTTTGAGGACCTGGGCTACCAAGGGGTTCTTAACCTTTTTAAGCCCGCTGCGGATAGAGTCTATGGATGTGTTCTCAACTTTTTGCCACTCTTTCATAATCGCAACAAGTTTGTCATTGGATTCTTTAGTGGACTGTTTTTTCCTGGGCATGAAGCCTCCTTTTAAACTGATGATTAAACTGTAATTTGAACTGGATTGTATTAATTCTCCTGATAAACGTAATCGTCGTAGGCCTTTTCCAGGTCGTTCTTATGCTTGAGCTCCTCATTGGCCAGGTTCTGGAACAGGGCCTTCTCTTCTTCACCCTCAAACCAGGTGGAAAGCTGAGTATAAAGCTCATTGGCTTTCATCTCACTCTTAATGGAAAACAGCATAATGTCTTGAATCGAGCTGTTTTCGTTGATTTCTACATCTACCAAATAATCACCAATTTTGAGATCCTGTATCTTAGTCTCACCAATTTTGACGATTTTACCCTCTTTAAGAGCCTTAAGTTTGGCCTCATGGCCCAGCTCCATATTGGCCATATCTTTAAGCAGGGCAACCAGACTTTTGTCGGTTACAGTTTCTGCGGTTTTGTTATAGAGCTCTGCGGCACCACGCTCCTCTTCTATGGCGAAGTCTATAATGCTGTTGATTTTGTCGTTGTCCATTCAAATCTCCTTGTTAATGGGCCATTTTCAGGTAAATCTTAAAAAATAAGACACCTAAACCCAAGATATAGTGCTAAGTTTAGTGGATTATTAGTCAATATTAACACCCAGGGGTTACCGGGTTTTTTGAGTTTTTTTCTGGAAAAGGTCTTTTATCTGGCAATGCCTATTAAATAGGCATCTAATGTTTTTGAGTCTACTGATTAGCGTCTGTCTAAAGTGCATTACTTTGAGGTGTCATCCTGAGTGCCAACTCCTAAGGAGTTGGCAGTCGAAGGAGCGACGACGGTATTAACAGCTGTATTTTAGACAGATACAGATTAAATAGACCCGCTCATGTAATAATCCTTAATAAAGATTAATTGAAAAATTATTGAGATTGTGGCAAAACCCAACCATAATGAGTTTTATAGCTTCCGGAGATTGATATTCGACGATTTTTGTCAATAAATCAACAAATTCATAGCCTGCAGCTCAGACAGTAAATAAACTTTTTTAGCCAAAATTCGGCAGGGCGCACGTTCATCCGCGGAATTCCCACGAAAAAACTCAGCAGTCTTAAGGAAGCTACGCAGCGCTACCAGCATTTTCGACAGGCCCGTTCCCGCCTGG
>CAZRWX010000097.1:0-11740 GCA_964603925.1 uncultured Bifidobacteriales bacterium | reverse complement strand
GAAAAAAATAGCTTAGAATAGCATCCTTATTAAAGCTAAAATATAGATAATGCCTTATGGCTAAATGGTCATTACCTAAAAACCAGCCGTTATCGCCATCGCCCCTTCAACTACCAATGAGTTTACACTCATTGGTGCTCAGGGTGACGGCATAAAATCGCATTCTTGAGACGTCACCCTGAGTCTATCGAAGGGGCGACGCCTTAAAACATTTATAAGCAGAGACAATCATTAGGGAGAATCTGTACGAAAAGGCGCTGCGGGCAAGCTATCCTGATTGTACAGGTTACATTCCATATAATCCCCCCAGCAGTAGCGGACATTTACCGGTTTGGACAAGCCCTTAGCGCTGACAACCACAGTATTACCCTTGATTTGAGAAGACACCCACTGGTATTTGCCATCTTCCCCAGCTATGGCAAACCCTTTTAAGGCCCCCCCGCCTTTAGCAATAAGTCCTTTACCCATATAATCAAATGTTAAAACTGCTTTGCTGCCCTTTACTTTCATTGATTTAAAAACAGGGCCACAAAAAGTTTTATCCCCGAATTTGATTATCTCTTAGCCGACCTTTCATCTTATAGTAACGAAGAGATAAGACGGGGGCTTTTTACCCGGGTTCCTTTGATCATAGCTACCAGTATTCTAAAACATATTTTCAGCAAGAATGATTTCGAATCGAATTTTAAGTCCCTTTTAAGCGAAAAATCGGCAGATTTAAGCAAATCAAGTAGCATTCGGTTTCTAAAAGTGTTATCATGATATATATTACAAAGCAGGGAGATGCCAATTGATAGCTATATCTCCCTTTTAAAGGAGATTTCAGAAGAAGCTGAAGAGGTAGGTATGACTACTGCAGAATTATTAAGAAAAGAAGGAAAAGAAATAGGCTTTCAGGAAGGTATCGAGAAAGGTATCGAAAAGGGTATCGAAAAGGGTATCGAGAAAGCTAAGGTGGAAACTATTAAGAAGATGCTTAAAAATGGATTTGATTGGGAAATAATTCAAAAAATCACCGGAATTTCTAAAGCGAAATATTCCAAATTCACAAAACACTAGAATTCCTGCCAATAAAAAGCTGCTTTACGATATTCTTTTTAGTAGGCTACGCCGGACAGGCAGGGTAAGGGTATGAGGCATAACGCACCGGTTTAGTGCAACTAATGTGACATTTGGAACATAATATGCACTTCTGATTGCCCATTTTTAGGACTATAGTTAAATTACTTGTAATAGGATTCGGGAACCGAGCAAGGCCATACAATGCTTAGCTAGTGCGAGCCTTAAAGGAACTTGCTTGGCCCGCAACCTGGGGTTGGAATTGATATGCAAGTGACGCCTAATCAACCGAGATTGCTTAACATGCGTGGCCAATCGAGCTTAAAGGAGTCTACAATGCTTACAATCTGAGATTGGGTGCTATGTAGACGACGCCTAAAATTCCTATCCGTTTATCCTTCAAAATATGGAGACTCTATTTGTTTCATAGAAATCAGCCTTTGGCACTTAGCACCTACGAAAGATTTGCCCAATGAAACCATTTCGATGGGGCATTTTTGGCACCGGCGTTATCTCTGCAAATTTTGTGTCTGGGTTAGCTGCAGCCAAAAATGCTGAAGTAAAGTTTATTGCCTCCAGGTCCAAATCTCGGGCCCAACATTTTGCCGATGGAATGGGAATTTCTACAGCCATCGAAGGATACGCAGAAGCAGCTACCTCAGGATTGGCTGATGCTATCTATGTTGCCACCCCCCCATCACTTCATACTGAACACGCTTTATTATGTATAGAGGCGGGTGTACCCGTACTTATTGAAAAGCCAATGGCCACAAGTGCAAGTGAAGTCACTCAAATTACTGAGGCCGCCAAAGCAAATTCAGTATTTGCCATGGAAGCCATGTGGACCCGGTTTTTACCCGCAGCCCAAGCACTCAAAGAGAAATTAGCCTCAAAGGACATCGGTGAAATTCGAATGGTATCTGGTAGTTTTGGAGACTCGAAACTTTTTGATAAATCCAGTAAAACATTTGACCCAAGCATGGGAGGCGGTGCCCTGGCACAACTGGGTGTCTACCCCCTATCTCTTGCCCAATGGCTATTTGGAACTCCACATCAAATTAGAGCAATTGGTTCCATAGGGGAAACGGGGATTGATGAGGATGCTTCCTTCCAACTCCTATATCCAGGGAATATTATCGGAAATTTTTTCAGTAGCATCCGGGCCTGGGGTCAAAATGATTTTCATGTAATGGGCACTCATGGAAAAATTGGGTTTCATGGTCCCATCGCCCGGCCATACGGCCTAAAAATTTCAAAACACAATCCTTTGGGTCAAAGTTCTCTTTCTTTCGGTTGGAAAACAAAAGTACGTCAACTTAGTCTAACCCACACAATTGCTCAATTGATAGGACTATCAAGTCACAACCAGGGTAAATATCACAAATTCCATTATTCAGGCAATGGGTACCACTACCAAGCAGAAGAAGTAAGCTCTTGTATTAGAAAAGGTGCTATACAAAGTGATGTAATGCCTTTGTCCGATAGCATTGAGGTGGCCAAAACAGTCGATCGTATTCGTGAGTTAATCCAGGATAAGGACCATTCATCATGAATATTGCATTTATTGGGTGTGGTCATGTTTTTGACTATTACATGGCTACCAAATGGGCCCATACAGAGTTTAATATTATAGGGGTTTTTGATATTAATACCAAAAGAGCCAAAACGGTTGGAGAAGTTTTCGGATTAAAAGTATATGATAGTCAAGACGATTTATTATCAGATCCATCTATACAACTTGTCGTAAACCTTACCAATATCGACGCCCATTACGAGGTTACTAAATCGGCGCTTAACGCTGGTAAACATGTCTATTCAGAAAAGCCACTTACCACTGATGTGGAAAAAACACGTGAACTATTCAACCTCGCAAAAGAAAAAAACCTTACCTTTTCGGGTGCACCATGTAATGTATACAGCGATTCTGTTTGTACAATGTGGAAAGCCGTTCTAGACGGTGCTATTGGCATGCCTGTTTTAATCTATGCCGAACTAGATGACAGCCCTGTGCACCTATCAAGCACTCATGATGCAAAAGGTCCTACCGGAGCCCCTTGGCCTTATGTTGAAGAATTCCAACAAGGTTGTACTTTTGAGCACGCAGGGTATCACCTTATATGGATTTGTGCCATGTTTGGCCCTGCAACATCAGTCACTGCTTTTTCCAAAGCACTTATAAAGCATAAAACCGATACACCACTTTCACCTGCCGATACACCCGACTATTCTGTTGGCTGTCTGAACTTTGAAAACGGTGTTACAGCCCGTATCACCAATAGTATTGTCGCACCCAGAGATCATCGCTTGCGGATAATTGGAGAGGAGGGGGAAATATGTGCAGATCGATACTGCAGCTACCAGTCTCCTGTTTGGCTAGAAAGATTTTCTTCTGTTAGCCTCAATGCCCGTAAAGCAAGCACATTGCGTAACCAACCCTGGCTGGGGCGATTATTTGGAGCAGGTGGTGTTAAAGTCCCTTTGGTTAGGCGGTGGAAATCTGAAGCAGTACAAAGAGGTAATGATGGGAAACGAACGTTAAAACAAAAGGCTATCAACTGGTTACGTAGAAGGGAAACTCATAATCAGGATAAGTTACTGGGTATCGCAGAAATGGTTAAAAGCCTAAAAGAAGGGTCTCCTCAAATTCTAACCCCAGAGTTATTAACACATGTTAATGAATTAACTCTCATTATTCAGCGTGCAGGTCCTGATGGTATAACCACAAAGCCCTCCACCACTTTTACGCCCATTAAGCCACCTGAGGATGTAGCCAACTATCCCAGAAATTATCTAACAGAGTACAAATCTCGATGGTTAGAAAAACTACTTAGCAGTACTGCAGAGTCCTTGCATAAGGGTTAAAACCCTTAACTGACGAGTAAAACCATGATTTTTATGCTCAAGCTTAGAATGGAAAGCTCTGCTTTGCATTCTAATAAGTGGTTCCATTGCGTATAAAGAAACCATGTTATGCCAGCCCCAATACCTTAAGCGCTGTCTCCACATTACCCATGGGCGCGCTTACCTGGTAGCCCTGCACATAGGGGCGGATTTTTTCACAGGTCTCCCTGGCCAGGTCAATGCCCATTTTGCGGGCATCCTCTTTGGACGTACACTTTTCCATCCGTTTAAGCAGAATGTCCGGTACGCTGACACCGGGAACCTCCGTGGCCATGAACTGAGCATTGCGAAAACTTGCCAGGGGCCATACCCCGGCAACTATTGGTATACGTTTACCGCATTTATCTACTTCTTCGACAAACCTTATAAGTGCATCTGCATCAAACACAGGCTGGGTGATGGCATACTCCGCTCCGGCATCAACTTTTTTGCAGAACCTGTTCAGCTCCCGTTTGAGGTCTACCGCGCTGGGGTTGGCGGCAACACCTATGAGGATACCTGTGGGTAAATCAATGGGATTGCCGCCCAGGTCATAACCATGGTTAAGATTTTTAACCATCTGTACCAGGCCGATAGCGTCCACATCGAATACCCCTGTCATATGGGGGTAGTCGCCAATTTTTGGCGGGTCGCCGGTTACACACAGGAAGTTATTAATGCCCGAAGCAAAACCGCCCATAAGGTCACCCTGCATAGCCATTAGATTGCGGTCCCGGCAGCAAAAGTGGGGTATGGCCTCTATGCCTGTCTCCCGCTGCAGGGCCACTGCGGCCACGGTGTTGTTAATACGAGCGCTGGCCCTGGGGCCATCGGGGATATTAACGGCGTCTGAGCCCGCCTGCCGGCAGCGTTTAACTTTGGCTATAAGCTTAGTCATGTCAATGGATTTAGGCGGCAGTACCTCAACTGAAGTTACCATTTGCCCCATAACCAATTTAGCGGCAAAAGGGGATTTTTTCACCATTGGTATAATGTCTATGGGCTTTTCCCTGCCCTTTTGGGCAGTGACGACTTTAATATCCGCAAAGCGGCGGTATTCGCTTAAATTCTTTATGCCCTCGGCGGCCTTTTGTATATGGGCGGGAGTGGTACCGCAGCACCCCCCTATGCCCCTGGCCCCCAGTTGTATGTAGCGCTTGGCGTATTTAGAAAAGTAGTCGGGGCTGGTAAGGTAAAGGGTGCGGCCCCCAACCTCCCGGGGGTAGCCGGCATTGGGCATAACAACTATGGGTTTGGAGCTTAAGTGAACCATGCGCTCCAGAGCACTGTAAGCGCCCGCGGGGCCGGTGCCGCAGTTTATGCCGATAATGTCTACATTGGGATTTAAAACCAGGGAGCGTGTCATGGCCTCAATACTTAAGTTGTCTTCAGTAAAGCCCTCTTCATTAACCGTAAAACTGGCCGATACAGGCAGGCGCTGATCTTTGGCGGCGGAGGCGGCCAGTTCCAGCTCTTTTATGGAATGGAATGTCTCCAGTAAGATGAGGTCCGCACCGGCCTTGGCCAGGGCCTCGCACTGTTCAGCAAAAGCAATTTTGTATGTATTTTCCAGAGAATCTTCAAAAGGCTGGTGACTTTGGGAGCATGGACCCACCGCTCCTGCTACCAGTTGCCCATCACTGGCAGAAGTCCTGGCAATTTCTACGGCTCTGGTATTTATTTCCACTACCTTTTCCCCCAGACCAAATTCCGACAGTTTAACACTGTTGGCTCCGTAGGAGTTGGTCTCTATAATGTCGGCGCCGGCTTCTACATATTCCGTGTGGATTTCCTGAATAAGCTCCGGGCGGCTGAGGCACAGTTCATCATAGCAGGTGTTGATAAATACGCCCTTTTGGTATATCATGGTGCCCATAGCACCGTCAAAAATAAGGGGGCGTTCTTTTATTTTGTCCAGTATTGTGGTCATAATGCTTAAACCTTTGAAAAATAATTACTGTCATGGTGGGCGCCTGCCTTGCCAAAGCGCCACCGCGAAGGCAGGGAGTCAAGCCATACAGTGATATGGTAAAATATAGTGAAAAAAATAATTTGCCAGTGCACAACCTCCATCAGTTCAAAGGATCAAATTGCTCCTTATCTACGTAACATAAAGGGCACACCCAGTCATTGGGGATGTCCTCAAAGGGTGTTCCCGCTTCAATACCGTTTTGCGGATCTCCCTTTTGGGGGTCGTATATATAGCTGCAGTTAATACAAATGTATTTCATTGTTTACAACTCACACTGCAAAATATTTAGCCTGAGGATGATGGGCCACTATGGCGCTGGTGGTTTGTTCGGGCACCATCTCCATATTCTCCGTTAAAGTTACACCAATTAATTCGGGTTTAATTAGCTTGAAAACATTGATATGGGCTTCCAGATCCGGGCAGGCGGGGTAGCCAAAACCATAACGGGAGCCTTGATACTCCTGGGTTACAAAGCCTGTAAGGGTATCGGGCCTGTCGCCGTTAATGCCCATCTCCATGCGCATTACCTCGTGCCAGTATTCGGCCAGAGCGTCTGTCACCTCTACGCTGAAACCGTGAAGCATAAGGTAATCATGGTACTCATTATTTTCGTATAATTTTTTTATTTCCACAGAAATTCTATCACCCACAGTTACTACCATAAAGCCCGCAATATCTCCACCCTCCTCTTTGGAGTGGTAAAAATCACTGATACAAAAGTGGGGACTCATGGCCTGCCGGGGGAAGGCAAACTCATACTGGTTACCAGCATCCTCAACTATTACGCTGTCGCCTTTGCTGTAGCATTTAAAATAGCCATAGGCAGCTTTTGGCTGCAGCAATCCCTCGGTGAGGCTTCTCTTTTTTAAGTTCTCATAAAGCGGTTTAACCTTGTCATTTAGCAGCGCGTTATATTCATCAGCGCTTAGCTTTGCCCGGCGATAACCCCAGCGCCCGCGGAACAGGGCCTGGTCGTTTACATAGGGGAATACCTTCTGGATATCTATATCCACTACATGCTTAAGCCCTATAAAGGGGACTTGGGGCAGGACGTTATCCCTTAGTATTTCCACATTCTTTTTAGCGGCCACCGCTGACCGTGTGGCGATGGAGGCCTCCCAGGTGGTAGATGCAAGTTTACCTTCTTCAAATTGGCTGCACGCCCTGAGGCCGGCAAAAGCATCGGCGCAATAAACCACGGGCTGGTCGTAGGCGGGTACACAGCTTTGAGCTACAAATTTTTTAGTGAGGGCGGCCCCCCCCAGCAGTATGGGTACATTAAGCCCGGCACTTTTGTATTGAGGCATGGACTGCTGCATGACAATGGCGCTTTTTACCAGGAGCCCGGAAAGCCCAATAATGTCCACCTGATGTTCTCTGGCTTTTTGGATGATAGTTTCCGCTGGTACTTTAATGCCGATGTTAAAAACCCTGTAACCGTTGTTGGAGAGTATTATTTCTACCAGGTTTTTGCCGATGTCATGTACATCGCCCTGGACTGTGGCTAACAGGACTTTAGGGCTGTTATCTACGCCATTGTCCTTCTTTTCCATAAAAGGCTCCAGGAAACCCACGCTAAGTTTCATAACCTCAGCTGACTGCAGTACAAAGGGCAGAAGCATCTCCCCTTTACCAAAGAGGTCTCCCACTACTTTCATGGCCGGTATAAGTATATCGTTGATGATGGACACCGGCTTATATTTATTTAACAGTATTGTGAGGACATCCTCCAGGCCCTCTTTGTCCCCGCCGATTAATTTGCCGGCCAGGCGTTTTTCGGGAGGAGCGGCTTCCAGTTCTTTTTTGTCTTTTTCTTTGCTGTCGGCTGTATCTTTAAAATGGGCAATGAAGCGCATGAGGGGGCCTTCATCTCTTTCCGGCTCCCGGTTGTATATAAGACTTAGGCACGCAGTGCGGTCCTCTTCAGGTATTTTTGCATAGGGGATAATCCTGGCTATATCCACAATGGCCATATCCAGGCCTGCCTTGGTGCACTCGTACAGGAATACTGAATTAAGTACTTTGCGGCTGACCGGGGAGAGACCAAAGGATACATTACTGAGACCAATCACTGTAAATACGCCCGGCATTTCTGCCTTTATCCGGCGGATAGCGTTAATGGTTTGTATGCCGGCGTCTTTTAAATCCTCCGAGCCTGTACCGATAGGAAAAGTAAGTGGGTCAAAAATAAGGTCACCTGGTTTTAGCCCGTGTTTATTAACGCACTGGTCGTATATGCGCCGGATAGTGTCTACTTTTTCGTTCTCCCCCATGGCCTGGCCTTTTTCGTGAATAGCCAGGGCGATAACGGCGCAGCCGAATTTTTTTACCAGGGAGGCCACCCTGTCCAGGTAAGCGCCCCCATCCTCAAGATTGACGGAGTTTACCACTAAACGCCCGGGATAAAGCTTAAGGCATTGCTCTATGCAGTCTGGAGTGGTGGAGTCCAGCACCATAGACGCCCTTACCTTTTCGGCAAACAGCCGGGTCATTTTTGTAAGGTCGCTGAGCTCGTCCCGGCCGGCAAAGGCTGTACAAAGGTCAAGTATAAGGGCGCCTTTCTTCTCCTGGTCCAGGGCCACATTAAGACAGCCGTCAAAGTCTTCAGCTGAAAGCAGCTCCTTGAATTTTTTGCTGCCGTTGGTATTAGCGCGCTCACCAATTAATAGAGGTGGTGTGGGTGTACGCATATCCATGGCCTGATACATACTGGAGGACCGGGGTTGTGGTGTAACCTCCCGCTTGAGGGGGGTGGCTTTTTTCAGGATTATGGACAATGCTTTGATATGCTGTGGTGTTGTACCGCAGCAGCCGCCAACTACACTCACACCCTGCTCGGTTACAAAAGAGGCCAGGCTTTGGCTAAAATTACCCGGGCCAAGCGGGTAAACGGTTTGGCCGCCCTCTATAACAGGTAAACCGGCATTGGGGATACATGATATACGCCTGTCCCAGTTTTCGCCCAGGTACCTTATGTGGGACTGCATGGCCTCAGGGCCGGTGGCGCAGTTTAAGCCCAGGGACGCAATAGGAAAGGGGCTGACAGTGGCAGCTACTGCGGCTATATCGGAGCCGGCAAGCAGGGTGCCCGTTGTCTCTACTGTAACAGATAAAAATACCGGCACCTCACACTTTAGCTGCCCCATAACTTCGTAAGCCGCTATCAGCACAGTTTTAACCTGCAGCAGGTCCTGGCAGGTCTCCATAATAAGCGCGTTGGCGCCTGCCTCTATCAGGGAGGTGATCTGTTCTTTGTAACTGGCCGACAGGGTGTCGTAGTCTATGTGGCCAAGGGATGGCAGCTTGGTGCCGGGGCCCACACTGCCGGCTACAAAGGTATTGGGACGGCCGGCAGCTGCCTTTTGGGCTGCCTGTATGCCGGCTTTGTTTATGGCGTCTACCTTATCCTCCAGACCGTATTCGGCAAGCACAATGCGGTTGGCTCCAAAAGTATTAGACTCAACAATTATAGCCCCGGCATCGTAAAAAGTTTTATGAATATCGGTGATAATATCAGGAGCTGTAATATTGAGAAGCTCATTACAGCCCTCATTACCCTCCCAGGCACTGTCGGGAACTTTAATATTTTGAATGCTGGTGCCCATAGCACCGTCGAAGATGATGATGGGGTTTTCTAATAGTTTCATAAGCAAGACTTAAAATTATGAATTAGGAATTAGGAATTATGAATTCAACAAATGGCGCAGCCTTTCAGGCGCGCGGTATGAAATTGCGTTCGGGGTGCATTAAAGGTTTGAACTGGAAAATGAGAAAGAGTTTGATGTGCAAATACTTTGGCATCAGGTATATTCCCAGTTGTGGCTGTCTGCGCAGCGCATACGGGAGCAATGCACTATACAGGATATTTAGTAAAAACCAGTTCAAATAATTCATAATTCATAATTCATAATTCCTAATTCTTTTTTCCTCCGGTGGTGGTTCCCACTCCCTAATCTGCATGTATTCGGGGAATACCTCGGGCTTATACATACTTTTACCTACTAACATGCGCATGCATTCCTGAAGAACCTCGCTCATGGAAGGATGGGGGTGTATGGTGCGCATGAGATCATTGAGCCTCTTCTGCTGATCCATAGCCAGGGCAATGAGGATTATAAGATCAGCCGCATGGGGGCCGGCCGCTCTCATACCCAGTATTTTGGGGTCTTCCTCCCTGGTAACCAGCAGCTTTACAAAACCGTTGGTATTGCGCATGGCAATGGCGCGGTTAACCATAGCCAGGCTTACATAAGCCACTCTGTAAGGTATTTTTTTGGTTCGACATAATTGTTCGTTTAAACCCACAGCGGCAACCTCGGGCCGGAAGAACATGATGGTGGACATGTTTTGATAATTAAGAGGGTATTCGTTGCGCTCATAAATGGCCTTTACAGCGTACCGGCCCTCTGTCTCGGCGACATTAACCAGGGCCGAACGGCCGGTAACATCACCCACCGCGTATATATTGTCTTTTATCCGGCAATTATTGTTCGACCGCAGATAACCGCCATCGGATACACTTATACCGGCGCCTTTAAGGTTGAGATCGCCGGTATTGGGAGTGCGGCCTATGGAGATAAAGGCTATATCGACCTCTACCACTTTGCTATGACCGTCTTCATAATCTATAACCACCTCCAGGCTATCGGGGTTTTTGCGGATATCGCGCAGGATGGCGTTATGGTAGATGGTGACGTTCTGATCTTCAAGGTTACGGGATATAAGTTCGCTTAAGTCCGGGTCCTCAAAGGGGATTATGCGCGACTGCCTGTCCAGGAGATATACTTTGGTCTGACGAAAATAACTGAAAATAGTGGCGAATTCGCAGCCGATGATGCCACCGCCTATTATCATCATGCGTTTTGGGAATTTACGCAGATTAAGGATGTCGTCTGAGCTTATAATGCGCTCATGGTCAAAGGGAATACCGTTGTAGGCCCGTGGTTTGCTGCCTGTAGAGATAATGGCGGCCTCGGCAAATATTTCTGAAACGCCGTTTTTATCTTCCACTTCTATAATTTTATTGGTTTTAAATGTACCCTTGCCCCGTATAAAAGTTAGGGCGCCGCCATCGGCAGCTGGTTTGCTCAGGCTCTCTATTTGAGAGAGCAGCTGATACTGCTTTTCTTTAGCCGCCTGGATTATAGTATTGCGAACCTCGTTATAATCTACGGTTAAGGACCCTGACCGGTAACCCCTGTCTACCTTGGCCGCTATGCTATAGTCACGGGACAGCTCCCACATGGTTTTAGAGGTTAAGGCACCGTTAAAGATCCAGCTGCCCCCGATACTGCCGGTCTCCAGCAGACATACGCGTTTGCCAAAATTCAACGCCCTCATGGCGGCCGCAAAACCTCCAGGGCCGCAGCCTATTATACATAAATCGAATTTTTGCATTTTTACCGTATTATCCTGACATTGAGTATGAAATTATGGCTTTATGTTTTCCAATATAGGCATTATTTTGTCTAAATTGGCCATTTACCACCTTAAAGCCCCCATATGCCGACTTTTTTGCTATGGACCAGCGTTTTTCGTATCCTCCTGGCTGTAAAAGTGACAGGCATAGCCCGAATATTGTCTGTTTAAGGCGTTACCTTTTAGGTCTTAAAAAAGCTCTGATAGGTGAGCAAATACGCCTACTTATTCTCCAAATATGGGCTGATAAAGGCTAAACCTGCCCGGCCGGTTAAATATTTGTTCGTCGGTGAAATTTTATTGTTTTTCATCTAATGGGAATTTTTTCTATTTTTTATTTTGGTAATCTTTTGGGTTATTGTTTCTGCCGGGTCTTAACGGCCTTGATATCTTTTAAAATCTAGCTTCTAG
>CAZRWX010000096.1:6888-11905 GCA_964603925.1 uncultured Bifidobacteriales bacterium | reverse complement strand
GAGTAGAATGGGCATTGCCCATTCTAACGGTTTGTTAGAACTTTCCGCCAAAGGCGGATTCTTTCTAATAATTAGTTTTTGTACAAAATAGCTGAATTTTAGGTCCTGAATTGGTATACATTATGGGGTAAATTATTTGAGCAAAGTTTGGGGTGTGCCGTTAGCGGCTATACAACCGTTGCCGTGGCAGGTTAATGGGTCACTTATGGGCGGATCCAGGCCCCTTATTATGGGTATACAAAATGCTACACCCGATTCCTTCTTTGACGGCGGCAGGCATAACGGCCTGGAGGCTGGTATCAGGCACATGGAGGAGATGGCAGAGTCAGGGGCCGATATTATAGACATTGGCGGGGAGTCAACACGTCCGGGGTCGCAGTCTGTTTCAGAAGAAGAAGAAATTTCACGCGTCATTCCTTTTTGCAGAGAGGCGGTTAAACGCTTTAGCCTTCCAGTTTCTATCGATACATGTAAAAGCAGGGTTGCGCGTGCTGCTCTTGATGCCGGTGCTGTAATCGTCAACGATGTTTCAGGTATGACAGCAGATCCCCACATGGCGGAATTATGCTCTTTGAACAATGCTTCGGTTGTCATATGCCATATACAGGGTACGCCTGAAACTATGCAGCGCAATCCTGAATATCATAATGTGGTTTCTGAAGTCATGTCTTTTCTTAAAACTCAAACCGTAATGTTAGAGTCAAAAGGCCTGTCAAAAAGCATGATTGCCGTAGATCCTGGTATCGGCTTTGGTAAAACTCTGGAGCATAACTATCAGCTCATTGCCCAACTGGACAAACTCGGTAGCCTGGGCTACCCAATCCTTATGGGGATGTCGCGTAAGTCGTTTATTGGCATGACAAAGGGGTTGGAAACCTCCGATCGCCTTCAACCCAGCATAGGGGCCGCAGTGCTGGCAGCTCTTAAAGGGGCTGCTATTCTGCGCACTCACGATGTCAAAGCTACCTGGGAGCAGTTGCGTATTATAGAAGCTGTGCTTGAAATGTGAAGACACTGTGGCCTAAATGTGAAAACGCTGTGCTCGAAATGGGAGAAAAACGGTAAATAAACAAAGAAAAATGTTATTTTGAGTTTTTAAGATAATTATAATATAGTTAGGTTAACTTAAGGTCTTTATGCCGGAAAATGAAGTCAGCATTTATTGGAAGGGAGTATGGAAAATCTCCAGTTCCAAGGTTCCCTATGAGATCACCGATCAAGGGGGTATTTATATGATCCTCACCGGTAAAAGGGACACCATCTTCCGTACCTGGAAAATTATGGACCAGGTTGTTTATATTGGTTTTGCCGAAAATTTGCGTAAAGGGTTGAGGGACTGCGAAAAATGGAGTATATGGGAGGAACACAATCAGCACGATTTACTGGTTAAAGTCGCGGTCACTGATGCCGGGGTCAGTAAAGAGGCTATCCAGTATTGTCTGGTTCAGAAAACACGTCCTTTATGTAATACCTTTAACGAGAACGAAGATGCCATTCAATCAACAGATATCCTTACTCTTTTGAATAAGGGTAAAAAATGGCCTTTAGGCGACTCTTACCGCCACTCCATTCCGCAGCTTAAATCTTCAAAAGAGGAAGACGCCAAAAAAGAAAAAGAACGGGAGCGCCTGCGTAAAGCCGGCAGGGAGCAAGGGCCGTCATAAATGGCTTCAGGTTCCCATAAAAGGGGCAGACTTCGTATAATACTGTTTGCGGTAGCCTTTTTTACGGTGGTAGTGGTCAAGTATATATTGGAACACTATTCCCGTTAAATAGCGAACATTGGGCCTAATGGTTATCACTGACCCAAACACAGGCAGGAGTTCCTTTAGCAGCAATGGTGCAATATTAACCTTACTGGTTCTGGTCTTTTTTGTACAAGGCAGGGGTTCAAGCTTTAATTATGCCAGTCACAATAAACCCGTTATCCTAAAGGCCTGGCAAAACAGAATTCATAAAAATGGCGGTGTTCATGAGTGGACCAGTCAACATGCCGGGCAGCGAGTATTTCAGGAGTGGATTACTTTGCTGGAGATTCATCGTAATGCTCCCCTCAGGCAGAAGAAAGCACTGGGTGAGCGGTTGGAGCGGTATGTAGTTAATGAAAATATGCGGGCACTGTCTATTGTAGGCACCAGCCTTCCCTTGCCGGGCTCCCCCAGAGCGGACTTCGACATGTCACTTTTAAGCTGTATTTCTTTACTGGGGTTGTTTGAGGGTGACAGTATTCTATTAACCAATAATACTTATGTACATCTTTTAAAAAATGTTGTGCGCTTATGGGGGCAGGAGCCAAAGCATTATTTTGATGTTTTACTTCTCAGTTTTCAGGAAACTGAGAATCATGTGTTTATGATTGAAACCACACGTTACCTTACTAATCAATTTATTTATGAAAATCGCCGGCAGCTTGGGAAAATTACCCAGCTTGCTGATTCTTTAAAGGCCAGGGGTGTAATCCTGCATAATAAAAAAGGCCCTATTTATGTGCTTCTTTTAAAACAGATGCACCAAATATTAAAGTCTGGTTTCTTTGAGTTTAATTCTAAAGTTTATCAAAGGTTTACTCTTCATGCTCTGGATAATGTATACACATTTTCTTCGGATTCTTTGATAAAGACCGCGGCTCAATGTGTTTTAGATTATACCTCTATCAAATTTGCTTTTCAAAGCTACCAGTCTGTGCGGCTGGGCCCCTACAGGCGTAATGCGCAATTTTTTCAGGAGAAATCCCTTCTTGGCAGTGATGCCATAGCCAGCTTTTTTGGAATACAAACCGGGGATGTTCCTTTAAATTCTGATAATTTATTGCAGTTTTGGGAGGAAAGTGCCCGGCATTCATCTATCGCCTTATTTTCTACGGTATTAAACTATCGGGTGCCATCCATGGTGTTGGATATTATTCAAAACCGCCAATGTTGTTATGAAGCGGTTATGGAAACCAAACACCAGGTAAACGGGCGCTTAGAGACTACCCCGGAGATATATTTTATCGCTCCCGGCTTTATTGTAAGCGCCGGCGGCAGGTATAAGTTTTATCAGGGGGCTAATTTCCCGGTTACTATCGGGGATGCCTTTTTGAATGACGCCCCCTGGGTGTATGATATAATATCCCGTAGCAGTTCGGCGTTTTTCAGAGTAGATACTCTGGGGGGACGTCTTGTGGAAACCAATCTGCTGGAGTTTTCGGGCCCTCAATGGAAGGAAAATAATACAGCCGTATACCGCAATTTTATGTACGGGTACAAGGCAACGGCTGACTACAGTAGTTCTGAATGGCCCCTGGTTGTTCCCTCAACCTGGCAGCTGTTGGCTGATGTACCATTTGAAAATAAATGGCTGGAGGGCCGGTTACTGGATGTACCAGACATGGGTGTTTATATAATACTGACCCGCCTTAAACAGGGCAACTCCTGGTTTAAGTTCGATTATCAAAAATATGCCCGGGGAACAGCAGAGATAATAGATACAGCCTGGGTATCCAGTTTCAACGCTTTAGAAAGCTATGTTAAGGGCTGGGTTCATACCGCTGATAAAAATGTGTATACCATGGTATCAGGAGAAAATATCGGTTTGAACCCAAAATACAGCAGGAAGAAAAACGGTATTACCTATATACAAAAGCTTCAACGAAATTATGGGAGCGAAAAATTGGTTTACGGGAGTTTTAAACCATACTCAAAACAGAATCTTCCCCTTATGTGTGTTAAGCGCATTTACATGGGAAGTCCCGATGCGGATACAATATGTGAGGCCGATGGTCGGGGAAACGTTTACTTTTATACTCCCGGAGATACTCTTAAACTCAATTTTGAAAACTGGTGGAATCCCCGCCGGTATATTACACACCCGGATAATGATGTTTTGCCAGCCTGGGACAGTGTTGATATGGGCTTGAGGGTAAAATGAAGGCGGTTCCAGTCTTATTTTGTTAAATTGATTTAATCAATCGGGAGCCTTATGATAACCAAAATATTATTAATCAGCAATTGGGGTACTATATCTGCTCTAGTTTGTCTGCTGGCGACTCTGGGTGCGGGTAACACCCGGCAACAATGGCATTTCTATGATGGTGAGTCCCAGCCTAATAAGGAGATTACGGCCATCATAATTGCTAAAAATGGCGATAGATGGTTCGGAACAAAGGAGGGGCTGGCGGGTTTGACCAGTGGTGAATCCTGGGTGCTGCATACTGTTGCCAGTACAGATGGCGGGCTTGGCAATGACACTATCTCCAGCCTGGCAGAAGACGAATACGGTGACTTGTGGGTTGGTACTATGGGCGGCCTTAGTGTGTACTCAAATGGTTCCTGGCAGAACCACACAGTTGAGAGTACTGGCGGCGGTCTGCCCGATAATAAAATTATGGCAATAGTTATTGACAGCCATAACGACAAGTGGGTGGGCACTCAACAGGGTTTTGCCCAGCTCAAACGTTCCCAGTGGCGTTCTTACAGTGCCGATAAAATTTCCGGTCTTATGGAGAGTAAATATATTACCGCCCTTGCAGTTACTGGTAGCGGTAGTTTATGGCTTGGTACCAAGTCTGGTTTATACCTGTTTGACGGCCGCAAGTATACGCCTTTTACCAAAGTCTCTACAAAAGGCGGTATTCCCAATAATTATATCACTTGTCTTACAATGACAAGCGATAGTTTATGGGTTGGCACTCAAAAGGGTGTAGCTCTTAATGATAAAGGCAAGTGGTCTTCTTTTACAGCTGCCAGCAATAAGGGTATCCCCGGGGATATTGTTTATGATTTAACACCTGGTCCACAAGGCGAACTATGGGCTGGTCTGCGCGGCGGTGCAGCCCTTTTTAAAAATGGCCAATGGGTGTCCTTCACAAAGCAAAGCACCTCCGCGGGGCTGGTCAGTAAACGGGTGCTATCCATTATGCCTGCAGGCCAGAGTGAGGTATGGTTCGGCACCCGCGAGGGCCTGAGCCGGCGTATATTACTGGGTAAGTAATACAACCCCACATAACATTTACAGGTAAATGCTCGAGTTGCGCCCT
>CAZRWX010000096.1:0-6788 GCA_964603925.1 uncultured Bifidobacteriales bacterium | reverse complement strand
GTAAATGCTCGAGTTGCGCCCTTTGGCGCATACTCAGTCCTGGATACCGAAAATATTGTAGTTGGCTGGTGCCCCGTTCAGGAGGCCGCGGCCGCGGAAATAAATAATTTCTCCGCCCATGAAATTTTTAACAGCCCATTTGGTTAAGCCGGAAAATTCATTAAGTACCGAAAGCCTTTGGGAATCTCCAGACCTTTCCAGATGGTCGCTGGTGCCTTCATATTTTATTGTCATATCTGTGGGTACTTTTATGCTCCTGGCTTTTTTACGGGCACTAACAACCAGTGAAATGGGATTTAGAAGCTGCCAGCCCTGGTCAGTTTCCTTAAGCCCGAACCCAATAAGTTTGTGGCCGTATTTTTTGGGTGTTTGTATAATGTAGGATACATGGGCTTTGGCACCCAGGCGCTGATAACGGAACCCCCACTCGGCAAGGTCCGGGCCCATAGTGGTTTGAAAGGTGTGATCCATATATGCAGTGCCCTCCACCTTGAGGGTATCGTCATTAACCGCAATAATACCCTTGACCCTGGCTCTGGGGATATGAATAAAAATACCCACATTCTGCTCCCCAAGCTTGAACTGGCCGGAGCCCATGGTATAGCCTGGGGCAATATCACTGTAATGTAAATCTACCAGGTAACGGATGCCGTTTTTAACGGTATACAAATATGTTTGGTGGTTTTGGGGCAAGTGGCCCTTGAACCAGATGTTCTCATGAACATTCAGGCCTTGAACGGAGTCATTAAATTTAAAGTTAGCCTTGGGGTACTCCCTGGCTACAGAGTAGTTTTTACTCTTGAAACCGATGATGGAAAGGTCTGAGCCGCATACTGGGTCTTTAATGCCGCCAACATTGGCGCGGGAGTAATTTAACAGAACCTGTATTTTGCTGTTTAAGTTAAGATGATAAGTCCAGAACTCGTTATAAGTTTTGCTGGGATTGGGATGGTCTTTAAGATCTGTATAACTTGTCTGGCAAAGCTGTGGTGTGGGGTAGATAATGTCCTCAGCCTGTATAGGCAGGGAAAAGACCATGAGGAAAAAGGGTAAAACTTTTGTTAATCTTTTAGTAATGTAAGATGTAAAGTTTTTCATAGCTTTGTCTTTGACTTTGTGTTAATAAATAAATTACTTAAATCCATCAATCAAAACCCCCATAACCTGGTTTTTAGCAGAAAAAAGCCAATCCCAACCCATAATTCCGGTAAAAAACGCAATAGCGGCCATACTGAATAATAGCAGTATAAGGATAAGAGAAATTGAAAAGAGCCTGCCGTAAATTTTGAGATCGGGCTGATACAAGCGCAGCTCCAGCATAAGGCGGTATAAAAAATTTCCCAGCAAAATGAATGTAAAAGCATTCCAGTAATGCTGCAGGCCGGGTTTAATAAAATACCCCAGACCAAGAGATATATAACTGCCTAAGGGAAAAAAGTATGGAGACAGGACAGCCAGGATGTTATAATGTTTGAGCTTAACCTCTCCTCCTGACCCTAAAGTGGCTTTGAGTGAGGTAGGGGGAGAGAACGTAAGGTAACCGAATACCGCATGAGTAAGTTCATGCTCCAGGGTTTCAGCAAAAGAAAACGCGTTGTTGATAAAAAACTTTTTACACAGGGCGCCGAAGATAAATCTGAAAATAAGTGTGCCAACCAAAGCGGCGGTACAATACACATATATTTTGTCTTTATCCGTGGTTATGTAGGCAGTGAAGAAGGCGTAATATAAGAAGGGTACAGCTGTAACCATCAATGGAACAAGGGCTAGCCGGAATATCTTAAATAAAAACTTCATCTTGAGGCAAACTGAATAAACCACCTGCTTTGTATTAATGCCCGATGAGCATTTTTACAAATATGAGAGCTGATGAGCGTTTCCAATGCTAATCAGACACGCTCCATCGGCAGATTAAAGCTAGCTTTATGTTCTAATGGAATATAAAACCTGCAGACTCCGATATTAGAATTTTAATTCCGGTGGGCTATTTAGTATATTCCTGCCCATTGCAAGTATCTGTTTGATTGCGTGGCAATCAAATATCCAGTTTAAGGAAAAGTCCTTAAACTGGCGTCCATTTAATAATTCAGGAGAACTTATGGCAAACATCAAAAGCGTTATCGGCCGTCAAATACTGGACTCACGCGGCAACCCTACTGTAGAAGTAGACATTATCCTCACTAACGGCATTATGGCCCGCGCGGCGGTACCATCAGGTGCTTCCACAGGTGAGTATGAGGCCTGTGAGCTTCGCGATGGCGACAAAAAAGTCTACCTGGGCAAAGGCGTGCTCAAGGCTGTCAAAAACGTAAATGTAACTCTGGCCAAGGCCCTTAAAGGCAAAGATCCTTCCAAACAGCAGCAACTCGATGAGCTCATGCTCAAGCTGGACGGCACTAAAAATAAAGCCAAACTCGGCGCTAATGCTATACTGGGTTGTTCCATGGCCATTGCCAAAGCTGCTGCTCAAGACAAAAAGATGGAGCTTCACGATTATATCGCCAAAATTGCCGGCAATAAGTCTCAGTCCTTCCCTCTGCCCATGTGTAATATCTTAAACGGCGGCGCCCATTCAGACGCCCCTGTAGATATCCAGGAGTTCATGGTTGCCCCAGTTGGCGCTAAAAGCTTCAGTGAGGGTCTCCGCTGGGTCACAGAAATTTTCCATGCTCTTAAGTCTATCCTTAAAAAGCGCAAGCTTTCCACCGCTGTTGGGGATGAGGGCGGTTTTGCTCCTTCTGTCAAAAGTACAAATGACGCCCTGGACGTTATCATGAAGGCTATTGTTGCTGCCGGTTACAAACCTGGCAGGGACATTAAAATTGCCCTGGACGCTGCTTCGTCAGAGTTTTATGATAAAACGCTGGGCAAGTATGTATTTAAAAAATCTAACGGCAAAGCCTACTCTAGCGATCAGCTCATTAAGTTTTATAAAGATCTTTGCGCCAAGTATCCCATCTATTCCATTGAAGACGGTCTGGACCAAAACGACTGGCAGGGTTGGGAGGCTCTTACAGCCGCTATCGGTTCCAAGGTCCAGACAGTGGGCGACGATCTGTTTGTCACCAATCCCGAACGGCTTAAAACCGGTATCGAGACCAAGGCTGCCAACGCAATTCTTGTAAAGGTTAATCAGATTGGCTCACTTACCGAAACTCTTACAGCAGTCAAAATGGCTCAAAAGGCCGGCTTTGGTGTAATTATCTCCCATCGTTCTGGTGAAACAGAAGACAGCACAATAGCCGACATTGCAGTAGGCACAGGCGCTGGTCAAATTAAAACCGGTTCCTTAAGCCGCACAGACCGCGTATGTAAATACAACCAGCTTCTGCGTATAGAGCAGGAGATGGGCAAAAAAGCCAAGTGGAAAAAAGGAAGATTTTAATTACTCGTTGGTCCTTGTAGGGCCAGTTCATGAACTGGCCCTACAGGACAAACTCCTTGCCCTCCATTGGGCAAATCAAAACATTTAATTCAACTTCTCTCCGGGGAGGCTTTTTTATTGTGCGGAGAAAAAGCGGGAGTCGGTGCCGCCCGAGCCTACAGTAAAGCGAACTCGGCGGCCGCATTTGGGGCAGCTGGAATTGTACTCAGTACCCTCCTTATTCTGATAAGCGCGGTTGTATACATTACAACAGTCAAATTGTACGCCGATCCATTTTCGACGGGGCTGCCCGGGTTCAGGTGTCTGCATGTTAATAAAATAATTTTTTTATTCTGGGGTGAGGGAAAGTTAAAAGCAGGAGGCGATAACCAAAAAAAGCGGTACCAGGAGAGGTACCGCTTTGAAAATAATTGATATAATGGACGTTATCAGCCTATTAGACCCTTAGCGGCCTCGGCTATGCTTTTGCTGTCCATTCCATGTTTCTGGTAAAGCTCATCAGCCATATAAGCACTTTGACCAAATTTGCCGCCGATACCAAGTGACTTAACCCTAAACTGCAGACCTGACTGAGCCAGAGCGTGGGTGAGTAGAGCGCCCATACCGCCTGCAACCTGATGGTCTTCGATAGTAATTAACCTGCCGTCGGCTGCTGCTAACGCTTTGCCGATAGTGTCCACATCGGGGCGGTTGATAAAAGGATTATTAATAACCGTGGCTTTAATACCCCCCTCTGCCAGCAACTGAGCGGCTTCTATAGCTTTGGGCACCATACTGCCGCAGGCAACTATAGCAATATCTGAACCCTCCTGAAGTACCTGGGCTTTACCCCATTCATAGCTGGCACCTTCCTGGAAGTAATTGGGGAAGTCCTCCCTGCCCAGGAACAACAGGACGCTTTCACCGTCTTTGCCGGATTGACGTTCCTCCGCAATCCTTTTTACAGCCTGATAGGTGAATGCATCGGCCTCATCTGCGCAGGAAAGCGATACCAATATTGTGTTAGGTATAGAACCCGTAGCTGCGGCATAGGTTGTAGCCTGGTGTGAGGCGCCGTCGGCGGCATCCTGAAAGCCTGTATGGGAAAATACCCCGATAATGGGTGCCTGTGAAAGGGCGGCCATGGTGATTGGCAAGTTGCCTTTGGTGACACCAAACTGAGCGAAGGTGTCTACTATGGGAATAAGCCCAGCCTTGCTGGCACCGGCGGCCGCGTTAATCATATTTGACTCGGCAATACCCGCATCCAGAGACCTGTCGGGGAATGTTTTTTGAAAAGTGCTCATGCCGGTAGAACCTGGCAGGTCAGAGGAAATGGAATAAACCGGGTAGCCCTCTTTGACGGCACGTATGGCACCGGTGGAAATACCAACCTGAATTTTGCCCTTGGGAACACTGCCGGAAGAGGACTTGGACGGGGCTGGAGTATTGGCTAATTCCTCCGCCCATTGTTTTAGCTCAGCGGGTGGGTTACCGTTAAAAATTTCTTCAACAAAGCTGGTAATTTTGCCATCCATGGGTTTAAGCGGGAAACCATGGCCTCCGGAGGCATTATTTACGGTGGACTGCACGCTTATGCCTTTGATGGTTTTTACTACAATGCAAACGGGAGCCTTGTCATCAGCTTTGGCCGCTTCAATACCCTTTTCAATAGCAGAAAATACGGTTTGTAAATCATGACCCTTTTCTACTCTTGTAACCCGCCAGCCCAGAGAATCCAGAGCATCAAAGCTGGGTTTCATACTGAAGGCCTGTTCGTCTATGCGGCCGGACAACTTGGCGTTGTTGTCTGAAATAATAAGCACAAAGGGGTTTAATTTGCCTTTAGAAGCCCACCCGGGGATAGCGGCCAGGGCCTCACGGGCCTCACCCTCCATAGCAGCACCGTCGGAAAGTGTACAAATGGTAACCCTGCTCCTGCCCAGAGCTTTATCGGCCAGGGCCAGGCCCTGTGCCTGCGGCAGGCTGGAACCCAGAGGGCCGTTACTCATGAGCACGCCTTCAGGATTGAGGTGGGACTCTCCATGACCGGTGAATTTGCTTTTAATAGAGCGAAAACCTTTTATATCCTCAAACGTCATACCGTCAAACCCCAGATTGGCGCGCAGGGCGTACACACCATTCTCGGTATGACCTGCATCGTTTATGAAGTTGTAGGCATGGTGCCAGGGTTGGTCTTTAACGCTGAACATAACGCCATGTATACTGCTCATAATTTCGGCAAAAGCCGCTGGACCGCCCCAGTGACAGGCGGCACCGCCGTCAACGGCATGTTGATCCATAAGAGCAACCAAACCACGGGTAATATCAGGGTCACCTAGAACGATGTCATCTCCTGATTTTGTCTGGACTGTGCGCCCATACTTAGGTTGACCAGCGGGAGCTTTGCCCAACTTTGATGGTACATTCAGGGCTTTGAGTTCAGGTGCCTGTATTTGAGTGATTTTGCCGGTATCAGCTGATGCCATAGTGATCCCTTTTCTTTAAGTTGATGAATTCTACGATTTGGGGAAAATGTAAAAAAATATATCAGATTTCGAGAATTGTGACATTATTCGGGACTACCATTATTGGACAGGGCGGGTTTCAGTGCAAAAAGAGGATATTTCTTATTTACCACAAAGTGAATGGGGGAATTCCTTTCTACACCTAAAGCGCTTCGCTGATAAAAATCCAGGCGCAATTTATTTTGTTCTTCACCTGAAATGGTATATTTCTGCCTGCCTTGAGCGGTAAGCCAGAGGTCCAAATGGGTAGAAAGAACACCGGCGCAAACTGAGACATTCATACTTTCTGTCAGGCCGTATTGGGGTATTTTAAAATGGATGTCAGCCTCTTTTAAGGTGTCGGGGTGGTTGCCCAGGGACTCAGAGCCCATATAAAAAGCTGTGGGGCGGCGTAAGTCCACTTGTGAGAGTGGGGTGGCTGTCCGGCTGGAGGCTACGGCTATTTGGTACCCTTTCTGCTTTAAATGCTTGAGCGCTGTCAGTCGCTTGGAATACCTGTAAATGTCCAGCCATTTAAAGCTACCCTTTAAAATTGCCTTAGATACGGTGTAATAATTGAGCTCTTCGATAATGTGGATATCCTGAAAACCGAAAACCTCGCTGGTACGCATTACGGCGCTGATATTGTGGGGGTCTTTTAAATCCTCCAGAACCAGAGTAAAATGGCGAGTACGCTGATTTATGACTTTATCAAGCTTCTCCAGCCTGGCGGGTGTGAGACGTTCAGCGTATTTCAGAGTCATCTCTTCGGTATTTTGGATATTATTCATACCTTTTAATATTAATAAATCCCAAAATCAATTGTATGTGCAGATAAATTTTACCCTAATGTTATCTAAAAAATAAAGGCTTCAGTAATCCAACTTGCATTTAAGAGCCTAATAATTATAGAATTC
>CAZRWX010000095.1:0-12042 GCA_964603925.1 uncultured Bifidobacteriales bacterium | reverse complement strand
CTTCGTTACTTCGATACTTCGACAGGCTCAGTATGAGCGGGCTCAGCACTCAGTACTCAGGATGAGCGGACTTGTAGTCGAATCAAGGATGTGAGAATGCTCATCAGACATTACCAAATGCAGGGCATTAATAAAGAACTATAACATGTGGTTTGTACTATAAAATTACGTTCCACGTTATGCTTGGAAAAACAGGGCCAACCGTGTGTCTATGCTTTATAACGGGGAAATTACACAAGAATCTTAAAAAAAGAGTTCCATTATATATTTCTGCAAAAATTTCTGGATTTTTTGGAAAGATTGAGATATAATCAAATTAACCCATAAGGGTTTTGGCAGGTCCTTAAGCGTATTCCGGCGTCGTAGCGCCCCTTACATTGTGTAATTTATCCAGGCTGTGGTAGTGTATGTCATTACCCTGTTAAAGGAGTGTTATGAATAAAACAAAACGTAAGCCTTACGGCTATTGGCAAGACGCGTCCAATATTAAAAATGAGCTTTCGGCTCTTATTAAAAAAATGGGTTACCTGCCATCCAATATTGAAATGGTGCGTTTAGGCAGAGAGGATATCCTTACCGCTATTAAAAAGTATTACAGCTTTGAGAAAATTGAACGCATGATGAAAAAAGAAGTGATCGGTAATAATACTCTGGATATTTACCGCTCCTGGGACAGGGTGAAAAAAGAAGTTACCGCCATGACTAAAAAACTAAACGCCTTTCCCCATGTGCGTGATTATCAGCAAATGGGTAAGGACAAACTATACAAAGGCATTGTTAAATTCCATGGCGGCAATTCCGAGGTGTTCCGTAAATTTATTGAGGCTAAAAGCCAGTTTAAGGATTTTGTCAGGCAACCATATGGTTACTGGAAGGACTTCAAAAACATTGAAACGGAGATTAAGGTCCTTATAAAAGATCTTGGCCATTTTCCCACCCATGCCGATTTTAAGGTACAGAATAAATATCATGTTCTAGGGGCCATTAAAAAGAACTATGGGCCCTTAAAAAAGGTAGCTGAGCGCATGGGTGTGGCATATAAATAATTTCTCACTGGTAGGGACAGTTCATGAACTGTCCCTACCAGTGAGAAATTATTACCGTCGCCGGAAACGCTGGAACTCCTGCTTGGTGTGGGGTGACATGTGGAATTGTACTCCCACACGATCCAGGGCTCCTGCCGGCGTAAAGCCAACCTCCAGCCTCCCCATCTGTATATAGGGTACAAGTATTTGTAGCCCTATATACACACCTTCCAGCCATTTGGATTCCGACAGTTTATCATCCCACACGGTGCCCAGGTCAACGCCTGCCACCGGTTGCACTCCCATATCAACATACCAGTTAAATAAAAACAGTGGTATGAGCATGGGCTCAAGAAGCAGATACCGATATTCTGCGTTAACCAGCCATTGGTTTTTGCCCTGCCTGGCGCCCGATTCATAGCCGCGCACCGTATTGGCTCCCCCTATCCAGAATAGCCGGTAGGAGGGGATGCCCCTGCCTGTAACGCCTGATTGCAGTGTAAGCAGTTGACTGAATAATAGATGTTGGCGTTTAGTTACAGGTGTGTGAACCTGGATGTCGGCAAACCATTGCCCGTAATTAATATCACCGCCTATGGGACCGCCGTATTGATAAGCGCCAGTTTCAGCAAAGATACCCTTATTGGGATTGCCGCCGGTGTTACGGCTGTCGTAAATAATAGTAGCTCCAAGCCCGGGAAGTATGTCCATGCCGCCACAGGGGCATACCGGGTCTGATATAAGGATAGAGTCTCTATCTGCGCCCACCCCCTCAAGGGTGGACTCCAGCCGCCACTTAAGCAGATAGTGGCTGTTCCTGATAATGGTATGAAATAATTTGAGGCGCCCCACGCGGTAATTCTCTATAAAACCATTGAGTTTATCTTCACGCTTTTCGTCGGCCGCCCATGCCCCCAGCGTAATGAGACTGCCAAATAGCCTGGGTACCTCGTACTCCACGCTCACCCGCCTGACGCTGCCGCTTTCAAAACCGGTTTTAAAGGAGACTTGAGCGGAATGATTGAGCCCCCACATATTGGTGGCCATCAGCCCTGCGCCAAGACTGATACCATTCTCCTCTGTGTACTCGCCAGTAGGGTGTACAATAACGGGAGGTATCTCCTTAAACCGGATAGTTATAGCGACACTATCATCCTGGATTGTTAATTCCGGCTTGATTTCGGCGAAAATATCAAGTTTCTCCAGATTGCGCAGGTCAGATTCAAACTTTTCTGCTTTGAGGGTGTCGCCGGTATTGTGGCTGAGCTCCCGCTTAACTATGTGTGGTTTTGTAGACCTGAGGCCCTCAATATTGACGGCGCTTACAATTTTACCCTGAAAACCGGCAAAGGCAGGTGGCTTTTTTGCTGATGCAGCTATACAAACCAGCAATAATGTCAGGCAAAATGCTGCTGAGTTTGGGAATGCTGGTTTAAATAATTTCAAGACCTATAATTTAGTAAACATGGTGATTAAATAAGTTTAAACGGCTTTTAGTCTCCATGATAAAGCGAATTCATTTTCAGGTCTGATTATTGCTGATATTACAGCTAAATCAGCTATATTCTAATCAGGGTTTAAATTACAGGGAATAAGGTGTATAGGTCAATATATTTATTCACCCTGACTATTGCTTTTTCGTCAGTTTGTCTAAGCCAGAGTGTATCTCGGGTGGGTTTTGACGCAGTTGGTAGTCTGGTGGATAACGTCCAATTCGGCTCTTTGCACTGGGAAAGCGCTTCAGGGGACCCTGAGCCTGATATGGGTGATATGGACAATATATTTGGAGAACATAACGGGCAGGCTACAGGTGTTAAGGCCTTGAACTTCGTTATTACTACTGCCTCCCAGTATATTTCATGGGATTTTACCACCCCCAGTGCGGGGAATTACATAATTAGTACCGTTGACGGTTCTGTTTCCAGGGGCGGTGACTTTTTTTATAACGCAGGTGCGGGCTGGGTGTTTATAGACAGCCTTATTTATAATAATTCCGGTGATGACGGTCTTAACCAGGCGTATTTCCGTTTGACTGGTCTGCCGGCGGGTAAAATCTCTTTTAAAATACTGGGCAGGGGTCAGAGCCCTTTTTATGTATCTGGTGCCTCTATTTATAAACCAGCTCAGGTTTTATATCAAACAGGTGTCCATCCCCGTTTATTATTTTCAAAGTCCGATATTGCGGCTCTAAGGCAGAAGATGACGGCAGACCCGGTAATTGCCGATTATTACAATGCCCTGATTAATAAATGGGCCGGGGCCAAAGGGTTTTTAAACACCGACCTCACCACAGATGGCTGGAAGCGTTTTGGCACCCGGTCCGCCGGGGACAGGGCCAGGGCCGACGAAGTAACCACTCTGGCTATTGCGTGGGTATTAAGCGGGGATAGCGCTTATGGTAAAAAATGCGTAGAGGAACTGGTAATAATGGCTGCCTGGCCTGCCTGGGCCAGGTTTCATTTTTCCCAACTGGCCAACGGCGGCATGCTGGCAGGTGTGGCCCTTGCCTACGACTGGGTTCATGACTTGATGACAGAGGCTGAACGTCAGGCGGTACAGGCGGCCCTGCGCAGGGAGGCCAACTATATACATGCCAAAAGCGTTAATGAAGGTATGTGGTGGGTGGACCCCAAGGCACTCAATAACTGGACAGGTGTGATTCACGGCGGCCTGGGTCTTACTGCACTGGTGGTGGATGGCGCCGATGAGGAGGCTGCAGCCTGGCTTAAGGAGAGTATATCTTTATGCCAGGACTTTATTGATTTCAGTTTTAACCCCGACGGCCCATATTACGAGAGCTTTATGTACTATCACTATGGTATGCAGAATATATTGCCATTTTTTCTGGCTCTTAAGCGCAATAAGGGCACAGACCTTATGACGTACAGGGATTCTTTATTTTCCAAAACTCTGGAATGGAGCATATATATGATGGAGCCCAACCGCTCTGGACGCACACCCTTTGACGATGATAACAGCCCCAGCGCCATATCTCCTAATGTGGTCCTGGGTCTGGCCTCCTACTTTGGCAATGGTTACGGTTTCACCTCCTGGGATATGATATCGGGGTCGGGAGCGGTTACCAGTTTCCCCTATAAAACCGGTGGTGCCTATCTCCAGCTGCCTTTAACCCTGATATATTATGATCCCACCTTATCAAAGCCCCCGCTGGAAGATCTTCCTCTCTCCCGTGTGTGGCCGGTGGCTGGCCGTGCCAGTTTTCGCTCCGGGTTTGCCGATACCAAATCCAGATACTTCTACACCCAGTGCGGCATAGACGGCACACACAGTCACAACGACCAGGGTAGCTTTGTTTTCAGCGCCTATGGCGAGCGTCTGGTGGTGGATAATGGCTATGAGGGCTGGTTTTCCACCATGGAGGCCCACAACCTTATACTCATCGACGGTAATAACCCCGACCACGTGGGCGGCAAGGTTCAGCATGGTTCTGTCTTAAGCTATGCCATGAGCGACGATATAGACTTTGTGCGGGTATCTAATAAAGCCATGTATGACGCACTAGGGGATACTGTAAGTGTTTCCACCAGGGATTTTTTATTCATAGATAAAAAGTATATGCTTGTTATGGATGAAATTGCCGGGGGTAGTGCAAAGCATACCTATCACTGGCTTTTGCATACAGATAACCACAACCCAACCGATAATAACGGCCATGAAGTTAAAGTACTTTCGGAGGGTAAGTATCAGTTCCTGGCCAGGCCTGGTTCTGAGGATTCAGCTAATCTGGATATAACCATGGCCTATCCATCAGGCGTTAGCGCCAAAGCGGACTTTCACCAGGAGGACGGCAATACCCAGCAGTATCCATTTTTAAGAGTAACCAGTGAGGCTACAGGTACGGCCAGGTTCTGTACTGTTTTGACCCCGTCAGATGCGGCGAACCCGGCTTATCAGGCAGTTGTTAATACTATTAACAATGGGCGCTCTATCACCCTTCCTGATATTGTGGTGGGCTATAGAACCTCCGATACAGGTATGGTCTCAGACGGTGTGTATCATGCTGATGCCAATGCGTTTATAATTCAGGCCAAAAGCGGGTCCATGACTAAGGCCTTTATGGTGAATGGTACACTATTAGGCGGACCTGATGGGGTTATAATGAAAAGTTCCATACCCACAGATGCTATCTTCAGAATGAAAGATGGCTTTGCCAGGCTGATTATAAGCAGTTTGGAGCCTTTGACAGTTAAAGTCGGGGGGCTTGGGCCCTCGGCATCTTCCACACTGCATCATGATAACAATGTGGAAAATGTCTCCTTTGATATGGAAGATATGGTTGTCATCAATCACTCCGGGGGGAGTAATGCCAAATACGAAATATGGCCTGGTTATTTAAAAGTGAAACCTGCCCCATACTACGCCCTGGCTCAGGTATATGCTCCGGTTATAACTGGCAATGGCCTTTATTTGCGATTAACCCTTAATATGCCTATGATTGTGGGTGTAAAAATATACTCCAGGGAAGGCAAACTTCGTAAAAACCTGGGTGCCAGAGCCTTTGCGCCCGGCAGACAGGAGGCTATATACCAGTTGGGAGTAACCCAACCGGGTTTACCCAGCGGTCAGTATATATGCCTCATAAATGCCGGTGGAAGTCCGCATGTATTTGCCATAATGGTCAGGCGGTAAAATTACCGGCTAATATACTGATGGAGCGTGTTTCACCTGTCATCCTGATAGCGTGTCCTGAGCCTTTCGATTAAGCCTGTCCTGAGCGCAGTCGAAGGGCTCAGGACAGGCTTAATCGAAGGAGAGACGAAGGATGTGAGAATGCTCATCAGACAAAAGCTTGTGTCCGACAGCAGTTTTAGCTTGAAGTATTCTTTCCGCCATATTTTAACATCCACCCCAAACCTGTTATATTAGTCAAATAATTTAAAAGTCAGGCAAAATTATGAAATACTCCACCCAACATACCCTTTGGTATACAGCTCCTGCAGGTGACGATTGGAACAGCGCTCTGCCCATAGGCAGTGGTCGTCTGGCAGCCATGGTTTTTGGTAATACGGATACCGAGCATTATCAGCTTAATGAGGAGTCCCTGTGGAATGGCGGCCCCAGGTCCAGGGAGAATAAAACCTCTCTTAAGAAGCTGCCCCAAATTCGGGAAATGGTTTTATCGGGCCGCCTGGGGGAGGCTGAAAAGTTGACCTGTGAGGCCCTTACCGGTGTGCCTCCCATTATGCGCAACTATGAACCCTTGGGCGATTTACTGGTAACCGACCTGGACTATAAAGAGGAGGATGTATCTAATTATGAGCGTTCTCTTAATTTGGAGAAGGCTATTGCGGCTGTAAGTTATACATCAGGCGGCAATAAGATTGAGCGGGAGTGTATCTGCTCTGCTGTAGACCATGTTTTTGCCGCCCACATAAAAACAACATCTTCTAAAGGTCTTAACCTACAGGTGCGTATGGAGCGTGGGGACAAAATGTACAGCACCAGGCATTTTGATGAAATGCAAATGCTGGGGTCAGATACTCTCATGATGCATGGGGCCACGGGCGGTCTTAAGGGTATTGAGTTCGCCGCAGTGCTTAAGGCTGTTTGTCCAAATGGTGAGGTAGAGGTTATTGGGGAGTCAATTTTTATAAAAGGGGCCTCTTCCTGCACTCTATTTATGAGCGCTGCCACTTCCTATCGTCAAAAGGATGTAGCTGCCGCCAGCAGGAGCATTATGGTAAAGGCTTCAGAGAAGGGCTGGCAGTCCGTATTGGACGATCATATCAAGGACTATGAAGGCTATTATTCACGATGCGCTGTTAGTCTGGAGGACAACCATGATACATCCCAGCTTCCTACAGATGCGCGTCTTAAGGCGCTTAATGGCGGTCAACCCGATCCGGGGCTGGAGGCTCTTTTTTTTAATTATGGCCGCTACCTTTTAATAAGTTCATCCCGGCCGGGGTGCCTGCCCGCCAACCTGCAGGGTAAGTGGAATGACAGTTTTTCCCCCTCCTGGGGCAGTAAGTACACTATTAACATTAATACGCAAATGAACTACTGGCCAGCGGAGGTTTGCGCTCTTGGAGACTGCCACGAGCCGCTCTTTGATATGGTGGAAGGTATCAGGTCTACAGGCACCCTCACCGCCCGGCAAATGTATGGGTGCGGGGGCTTTGTGTGTCACCACAACACCGACCTTTGGTTTGACACCTGGCCTACGGATCGCAATTCCGCTTCCAGCTACTGGCCCATGGGCGGGGCCTGGCTGTGCCTGCATATATGGGAACACTTTCTTTTTACCAGGGATGAAGTTTTTTTAAATAGTAAATATGATACTTTAAAAGAGGCCGCTCAGTTCTTTATAGACTTTCTGGTGGAGGACAAAAATGGCCGTCTGGTTACCTGTCCTTCGGTGTCACCAGAAAATACTTATGTACTGGAGGGGGGGGAGCAGGGTACTATTTGCGCCGGGCCCACTATGGATAATGCCATAATCAGGAGTCTTTTTACAGCCGTAATGGAGGCCACCGATATTCTTGGGCGTTCGGCTGGTTTTAAAAACAAACTCAAATCTGTTATGGCCAAACTTCCGCCTCTGGAGATTGGCCGCCATGGTCAAATTATGGAATGGCCGGAAGATTATGAGGAAATAGAACCGGGCCACCGTCACATATCTCACTTATTTGCCCTGCACCCGGCCGATCATATCCATCCGGAACAAACGCCCGAACTTGCCAGGGCCGCGCGCGTTACCCTGGACATGCGCCTGGCCAGCGGCGGCGGCCACACAGGTTGGAGCCGTGCCTGGATAATCAATTTTTACACCCGGCTGTGGGATGGTGAAGCCGCCTGGTTTCACTTAAACGAGCTTTTAAAAAAATCTACGTATCCCAATCTCTTTGATTCTCATCCGCCCTTTCAAATAGACGGTAACTTTGGTGCTGCTGCTGCTATAGCAGAGATGCTGCTGCAGTCCCATATAGGCGTTATCAACCTGTTGCCCGCCCTGCCCGCAGCGTGGGCCAAAGGCTCCTGCCGGGGCCTTAAGGCCAGGGGTAATGTAACTGTTAATATTGAGTGGACGGCCGGCAAACTTACACTTGCCACTGCCAGCGCTGCTGTATCCGGTATATACAAGTTTGCTTACGAAGGCAGGGCGTTTGATGTATCCCTGGAAGCGGGGGAACAGAAGGTTGTACTGGGGAACAGGGGATAATTTTAAATACAATCAATAGATACGTGATTAAGCGCATATCTACTGATTGGATGATGCCCTAACATTTATATTAACCTTTTTCTTCCACCAGTACAATCTGTAGTTGTATCTCGGCCATACAGTTTTCGTCTATATGGCCCGTTATCAGATAGGTGCCCGGTTTTTGGAATGTAAGCTGTTGGAGATGTACAATATGATTGGTGGCCGAAAAGTAGGTGCCGTTGGGGACTATAACATTAACGATACTTGCTACATCCTCCATAGTCTGCTGGCCATCCTCGTTTTTAAACTTAACTTTTATATTATGGAAACCCTCTTCGGATTTGGCCCAGAGAAACTGCAAGGCCACTGAACACTGTGATTTAGTAACCGGAAATTTGTAGGCCTCTATAATGTCGAAGGTGCCCAGTATACACAGGCGGTTCTGGTATTGGGTGGCGTTATCACAGAGTACGGCTACCTGAGTCTTCATTAAGGCCCCCTTGGGAATATGTAAATGGCAGAAAGACTGATATTTGATTATTATACGCCAAAATTATGGGAATTTTCAAAGTTTTTTGTGTGAAAATATGTCGTCTGAGCTGGTAATACCTAATAATGGGCGATTTTCTCGATATATGATATAATATAGATAGAGAGTTTCAGGTAATGAGGTTAAGATATGACTGTAAATATTGGTTCTATTATGAGTAAAAATGTGGTCACGGTGGCTCCTGACGACAACCTTTATAAAATCAGAGAGATATTTCATGCCGCCAAATTTCATCACCTTATTGTATCAGGCGTTAATCAGCTTCTGGGTGTTATTTCAGACCGGGATCTTTTAAAACAGTTAAGCCCTTCTATTGGAACATCTAAAGAGTCTCTGGAGGACAGGAAATGTCTGGAGAAAAAAGCAAAAGATATTATGAACCGGGAACCTGTGGCTGTAACCCGAGATATAGATGTAAAATCCGCAGCCAGGCTTATGTTGAGTAAACGTGTATCCTGCCTGCCTGTCGCAACCAAAGAGGGGCGCGTTGAGGGTATTGTTACTTTAAGGGGTATCCTTAAATATTATATCGAGAATGATAAGCCTGGGCCCCGTGTGTTTGGCAATTAGCAAGTTTATACATCAATGCCTTTTTAATATACCCCTGATAAGGCTCCCACAGTTATTGGCGTAGTATGAAAAGTCGTGTTCGCCATCCTCAAACCAGTATACGTTTACATTGGGGTATTGTTGCTTCCAGGTATAAAGAAAAGGTTTAGTATGTATAGCCGGATATAGTCTGTCCCTCCCGCCCTGGAAGAAGTGCCAGGTGCCGGTTTTGACCAGAGGATAATTGTTCAGGTCTTTTAGGTTGATAACCGGTTTAAGCCAGGAGGAAAATAAAAGACGGCGGTTTATGGGGTGGGAGGCGTTAAGGCTGTAGGCGGTAACCGCCAGGCAGCCATCGGATACACCGGCAAGGTTAATGTCCCCCTTTTTGATGGGATATGTGGTGAGCAGGTAGCTGGTAAGGGCTATAATATTATCAAGGGCCCGGGCTGTGAGCCAGCCCTGCCCCTGAAAGGCTGAAGGGCTGGCCAGTATATATTTGGTGGTATCTATATAGCCCATTATCATGCGGTAGGCACTCTTACCTTTGTCCTGCCTCAAGCTATTCATACCGCCGTGAAACCAGATTATAAGACCCAGGGAGTCCCCCAGATTGTTGGGAGCATAAATACCACAGATATTGCGCACGGGGCCTATGGCCCTAATCTGTGATGTTGGCTGAGCAAAAGATGCGTAAACGCAAATAACTAAAAAAGCCCGTAAAACTGGTCTACTTGCGCTAAAAAAAGCCTCCGTTTGATTCATTGTCCTCAAATTAACATTTTAACATACTAATTGAAAAAGATTTCTGTTAACTTCATCACATCACCGCCCGATATATAAAGTAGAGCGCAAGAGAACAACCAGTTACGCGGCAGTTTGAAAAATGCCAGGCAGGGACGCACCTACGGCATTATGGATATTGTGTTGCAAAGCGTTGGTAAAGGAGTATTTATGTATAGAAATGAACCTACAATTATTATAGTAAATAAAGTTGGCACCTTAAGACGCGTTACCGTATGGGCCCTTAAGTATATAGGGCTGACAAATGTAATTGAAACCTCCAGTGAGAGGGAAGCCCTTAACCATCTGCCTTATGTATCTGGTGATATTATTATAATCCACGAATTGATAGTACCTAAAAAAGGCGACCTTTCCTTTGCGGAAGTACTTAAAAAGTTTTCCAAGTATAAAAGTATCTCGGCAATTTTAACCGCCCATGTTGCCAGCCGGGACATTGTGCTGGACGCTATAGCCCTGGGTTATTCCGACCTGGTAATTAAGAACTATGATTTAGATGCTTTTACCGATAAAATGGAACGCGCCATCGGCAATTTATACAGGGTGGAGTCTTATGCTTAAAAATATTTTACTACTTGGTTTAGTTGTCTGTATTTGGGCAATAGTGTTTATCCGCGCCAGAACCCTGGATTTGATATTATCTCGCGCCTAAACCAATAACTCTTCTCTTGCCCCCAAAAGCCCCTGTTCACAGGGGCTTTTGTGTTGGAGTGGTTTTTTTCGATTGCCAGTGATATTACCTGAGATTACCAATGGCTGTAAATAAGTGAATTGTTTTTAACAGAATATTCCTGTTAAAAAAACCGCCGAGGTTAGTGAAAACTACCACTTAATCGATAAGTATACTATGCTGGCGCTGGAAGCCTTTGCCGGCCTCCAGAGCTATAATGCCCTCCTTATCCGACAGTATGCCCGTGGCATCTACACTATCGGCAAGGCCGAACCAGGGCTCTATGCATACATAAGGCGCGCCGGGCTTAGCCCATATGCCAAGGTAGGGGAAGTCGTTTAAGGTAAGGGTAACACTCCTGCTGGTATTATTGGATTTAAGAGTGACTTTGGAGGAATTGAGGCCCTTAAAAATGAGGGCATCCTGATTAAAAATTTCTGCTGTAATCTCTATGTGATTGCTGCCTTTAAAAACATCCTGGGTTTTGCCTGTAAGTAAGCCGTTTTCTAAAAAATGCCGGGGCGCGGTTTCTGCTTTATCAAACTCCAGGTACCAGGGGCCTTCTTCAGGCGGGCAGGCAAAACCAGGGTGGGCGCCAATGGAAAAGTGCATGGCGGCTTCGCCTTCGTGGTATACGCGGTAGCCCACTGCCAGCTCATTACCTTGAAGGGCGAACAGCACCTCCAGCATAAAGGGAAAGGGGAACTGAGGCAGTGTTTTCCGGCTGTAGGAGAGGCGGTACATGATGGCCTCATAATTCTGGGAAATAACGGCAAATTCGCTGGTCCTGGCAAAACCATGTTGACCCAGCTTGTACTTTTCACGGCCAACTGTGTACTGATCATCTTTGAGACGGCCCACAATAGGGAAAAGAATGGGCGCGCGCCTGCCCCATATAGCTTTGTCGCCTGACCACATATACTCTTTACCTGTAACCAGGGACTGAATGCTGGTAAGCTCTGCCCCCAGGCTCTCTATGCCAATTTTAAGAATGTCGTTTTTAAGATAGGATAACATGGATACTCCTCTGTGACTGTAATGGGCGAAAAGTAGTAAAATTAGATGTGAGCTGTGAGCTGATGTGCATTTGCTGTGCCCTGTCCAGCTCTTCTGTAGTGATGATCATGGTGCCGGGGCGTTTTTCAGATAACGTCAGTTTTATTTTTAATTTAATCTCATAATTCAATATTCCGCTTACTGCCAGAGGAGAAGGTTAGAATCAAGAATTTCCTCGAAAAAACCGGATATTCGTATTTTGAGGTCTTTAAAGATGGCTTAAAAA
>CAZRWX010000094.1:0-12075 GCA_964603925.1 uncultured Bifidobacteriales bacterium | reverse complement strand
CGCTATTCGGCCCAGGGGTATGACGAAGGTAATAACCTCATTGGTGATATAAAAGCAGTACTGGACAGCATGGGCATTCAGCCCTGAAAATTCTTTAGAAGTTTTTTAACCTTAAGTTGTTCTTCACCCAGAGCGGGCATTATGGGGAACCGTACAACATCTTTATAACCAGGCAATAACTGTGAGAGCGCATACTTGATTTTTGCCAGGCTGGTAGAGCCGCCAAACACCTCTGAAATACTGCAAATATCCTGTTGAAGGGCCTCAGCCCTGCCCATGTCACCACCTGCCAGAGCAGCCTCCATTTCCACAAACTTTACCGGTAATAAATTAGCATAACCGCTTATAAAGCCTTTGGCGCCCAGTTTATATGTAGATAATATTTTTGAGTCGCCGCCGGTGTAATACCTGGCAGCAGCGGGAATTAAGTCCACATTTACTGAGGAGTCTTTTATACCATAATGATTAATGGATTTAAGCATCTGGGGTGTAATGGTAACTTTGGTATGCCTGGTGAAATTGTAGAGTATAAAGGGTACACTGGTAACACACTCAGATACTGCCTGATAATATTTAATAATACCTTCATCGCTTACCCCAGCTAAGTAGTATGGTGAAATAACCACTACCGCATCGGTCCCGTTGGCCTGGGACCACCGGGCCTCCTCAATAGTATCACCAAGGCCGCTGCAGCCAGCCTGGTTAAATACCTTGCCGGTAAAAGCCTGCCTTACACCCATAAACAGCCCTCGCCGTTCCTCAATAGTCAGGGAAAAAAACTCACCTGTGGTACCGTTAACCAGCAGCTGCCTGACCCCCCGCTCCTCTAAAAACTTAACATGCTTAATCAGGGAGACATTATCTACTTCACCATTTGAGCTAAAAGGCACAGCGAGCGCTGTGATAAGGCCGGTAATTTCTTCTTTCATATTTCCTCTTCCATACCTTTAGCCACATCCTCGGGCAGTACTTTAAAAGTTTCATCTGCAAGCATCTTGCACGCAAGCATCTTGCACGCAAGCATCTTGCCTGCCAGCTCCACGGTCATGCGCCAGGCCCCCACTTTGTCCTCAACGGGCTCCCATATGCTGTCACCCAGGTAAAATTCCCAGTCATTGGTTTTAACATACATTTCCCCGGTAAAGGGAGGCATGACTTTGCCCTCATCATCTTTAAAGGGAGGATGGTATATACACAATATAACCTTGCTGCCTTTGGCTTTTTTGATATTTAGCACATAACCAAACTCTATCCCCAGCCTGGCTGGAATCTTATGAGTCTGCGTCTCAATACGGGGCATCTCCCGGGAGTCATTACTGAACCGGTCATAAATGCCCCAGGTAACAAGTTTGCTGACTATCCTGGGTTTGGCCATAGAAGAAAGATATTATATATGCCTTGAGGGTTAAGTCAACCCATTAAGCCCATACAGCATTTTTTGAACTTTTTGCCGCTGCCGCAGGGGCAAGGGTCGTTACGGCCCACATCAGTGTAGTTCTTTTTGAAAGTTTCCCCTTTGATACTGCCATCCACCCGAAAGCTTGTGAGATATTCACCTTTTATAAGACCAATGAACTCCTGCCACTTTTCGGCATCGGGGTATACACCCGCTTCAATCAAATATTCAAAAAACTCCTCTAAAAGCCGGGGGAAGGATTTGCGGACCTCCAGAGGGAGATCGAGCTTGGCTGCGCCCTTAAGGGCTGATTCCAGTTTTTGATTGGTGACATTACCGCCCACCTTGCCGCACCAGTAATGCAGCAACCCCTCAGCATGCTCCTTAAGATCAGAATCCAGAAACATGAACTGGGTGGAGGAACAGTAATCGCCTACAGCGTTAAGAAGATCAGCCATGGACTAAAATTAAAAAATTGCAGTACCTGGTGCCAGTTTACCTTGAGAAGACCAGGTAATGCCCTCTCCTCACCGTCAAGCGTCATGGGTAAAACCCACCCTGGTAAACTCGCTCAGCGCCGCCCGGAGAGGCTTTCCCATAACAGAAGCTGGAGATATGAAATTTCTGATAAAAGAACTAAAAATAATGAGAATTGAATTCTTTATACCAAGCCTTTATTAGGTAAAATAAAAACATAGCTACTTAAACCGATTTTATAATGTTCAGGGCTTTCACCGTAGGTAACTTTTTTTATGAACAATAATATCGGGATAACCATCACCATTGACATCCGCAGATGCCAGACGAAACCCTTTAACAGTATCCAGGTAACCTCATTTAAATAAGCCCCATATACGCTGCTAAAGCAGATAAATAGATAGAGTAAAGACCACACTGTTGATTTCATAATTAACATATTTAGAAACGGTTATTTTATATTAACCGGCCCCTTTTTGTAAAGCGCACCCTTGCTGTTTTTCTGCAGGGGGATTTCGGCCATTACAGTGCTGCCCTTAACAACCCGCAGATTTAAGGGTACGTCGGTGTCGGCTTTGTAATACTTGGGATGATAAGAGGTGGGGATTTTTTGCAGATCTACTGTTACAATTTTAAGATTGCGGGCTGATACTACCAGCGTGACAGAATCCAGAACAGCATCAACTTTAGAAAAAGCTTTAGATTTATGCTGGATTAAGTCCAGCCAGAAAAAGGATTTGGATTCGTCTGTAACCAGAGATAATTCGTCATAGAACCTTGTTGAGAGCTTACTTTCGCCCTCCTAGGTGTTCTCATAATGCATGAGCTGATCGCATACCCAGGATGCAGGATAATTGGCCGCTGAATGGGGGGCCCCCACCAGCCAGCGTATTTCCGGCTGGTAATTGTAACGCTTTTTAATGGCTTTGAGTAAATTTTCGCTTTGTTCAGGCAACACCCAGGTATCGTTAGTGCCATGCCACAAAATAAGAGGTGAATATTTAAAATTGCCAGCGTAATAAATACTGGAGCGCCTGTCCCACTCAAACCGATTAATCAAGTAAGGTTTGCACTCTGCCACTACAGGATCTAAAAACCTGGGAGACTGAGTTACCCATTGGTTTAAGTGAGATATACCCTGACCTGCCACCCCGGCGGCGAAAATATCGGGGAACTTGGCCAGCATTATCTGAGTAAGCATACCGCCCATGGAACGCCCTGCCATATACACCCGCCCGGCATCAACTTTATAATTGGCTTTCATGTAATTAATAGCGCCAATAACATCGTACTGAGCCACTAGGGCGGCCATGGACGTCTCCCCTTTAGAACGCAGACCATGTAGCTCGGGGCAAACCACCATCCATCCCCGTTTTTCGGCTTCAGCATGATAATTAAGACCTTTGGCAGTAAAACGGTTACCACCCATATAATGGGCCACAACTAAAAGAGGGCAAGGGGAATTAATACACCGGTCGGGTACATAAGCGATGGCCTGCTGGCGTGAAGTGTCTTTAGAATTGATAAACTCTATGAGAACTTCGCCAGACAAGGCTTTAGCCTGCCCACGCTGAGCCAGCAGAGCTGCAAAAACCAAAACTAAAATGCTAAAACGGCTACAAAACAACATATTGTCTCCTTTCCCGGCACAAATGCCCGATGAGCATTTTCACATCCTTCGTCTCTCCTTCGACTAAGCCTGTCCTGAGCGCAGTCGAAGGGCTCAGGACAGGCTATCAGGATGACAGGTGAAACACGCTACATCGGTTTATTAGAACGCATCCGCCTTTGGCGGATTCGTTCTAATATAGAAATGAAACAGCTTGTTCCATTGACACTATCCCCACAATTCCAGCAATTTCAACTGTATTGGGAAGTATTTGATTCCACTGCACTCAAATATCCTTTTTTTTTTGAATTGCCTTCTTTAGTGTTATTATCTTTCGGCCCTGCGTACGAAAATGTCCTTCATTCACCCTAAGCCCATTATTGGAGATCAAATGGACTTAAATAAAATAAAAAATGAAAAGCTGAAGAATTGGGTTCTGGAAATTCAAGACCTGTGTCAACCAGACAGTATCGAGGTTTGCGACGGTTCACAAGAAGAATACGACCGCTTAAGCGCCCTCATGGTAAAATCCGGCACCTATAAAAAGCTCAATGAGGCTAAACGCCCCAACAGTTTCCTGTGCCTTTCGGATCCTGCCGATACCGCCCGGGTTGAGGACAGCACTTATATTTGCCCCACAGAGCAAATTGAGGCCGGCCCCAACAATAACTGGATCGAGCCAGCCAAAATTAAAAACACCCTCAAAGGTCTTTATTCAGGCTGTATGAAAGGGCGCGTGCTCTATGTCATACCTTTCAGTATGGGGCCTCTGGGCTCAGACATCGCACATATCGGCGTAGAGCTCACAGATTCCCCCTATGTGGTCTGCAACATGCGCATTATGACCCGTATGGGCGCCAAGGTACTGGACGTCCTGGGTGATGGCGAATTTATTCCCTGCCTGCACTCCATCGGCTACCCCCTGGAGCCCGGGCAAAAAGATGTCCCCTGGCCCTGCAACGCAGACAACAAATATATTGCCCATTTTCCTGAGGAAAAGATGATCCAGTCTTTTGGTTCGGGTTATGGCGGTAATGCCCTGCTGGGCAAAAAGTGTTTTGCACTGCGTATTGCCAGTGTTATGGCCCGCGAGCAAGGCTGGCTGGCTGAGCACATGCTTATCCTGGGTCTTACCTCCCCCGAAGGCAAAAAAATCTATGTGGCCGGCGCTTTCCCCAGTGCCTGCGGCAAAACTAACCTGGCCATGCTGGAGCCTACTGTTCCAGGGTGGAAGGTCGAGTGTATTGGCGATGACATCGCCTGGATGAAGTTTGGTGAAGACGGCCAGCTTTATGCCATTAATCCCGAGGCCGGCTTTTTTGGTGTAGCCCCGGGCACATCCATGCAGTCCAATAAAAACGCCATGCTTTCACTGGCAGAAAACAGCATTTTTACAAATGTCGCTGCCACACCAGACGGCGACGTATGGTGGGAGGAGATGACAGAAGATGAACCCGAGAACCTAATCGACTGGCGCGGTCAGGAGTGGACCCCGGGCTGCGGCAGAGTTGCCTCCAATCCCAATGCCCGTTTTACAGCACCTGCATCCCAGTGCCCTGTTATGGATCCTGCCTGGGAAGATCCCAAAGGCGTGCCCATTTCAGCCATTCTTTTCGGCGGCCGCCGCTCCACCACAGTGCCTCTAATTCACGAGGCCTTTAACTGGCAGCACGGCACTTTCCTGGGAGCCACCATGGGCTCAGAAAAAACAGCTGCCGCTGCCGGCAATCTTGGTCAGCTCAGGCGTGACCCCATGGCCATGCTGCCCTTTTGCGGCTACAACATGGGCGACTACTTTGCTCATTGGATCAAAATCGGCAAAAAAGAGGGAGCCAGGCTTCCTAAAATATTCTGTGTAAACTGGTTCCGTAAGGATGCCGATGGCAAGTTCCTGTGGCCTGGTTACGGCGACAACAGCCGCGTACTCAAATGGGTGGCAGAGCGTGTTGAGGGCAAGGGAGAGGCTGTAGAGACCCCGGTTGGATATGTGCCTACCCCTGGTGCTCTGGATGTTTCAGGCCTTAACCTTACAGATGAAGGAATGAAGGCCGCTCTGGAGGTTAAAAACCAGGACTGGCTGAACGAGCTTCCTACTATTCGTGAGCACCTGGCCCAGTTCGGCGATCGTCTGCCCAATGAGCTCAATCAAGAGGTAGAAGCTCTGGAGAAACGACTGAAGGGTTAGTTTTTCGTAGACTGATCAGGTAGATTACAAGACTGGTTGGCCGGCCAACCAACCCGGCCAACCAGTCACGATAAACTAGATTTAAAGGACCAAAGGTAAAATCAGCGCCTTTTTTTATTTTGAGCCTCAGGTAAAAATAAGGAGTGAGATTTAATGAGCCAGGCTATCAATATAAAGGCAGAGGGTAAATTAATGAAAGCAGCCTTCTTCATCTTTTTTATCACAGGCCTCTTTATGCCGCTATGGGCTATTGGTTCCTGGAACCCAAAAGCGGACACCTACTACTTCAGAATGGACTTTTATTCTCTTAATGGTCAGCAGTTTTATGATATAGATGGCAAGCTGCGTAACTATGGTGATTATACACGCCACTACTCTGGTTTTTATCTTGAGCACTGTTTTCTAGACAACTTCAAAACATCATTCAGTTTCCCATACATTCTCCATTTCCTGGGGGAGGATGATCCGGTATCAGGCATAGGTGACGGGGAGTTCATGTTACACTACTTGTATACAAACAACTGGCTGCCCTTAGCTGTGGATTTTGGGGCAGGCATTCCTTTTGCTTCCACTGGGCGAGGTGATTCACTGGATTTGGGCGATGGTGAGCTGAACCTAATATTGGCGTTATCAGGGAGGAAGTTATTCTGGAGCAAAAAACTATTGTTTTACGCTCAAACAGCCTATAACAAGCGCACCTCAGAATTTACAGATGAATGGCGCTTTAAGATCAAAGTAGGGTGGAATATATACTCCGGACTTTGGCTTGCTGGTTTAGCCCAGGGGCAATATACTGTCTTTACCCCAAACACTTACATATACAACCCTTACCAGATTGATAATGAAGGTTCCCGGTACTGGAGGGCGGGCGTGCAAGCCGTTATACCATCGGGGGATAAAGCCCGTCTTTTAATAACCTACATGGCCAAACCTGTGACACCAGCGTACAGCGTAATAAATCTGGGCATCATCAATTTTTCCTTTGAATTCGATATAAATTAAAAGGGCATGCCCGGCATTTTCATTCCCTGAGTAAGGCCGCCGAGTTTGTCCTTGGACTCAGCATCAATCTGAGACTTGGCATTATTAAAGGCTGCCAGAATTAAGTCTTCCAGCGCTTCTATATCATCAGCGTCAACCACATCCGGGTCCAGACGTATGCTTTGCATCTCACCTTTACCATTCATGGTAATTTTTACCATGCCGCCGCCGGCTTCAGACTCATAGACCTTCTCCTCCAGCTCCTCCTGAACACGGCTCATTTTACCCTGGAGCTTTTGCATTTCTTTAAGCATTTTTTGCATATTCATTTTGTAATCCTTTCTTTTAAGTATAAAATTTACTTAACCAGGCCAGCTTAACAAGAAAACATAAAATCTACATACCTTCAATAATATGGCCGTCAAATAAATCCAGTATATATTTGGCAAGGGGGTCTTTCTGCCGAAGCTCTTCTTCCGTGAGCTTTTTTAATGGAGCCGCGGACTCGTTTTCCCCGTAGGCAGTTAAGTCTTTCTGGTTTTTGTAATCAAACAAGATCTGGAAAGAAATGGGAGTTGTAAATTTGGTATTCAGGAACTCCCGCAATATACCGTTAATATTCTTTTTTGCCTGTATCAGCTGATAAACGCTTTCGCTGGGAAAAATAATTTTGACAACCAGGGAATCTTCATCAGGGATAACCACCTCTGTTTTATACAGATGGCCGGCTATAAGTGGTAATGAATTAGCCAGTTCATTTACAATGGCTGCCCAGTTTTCGCGAATCTGAAAAACCGATTCCATACCTTTTATGACCGGCGCGGGCTTTTCGACTTCTACTTCCGGTTCAGGCTCTTCTTCCATTGTGGGCTTGTAAACGGCGCTTAGAGGGTCCTCATCTGGTATGGGTATGTCATCTACATAATCCGGGATTTCATCTGCTTCGGGAACAGACAATTGGCCACTCTCCTGTTCTTTGACAAGTACAGCATTCGGCCCCAGGCCCGGAAGCGTAATTTCATCTGAAGCCGGTTGAGAAGGGGTGTCATCAGATCCTGAATCCTCAGATCCTGGTTCCTCAGATCCGGGGTCATCAATTTGCAGATCCGGCTCTGATGAAACTAAAGGGGAAACCTGAGACGCAATTACCTCAGCTGGAATTGCATCAACTGGAGGGCTTAAGTGCACAGAGGAGTTTTTTTTTTACCCCCCTCTGAAGTACTCAGAGAATTTGCCTGCTCTATAAGCTGAGAAATAAGGACTATTTTGTCCAGACTGGCCAGGCGCGCCATTCCCATTTCTATAGTCAACCTGGGGTTGGGCGCTGTCCTCAGATGATCGAGCATTTGAGACACACACTGGCTATAGCGAATAATGTCGCCATCCTGCAAACCAGCAGACAGCTGCTGCAGCTCAGACACCCGGGACTCTTTAATATTTAAAAAAGAAGCCGGCATGTCTTTTTGCCTGGCATAAAGAACATTACGAAGAAACCCCCCAAAACCCCGCAGAAACTCTGATACCTCAATGCCCTGATTGTAAAAAGATTCTATGACTAAAAAACAGGCGGCTTTATCCTGCCCTTTAAGGCCGCTAAAAAGACTTTCATACATGTCTTCTGAAGGTATGCCGGCGCTTTGCCGGACACTCTCGGCGGTAATGCGATCGCTGGAAAATGCATAAACCTGATCAAATAAGCTCAGGCTGTCCCGCATGCTGCCGTCTGCCCTGTTGGCAATAATGTCCAGGGCTTCTTCGTCGACCTGAATAGAATCTGCCTGACATATATGGACTAACCTGCTTTTTATTTTAGCCTCTGGGATTCGCTTAAAATCGAACCGCTGTACCCTGGAAAGTATAGTGGCAGGTACTTTACGAACCTCTGTGGTGGCAAATATAAAAACTACATGGGAAGGAGGCTCTTCCAGGGTTTTAAGCAGAGCATTAAAGGCCTCCCGGGTAAGCATGTGGACTTCATCTATAATGTATATCTTAAAATTGCCATGCATGGGCGCGTACTTAACCTGCTCACGCAGCTCCCGTATATCATCCACACCGCGGTTAGAGGCACCGTCAATCTCCAGAACATCCATTGAACTGCCGGAATCTATAGCCCTACAGCTGTCACAGACACCGCAAGGCTTGGCAATAGGACCTTGAGCGCAGTTAAGACCTTTGGTAAATATACGGGCAGCTGATGTTTTACCTACCCCCCTGGTACCCGTAAATAAATACCCATGGCTTATTTTACCGGATTTAATGGCATTGCCCAAAGTTTGGGCAACAGCCTCCTGACCCACTAAATCATCAAAAACTTTCGGACGCCATTTACGGGCTAATACTATATACGACATATATTACTCTTTTGGTATTGGCTTGCTGGTATTTTATATACCAATGTAACACAATTACCCTTTTCGTTAAATTTAACTTGATCAAACGCATATTCGGCAATAAGAATGCCGCGGCCATGATGTTTTAACACGTTAGCGCCTTCTCTGGGGTTGGGTAAGTTGCGCCAGTCAAAACCAGAGCCCTGATCTTCTACCTTGAACTCCACCCGCCCCTGGGAAGGGAATGCCTGAGCCCAAATGTGGACCTCACGGCCATTATAAGGTGATTGATGGGCGCGCTCTATGGCCAATTCGAAAAAAGAAGAATTTTTGAAAGCCTCGCTCTTCTCCTGAAATGTGATACCAAGATTGCCATGCTCAATGGCGTTATTAATGATTTCGTTTAGACCAACAATAACCTGGTATTTGCCCTTATCCTCCATGGGCATGGTGGTATTGACCAGATTTTTAACAACCTGAACAACCAGAGATAAATCGCTGGGCATAGTAATATGCCTCACCTCTGATATCATGGAAAAGGGATCATAAATCTCGAATTTTTCGGCCTTTAATCTGGTTAAATGATAAGCAAAATTACCAACGTCTAAAGGTGCAGAAAGGCACGCGCGTACCCCCGACTGCAATAATTCAATTGTATGAACCTGCTGCTCTTTTTTAAGAACCGCAAATAAGGGTAATGATGGGTACTTTTGGCTGAATTGCTCAAGAACAGCCTGATTATGGTTGTGGATCAGATCAAAATCAAAAAAAAATGCGTGAAGAAGATTTTTAGCCGCTACATTAATAAGACCCCGTGGATGCTTATACTGTAATAAACCTAAGTTAAAGTCTTCAGCCTTCTTAGCAAGATACTGCACAGATTTGCGCGAACTTAAGATTAAAACATGTTTTTCGAATTTGCTCACTGGTTCTTAAACCTTCCAACTATCCCCCCTAAGTTAGAAAAGTCATCACACTCCATCCACAGAGTCTAATTCCTCTGAAAACAATAAATTACACAAAAAAAAATTACCCTGCCCTTGCTCTAATTATATATTAACCGTAACTAATTAACCCACGTAAGGTATCATATTTTTAATCATGCCAGTAATTACTCAGTCAACATCTATTAAGTGCCAGCCAAAAGAGCTTTTCCAGTTTCTTACCAAACCGGCCAATATTATTTCTGTTTCGCCCACCCTTCCCTCACTTTCTTTTCATTCACCAAATTTGCTTCTGGGTAAGGGCCAAATTATCCATTTCAGTTTGAGCTATGGTTTGTTCAGGCTTTCATGGTCCTCCAAAATTTCCAAATACGAGCCCTACAGTCTAATCGAAGACACCCTGCAGCAGGGGCCCTTTAAAAAGTGGGTCCATAGGCTCACATTCAACTCCTGCGGCACCCACACTGTTATAAACAACACTATAGATTTCGCAGTCGGCATGGGGCCTCTAGGCAAAATTATGGAGAAGCTGGTGGTTAAATATCAGGTAGAAACTTACATGAAAGAACGCATGAAAAAAACCACCGAAAAGCTGACTCTTATTAAAAAGAACGAGAAACTAGCCTAAGTTATTCTTTTTCCTGTTTTTCAGGGCCTCTGCAATCATTTGCATTTCTTCGGCCTTAAACAGGTATTGCTCCCGGCAAAAGTCACAAAATACCTCTGTTACCTCACGGCCTTTAATAATTTCATTAAGTGTGTCCAACCCAAGAGTCTCCAGACTTTTGATTACGCTTTGCCTGGCACAGGGACAATAAGCGCTAACTGGGAATTCTTTATGAATTTGATAAGAATATGGACCGGCCAGATCTTTTAAAAGCTGCTCTAAATTAAAACCTGCGGGGCCGCAATAGGCTGAAAATTTACCTAAAGACTGAATGGATTTTTCTACCTGAGATAATGTTTCGTTGTCTACCTTGGGAAGGGCCTCAACTAAAAAGCCCACGCAATACTTCAGCTCTGAATTAGACACACCTGTACTGGCCATAATGCCCACTGCTGATCGGGTTTGCTCCGATTGCAGCAGATAAGCCGCAAAGGCTTTGCCAATTTGTTTGCTGGGCATTTCTATTATACTTTGCATAATTTGTTTACCATGTTCGTCTAATTTGCGAACCAGCATAGTCTGCTCCAGAAATACAGGCTCAAAATTACCGACTTTATCTAAATCGGACTTAGGTATCATGGCCCTGACCAGCCCGGCCGGTGTGGCATCGGCCTGGGCAAAGGAAATGTCCCCGGTAAAATGATAACGGACCTGAACAACACCCTTAAACTTGAGACATGAGGCCAGAAGGAGAGAGGACACCATAGTTTTACCCAGAAGTTCCAGAGTATGGGACTGAGCCCCATGCCTGGCTCCAATGGTATTGGCCGCCTGGGTGGCATCCACCAGCACAAAGCGCAACTCAACTTTTTCACCCGTACATCTTAATATTTTATCTTTTGTCATGATAATTCCAGAATGAGAAAATCTAATATTTACAGGGGGAACTGTATGCCAAAAAAAGTGATGATGCTTTTAGCGGGCGTGCGCAGCGGGTTGCGCAGAAGCTTTCGGTTTTGAACTGCTTAAAATTTTAACTGATGAAAATACCGCCAGGCAGGTACATGAGGATATGTTATCATCAGTATAAGGGGCTTTGAGTAATTATATAAATACCGGTGAAAGTCCGTGCTCCCGTTCCCGCTTTGGCAGGTTCAAGATGAGACTTGTTGTGTTCAACTTCTGGTTGGGTTGGGGAAAATGGGTTCTCGAACAATAGATTTCATGTGATTTGGTTATTAAAATGCGGAATTTTGGCAAAAAACGAGTTTTTAAGGTTTGTAATTTGTAATTTTGTAATAATAAATGAATAATATGGGCTGGAAATTAAAAAATTACAAGCGACTTTATGGAAAGAGGCATATGCTTGAAGGCGTGATCTGTCAGATTAAATTCAAGCCCATTTTAAAAATGGAAAGTAAAATCGCTGATGTTCAAGATAAATTAAGAAAGTCATTTCCAGAATTCTCTATTGTTCCAGGCAAGAATGTTAATATTGATGTTTCTGGAAATCTTGATGTTGTTGAAAATAAAAATTTTGTCT
>CAZRWX010000093.1:0-12100 GCA_964603925.1 uncultured Bifidobacteriales bacterium | reverse complement strand
ACTAGTAAGACGGAGAAATATGCAGGCGGAATCATCTGAACAGACACCGGCATTTATAACCCAGTTATCTGAACGTCCCTGCTCCTGGCTGTTTAAAATTTTAAAACCGAAGATATTATTACACGCCTGCCAGCCACCAGTTACATTTTCAAATACTAAACGTAATCCGGGAACATCCTCCCGAACTGTCTTAGCAGGCTCAACAGCCTTAATACGCGGGGACTGGGGGTATTTGTTCATACCATAGGCCTGACGCAATGCCAGATTAGCCAGGCGTTTGCCCAGACGATGCTGGGCTATGGAATTAATATGGATACCATCGGAAAGCCCTAAATCTATTGCGGACGTAAGCCGGCAATGTGGTATGGTTTCCGGAAAATCGTGTTGATGATATCGAATATTCATCCATTCTGCCCCCAGGAAAGGGTTCTCCCATGGTACTACACACCCTATCTGCACCAGGGCCACGGGTAGATTGTCAATACCAAGATCACGCCGCAAAGAGCATATCAATGTTTTCATTTTTTCTGGATAAGCCAAAGCTGCCTGAACATCGAAAGCATCAGACTCTCCTTGATACCACAAAATGCCTTTGATATTAACTCTCCCTTGCTGGCGTGCGCCCTCTACCCGGGAAAGCAAAGCACCGTATAAGCTCGCTTTACCCTTGTCTTTTAAGGTTGGAGACCACTCGTTCATACTGCTGCCGCCCAAGGCGCATGGTATAAGACCTATGGGTTTGCCAGTGGCTGTAGCTATAGCAGTTCCAAATGATATACCACAGCTGGTGCCTATTTTCCTGTTCTCAATATCCATTTGAGCCAGCTCTTCATTAGATAAGGCCTGCTGCTGGGGAGGCCGGCACTCCCTGGCTTTTTGTGTATATACCTCACAGTCACTCTCAAAGTATGGATGGAGAGGATCTTTGGCTATACCCCACTCCCCTTTCATACTGTAGGCCCAGACATTTTCATTGGGCTCCAGAGCTTCGCTTAAATCCCCCACACCCTCCATGTTGGATTGCCCCGCCATTATCCAGACGTCTAAATCAGATGGTTTTATCATGATATTTTACCTAAACCGCAGAATATTGAATATATGAGTACATGAACCGAATAAAGGTTATAGCCCAGTAATGACTTAATCTTTAACATAATTATCGCCTTTGCTCTTTTGATAAACGGAAATATATTAATTAAACCCAGATTATTTAAGATAACATTAGCCGAAAAAGAAGCTACTGCGACATTAGAGCGGAAATTCACCAACCTGTCCGGCGTAGTACTGCAAAGCTGGACGAAGACGGATGTGGATTGCCGTTCTGGCTAATGGGCATTTACACCCGCGCTCAGTATGGTGCTGCAAAACTGTCTGGTTTGATCTTCTATGGATTGTACATCCCTAAGAACTTTAGACTGCAATCTGCCGGGTCTGTAATCGGCTTTTTACAGGTAAAATTCTCACACACATATAAGGCCGTATTCCCCTTAACAGTGTCCTTGAATTGTAAAGAAGGCAGAATGTCATAAACAGCCTGTGGAGTTTCTCCGGGAATATTAAGCATAACCACTTTACGGGGGAGAAACTCCCTGTATATAATATCCAGAAAATCCCGGGCGCCTCCTGCCCCAGGCAGCATAGCCAGTACCAGCTCCTGTCCGGGGTTAGCGGCCATATCCAGAGCCTGCAGCATTTGGGCATGGGCGGAGGGCGCACGCCCTATATTCCCGCCAAAGGCATTGAATAATTTATGGGACATATTTATAAATGCTGAATCCCCGGTCATTTTAGCCAGGCGTACCAGAGCCAGAGCCGCAATACTGTTGCCGCTGGGTATGGCGCCATCATAGGACTCCTTGGGATTTTGTATAAGAGCCTCCCCGCCGCGGGGAGAAAGAAAATACCCCCCATTCTCTCCATCCCAAAAACGTTTTTTCATCTCACCTGAAAGTCTCAAGGCCTCCAACAGGTAACCATGGTTAAAAGTAGCTTCATATAAATCTATGAGGGCGTTTACAAAAAATGCGTAATCCTCCAGGAAACCCGTTTGAGTGGTTGGGCCCTGCCGATAACCCTTAACCAGACCCCCGTTATCTCCCTTAAGACTGTCCAGAATAAAGCGCGCGCTGTTTTCAGCCATGCTAACAGCCCTTTGCCCAGTTACACCATCCTCAGGTAGAATTCGCCCCGCCATACAAAGAGAGGAAATCATCAAAGCATTCCAGTCTGTAAGTATTTTATCATCCCTGTGGGGGCGCTGCCTGCCCGAACGGTGGGTAAGAAGACGGCTGCGGATGTCATTAAGTCGGCTCCGCAGCACAGTTATTTCCATCTTTAATTCCCCGGCAAGTGCTTTAATACTGGAGTTTCTGGTAAGGATATTTTGGCCTTCAAAATTGCCTTCCTCTGTTACGCCCAGCCACCGGGCGGCCAAAGTGGCGTCTTCTTTGCCAAGCACCGCCTCCAGTTGTTTAATTGACCAGAGATAAAACACCCCTTCATGCCCTTCGCTGTCCGCGTCTTCAGCCGAATAAAAGCCCCCATCCTTATCGGTCATATCACGCTGGACATACTCTATAATTTCCCCGGCCACTGTGACGTACTCCGGGTTGCCTGTAACCTGCCAGGCCTCCAGATAAGCCTTTAATAAAAGGGCCTGATCATACAACATTTTTTCGAAGTGTGGCGCCAGCCACTCCTTATCGGTGGAGTACCTGTGAAAGCCGCCCCCCAGTTGATCGTATATACCACCAGAGGCCATTTTGTCCAGAGTATGGGTTGCCATTTTCAGATAAGCGTTATCCCCCGTATTTTTAAACAACCGTAACAGCAGGCTTATGTTATGACCCATGGGAAATTTTGGAGCCTGAGAAAACCCGCCAAACTGATTTTCATAAGAGCTTTTAAGCTGAGCGCCCGCTGACTGTAAAAGGCCCTGGGCATCCACTTTGCTTGAAGTGGGTTGGGCCAGGTTATCCAAATGGTCTTTAATGCTTTGACGGGCACTTGTAATTTTATCAGGTTCTTCGCTCCATATTTTGGCCACTGAAGTAAGTACCTTTTTAAAACCGGGACGGCCGTACGCATCTTCCGGGGGGAAGTAAGTACCGCCGGCAAAAGGGTATTTATCGGGAGTAAGAAACAGATTCAAGGGCCACCCACCGCCCGCGCCTATGGCATGAGCAAGGTTCATATATACATTATCCACATCGGGACGTTCTTCGCGATCCACCTTTATGGAGATAAAATATTGATTCAATATTTTGGCAGTAGCCTCATCCTCAAAGCTTTCACGTTCCATCACATGACACCAGTGGCAGGTGGAATAACCAATAGAAAGAAAGATCAGCTTATTTTCTTTTTGAGCGGCAGTAAATGCCCGCGGTCCCCAAGGGAACCAGTTTACGGGATTATGGGCATGCTGAAGAAGGTAGGGGCTTTTTTCATCTATCAGGGCATTGGTATATTTTACCTTATCCAGTGTTGATTTAATACTATGCATTATTTCTTCTTTACCCTGGATGCCTTTTGCCAAAAATAATAAGGCCGGAATCAGCAAAAACACCCAAAATGCTTCAACGGCCTTTTTGGTATCCATTTAGTTTTGGTATGCTGCGAGAAGGAAAGGTTACAGGTGACAGCTGGTTGCTAAGTTGGGGAACTGGCATTTGGTGACAAGCGAAAAGTAAAAAGCGATAAGCAGTTTTACCAGCTGCTTAGCCTCTTTTCACTTATCACTTTTAACTTTTTACTAAATGCCCGCTCAGGTTCTCACTTACTGGAAATTACACTAGCCTATTCCGCCGCAGTGGAATCTTTAACGAGTTCCTCAAAACCATGCTTTTTAGCTAAAGCGTCCCCCTCCTTACTGGTGTGAAGGGTGAGATATTCTGCCCACGCCTTCTTGAGCTGGGTACACACAGTCTCCTGCTCAATTAGCAGACGGTTCAAGCGGATTTCTTTTCGCTGCAAATCACGGTAGCGGGAGCGCGATTCCATCTCTGCCTTAAGATCGATAATAGAGACACCCACACCCGCGCAGGCGCCTGCCGCAGCCACTGTACGCTCTTCCACTATCATTTTTTTTACCAGCTCATTGTCTTTTTTAATGATTTCTGAGCCGTCCTCCTGCCAGGTACGTTCGCTGCCGGCCTGTTTGCCGCCAGCTTTGTATACAACCTCTGCCTGTTTGTTGCCATTGGGGTACCAGATCACACAAACACCGTCTTTGAGCCCTTTTTTGTAGTTGCATTCGGTCTCCTTTTGACCGTTAACATACCCCTTTATACCAACGCCTTCTTCAACACCATTCTTAAAATGATAAGAGGAACGTAGATTGCCGTTTTCGTACCAGTAACTGGATTCACCCTCAATTTTGCCCGTTAAATAATATACTTCAGACTTTTTATTGCCGTTTTCATACCAGGCGCGAGCCACACCATCCAGAACACCGCTAGCGTATTCCTCTTCGGTTTTTTTGGCCCCGTTAACATACCAGGATGTTTCCACACCCTCTCTCTTATCAAGCTTCCAGTTAGTAATTTTACTCTTTTGCCTGCCATCATAGTACCACTTCTCCTGGCCGTCCTTAAGACCGATATTATAATTTAACTGCCGCTCCAGCTGACCATTTTCATGCCAGGACTCATACAGGCCATGTTTTACCTTTACACCCTCCTCATTTACAAAGTATGTATACTTTTCGGCCAGGCTCTCCGGTGTATAACGCATTTCGCCTGTAAGAAGTTTATCTTTGGGAAGATACATATGCAGGCTGTCCAGTATACCAGTATCCCAGGACTTCTCCAGAATGAGCCTGCCGGTGGCGTCCCATATCTTTTCTATACCTTGTTTTTGTGAGTTGTCGAAGGTAGCCTCTGATTTTAGCTTGCCATCCTCATACCAGAAATGGGCGAGACCATGTTTACGCCCCTGATCATATAGGATTACATACTTCTTATTGCCGTTTTTATACCAGGAAGTTTCGGCCCCGATCATATTATCTTCTACCCAGTTTGACTCCTTCTTTTTTTGGCCGTTGTCATACCAAAAGGACCACAGCCCGTTTTTATAACCTTCCTGCCAGTTGGACTCTTCCTGCTTATTGCCGTTTTCGTACCATTTTACCCAGGCACCATCCTTAATCTCAAAGCCGTTCTCATCCACAGTGTATGTGTATTTCTCTTTGAGTTGCCCATTATTATATTTGGTGGACTTCTCCTTAACCTGCACACAACCGGCAAATATTAATAACAGAATAAAACCCGTAAAAAGTTGATTTAATTTATTCACGATTCACCCCCAAAAGACATCATACATATCATTATTAATAACTTAAGGGCTGGTTTCCACCCTAAAATGGAATTATAACCTATCGGCGGCCATTGGGGCTAAGCTTTAACCCGATGTTTACCAAATTCAGGCTGGAGACGGGCCCGCAACGGCGACCTGTGGGGGCAAAATGCAATGGAGACGGAGGCTCTAGAGCGAAGACGGGCCTGAGCGGCCAAGCCTTGGCGTAGGCGTGAGCTTACACCCACACCGGTATTAAACAAAATAACCAGGGCATTGCTCTCGTATAGACAAATACCCCTGATTGGAAATAATGAGATGATCTAAGACAGGAATACCCATGGTTTGTGACGCCCTTACCAGCTGCTGAGTGGTTTTAAGATCGGCAGGAGAGGGATGCAGACTGCCTGAAGGATGGTTATGGGCCAGCATGATACTGACGGCATTATCCTGGATGGCATGATAGAAAACCTCCCGGGCGTGCACCGGGCTCTGATTTACCAGACCGCTGGTAACCTGATGAGTATTTATAAGGTGATTGGCGCTGTCCAGGGTGAGTATTAAGAACTCCTCCCGGCGTTTTTGTTTGAGGAACGCAATACATGGAAGAGCGTCTACAGGATGATTGATAGTAACCTGATTACTGTTTAAAAGAAAACGACGGGAGAGCTCCAACGATGCCAGAATTTGACAGGCTTTGGCTGTCCCAATGCCCTTAATCTGCAATAACCGGTTTAAGTCTGCGCTCACGTCTACGCCAAGGCTTGGGCGCGCATGCCCGGCTTCGTTTTTAAGAAGCTCGATAATGTCCCGGGCCAAAAGAGTAACATTTTTGTCCCGGGTGCCCCTGCCCAGAATAATGGCCAGTAAATCGGTATCACTTAAAGCCTGAGGACCTTGAGTTTGAAGCTTTTCCCGGTGTTGCGGGTGATTATCTAAAGATTTTTTAATCATTTTAAATAAAATAGACACCCGCAGGGACAATGTCTGTCCCCGCAAATGATTTTAAATGAACATAATTTGCAAACTTTAATAGCATATAGAATCAGAATACCTTAAGTTTTGACTATAAATATCAATTTTCAAATATGACTTCATCTCTATATGGTTGATTTGTTGATAGATATTTACTTTTCAAGAAAGAATAAACTGCAATCATCATAAGTTGTGGATATTTATTGACTTTTTGGTATTATATTTGCATAATATTTAATATTTATCTATAAAATTAAGGTTTAATCGCGAACACAAGTTCATTTTGAACATAAGGAGCTTAAAAATGTCCAAAAAAACCAGAAATGGGGCTCAATCACTCATCGACTGCCTGGAACAGCAAGGTGTTGAGTTTATATTTGGCTATCCAGGGGGCGTTAACATACCAATATTCGATGCCATCTACGATTCTCCCATTAAACACATTCTCCCCCGCCATGAGCAGGGTGGCACCCATATGGCAGACGGTTATGCCCGCGCCAGCGGCAAAGCGGGCGTTGTCCTTGTAACATCAGGTCCCGGAGCCACCAATGTTATCACAGGTCTTATGACCGCTTATATGGACTCTATCCCCATGGTCATTATTTCAGGTCAGGTAGTTTGCGAGAACCTGGGTATGGATGCTTTTCAGGAGGCTGACGTAATGGGTATTACTTACCCTATCGTAAAGCACTCCTATTTAATTAAGAATGTTGAGGATATACCCAGGTTAGTCAAGGAGGCCTTTTATCTGGCCGAGTCCGGTCGTCCCGGTCCAGTTCTCATTGATCTTCCCAAAGATGTAGCCTCTGCCTTTTTTGAACCTGACTATAATGTGGAAATCAATCTTCCCGGCTACAAAGTTCCCGGCCACGGTTCCAGGCCCATTATAGAAAAGGCCGCCGAGGCCCTTATCAAAGCCCAAAGGCCCCTGCTGCTGGCAGGCCACGGGGCTATAATATCAGACGCCTGCAAGGCTCTTAAAACTCTGGCGGAAAAATTGCAGATCCCCGTAGTCAACACACTACTGGGTAAGGGTGCTTTTCCAGAGTCCCATGAAATAAGCCTGGGTATGCTGGGCATGCACGGCACTGCTTATGCCAATAAGGCCGTCCTTAACTGTGACCTTATTATGTCCGTAGGTTCCAGGTGGGACGACCGTATCGTAGGCAAGCTCAGTGAGTTCTGCCCTGGCGCAGTCAAAATTCACATAGATATCGATAACTCTGAGGCCAATAAAATGGTTATCTGCGATCACTTTATCCTGGGGGACGCCAGGCTGGTATTAGAGGAGCTACTCACTCTGGTTCAACCCGGCAATACCAAACCCTGGGTAGAGCAGGTTAAAAAGTGGAAGGCTAAATTCCCCCTTCAGTATAAAAAACAGGGCGGTCTCAAAACCCAGTATATACTTGATCAGGTCAACACCCTTACCAAGGGCAAGGCCATAGTGGTTACCGATGTCGGTCAAAACCAGATGTGGGCGGCCCAGTTCTGCCGTGTTGATGAACGCAACCACTGGGTATCCTCCGGTGGCGCGGGCACCATGGGTTTCGGCCTTCCCTCTGCCATAGGGGCGCAGTTTGCCCAACCTGACAAGCTAGTGGTTGCCATAGCCGGTGATGGCGGTTTTCAAATGACCTTGTGTGAACTGGCCACCGCCGCTATCCACAAACTACCTGTTAAAATTATCATTATGGATAACCGCTATCTGGGTATGGTTCGCCAGTGGCAGGACATGTTCTATGCGAACCGCCTGTCTGGCGTAGACCTGGTTGGTAACCCCGACTTTGTTAAACTGGCTGAAGCTTATGGTATAAAAGGCTTTCACCTTAAACGCAACGCAGATGTAACCAAAGTTCTAAAAGCCGCCTTGGCATATAACGATGGCCCCTGCCTTATACACGCAGAGGTAGAAAAAGAGGACAACGTATTCCCCATGATACCCGCAGGCGCCGGGTACGCATCCATGTTAATGGAACGGCCCAAACCTTAAAGACTTAGCGGAGATAATAAAATGGAAACAAATAATATGGAAAAACACTCTATCAGTTTATTGGTTAATAACAAGCCCGGTGTACTAATACGCATATCTCTGGTATTCGCTCGCCGCGGCTATAACCTGGAAAGCCTGGTGGTATCCGCCTCTCACGATCCCGCCTTTTCCCGTATGAGCCTGGTGGCATCAGGGGACAAAAAAACCCTGGAGCAAATAATTAAACAGCTTAACAAGCTGGTTGATGTTATTCATGCTACTGACCACACTGCCGAAAAGGTCATCGCCAAGGAGCTTGCCCTCGTTAAGGTAAAGTGCCCGCCTGAACATCGCACCGAGGTTCTGCAGATTGTGGAGCACTTTAAAAGCAGCACACTGGATATTTCTGAAAACACCCTTCTCATCCAGGCAACCGGCGGCAGCGACAAGCTCGACGCGCTGCACACCATGCTGGACAAATTCGGTGTCCTGGAGAGTGTGCGCTCAGGTAAGTTAATTATGGCAAGGGGCGAGCAGGAGACTTAAGGAATTATGAATTATGAATTGTGTATAGGCGCCTGATGGCGCGATAATATTAAGCTGGCAAAAGTCAAAAGTTTTATAACAAGAAACATGGCGGTTTTAAAAAGCACTTAAAGTGCATTTTTTTACGCCATTATTTCAATTCATAATTCATAATTCATAATTCATAATTTATTGTACCCCCCCATCTTCTTGTTTCCTCCGCTCTATCTGATTACTTTAAAGCCATGAGTCCTGCATCTAATTCCCATATTATGGAGTTAAAAGTCCGATATGCTGAAACAGATGCCATGAAATTTGTGTATTACGGCAATTACTTCACCTATTTTGAGGTGGCCCGTATTACAGCCCTGGAGGCCCTTGGCTACCCTTATCACGAGATGGAAGCCAATAATGTAATGATACCTGTCCTTTCAGCCTGCGCAGACTATAAAAAGCCGGCTCATTTCGGCAACACCCTGCAGGTACACACCAGGTGGTACCGGGAGGGCCGGGCAAAAATTAAATTTACTTATGAAGTTAAAAGGGGTGACACTCTAATTGCCACAGGTGTTACGCGCCATGCTTTTATGAACAGTCAGGGCCGGCCTATCCGCCCTCCAGCGGATATTTACAAACATTTCCCGGCGGAATAAAAGCCTGCAGCGCATGGCCCATAAAAACGATCTTACTACCGGCCCTATACTGCCGCTGCTTTTAAAAATGGCCATACCCATGATGGTTGGGCATATGGCTCACCTGGTTCTCAGTATAGTAGACGGCATTTATGTATCCAACCTGGGCACCGATGAATCCATGGCTGTATTAAACTATGGTTTCCCCTTGTACTATATACCATTCGCCCTGTTTAATGGTGTGATGGCAGGTTCAGCCGCTGTGCTGGCACAGTTTGTAGGCGCTAAAGACATACATCAGGCAGAAAACACCCTGTCCCAGGTCATTATACTCTGCCTGGGGGCCATGGCCCTGATTGCAATAACCTTCCCGGTGGCAGTGCCTGTATATCTTAACACCCTCAAAGTTTCACCCCACATAGCCTCCCTTACCAGCTCCTATATTTTTATCACCCTGTTCGGCTTGTTTTTTACCATTGTGGCCATTGTGCTTGCGTCTGCTCTGAGAGCGGAGGGTAATATGCGCACTCTCATGCACGCAATGGTAGCAGGCACTTTATTAAATATTATTTTAGACCCCTTCCTAATCTTTGATAGCTTCTATTTTCTGGGTATAACGTTCCCCGGTACCGGCTGGGGCGTAAAGGGCGCTGCTGCAGCCACCCTGGCAGCAGCCTTTTTAAGTATGATCATTATTGTTTACCACTTTATCATGGGTAAAAGCCTTATTAAGTGGGTGCTTTGGCCCTCGTGGTCATCCTGGCAGGGTATAAGCAGGGTGTTTGCTGTTGCCGCTCCCGCCATGCTCAGCCAAACTATGATAGGCTTCTACCTTATGTTGATGACCGCACTTGCCACACCTTTTGGTGAATACGCTATAGCCGCCATTGGTATAGGCTGCCGCCTGGACATTATCGCCGTTTTTCCAGCCCTGGCAATTATGGCAGCCGTTGTATCACTGGTTGGTCAGAACTATGGCGCCGGTAATATGGAACGAGTAGTCAGGTCCGTAAAAACAGGCATTAAAACCGCTTTCGTTTTCATATTTGCCATTGGCATAGTTGTATATTTTACCAGGAATATTCTCATAGGGTTTTTTAATCCCGAGCCGGAGGTACTCAAATCAGCCTCCCACTATCTGGGCACAGTGTCCCTTACCTATGGTTTTATGGGTATGGCTATTGTATCTGCCGGAGCATTTCAGGGGCTGGGGCGTGGCATGCCATCCATGATTATAACCATTCTACGACTTATTTTTATAAACTTGGTCTTTGGTTTTGTCCTTTCCCGCCTACTGGGCCTGGGCGAAAACGGTGTGCATTATGGGCCGGTAATAGCTAATGTATCCGCTGGGGTTATAGCCGTAGGGTGGATATTATATTCCATAAAAAGGTTAAATCAAACAGCTAAATCTTAACAGGCGGCCTGCTCATTAACCAGGGCCTCCAGAGCCTTGGCGGCAGCCTCGCCATAGCTTAGTTTGGGCTCCTTTTCCCAGGCAAAGTTTATGCCCGAGGAGCTGTTAATAAGATGCAGATGTATATTAGAACCGCTGTCTTTAATAATATTCAATACATCTTTTAAAGAGCCCCCCTGAGCCCCCACACCTGGTATAAGGCAGGGGATATCCTTGCCCTGACTCAACCAGAAGGTTAACAACTGCCTGAGCTCTGAGGGGGCCGTAGCCCCTACAACAGCACCCAGACTGCCGTCATCCCACTCTGCGAGTTTACCAGCTGTGAGCATATAAAGAGGCTGACCTGTGTCAGCGAGAACCTGGCTCTGGAAATCCGCAGCGCTGGGGTTTGAGGTACGCACTAATATGTATATACCCCGGGCCCCCGCGGCCTGTTGAAAGGGGCGAATGGAATCGTGACCCATATAGGGGGCTACGGTCACAGCATGGGCACCAAAGGTGTTAAAAGCACTGGCAGCATAAGCAGCGGAGGTATTACCTATATCACCGCGTTTGGCATCGAGTATTACCAGTATGCCCTGGCTCTTATAAGCCTTGATTATGTTCTGCAAAGCCAGCAGACACGGAATACTAACACCCTCGTAAAAGGCTATGTTAGGCTTAACGGCGGCGGGGATTACGCCTGAACGTGTCACCTGCTCCAGTATGCCCATGTAGAATTTTTCAATTTTGTACTCCGGTGCGCCCTCTAAGGGTATGCGCTCCAGGACAGGGTCTAAACCCATGCAGATGTTATTACCGGATTTCTGCACCCGCTGCTGTAAGTATTCATGATATTTCATAGCTTTAATATAAATAACTCCATAAGACTCTCCCACCAGGGATTAGGTCTTAATCCTGAATTTCTTCTAACATTTAATTGAATTAGAGGAGCAGAGAAAAAGCCCCGGCAGTCACCGGGACCATGCAAGAACAGGCCCAGCGGCACTATTCCAGAATTACCTTGCCAGTATGAGAATGCCTGCCGCTGGGGAAACGTCATACCGGTGACACCGCCCACCCCTTCCATTAAGTAGCCCTGGAAATTTGGTCAACGACAGTTACATTTACCACGAGTGATAAATGTAACTGTCGTTGACCATTGATTTACAAAAAATGGAATATGAATCGATGGGACGCATGAAATATTTTACATTTTAAGGTAAATTGCCTCAACTTATTGAGAAGTTACGAAAATACAGTCTTCCATAAGTAAAATGATGAACTCTGGAAGCCATGACGTTATGG
>CAZRWX010000092.1:0-12270 GCA_964603925.1 uncultured Bifidobacteriales bacterium | reverse complement strand
AAAATTTGTGATTTTGGAGCTGTGATGAGAACCGGAAGAACGAATGCAGAACAATGAAGTAAGAAGGCTGAAGTTTTGAACTACTTGTAAAGTGCGGCTTTTGCAGGAAACATGTTCTACAACCCGGCCCTTCTTAATTCTGACTTCCTTATTCATCTGTTCTGACTTCCAGTTCACTAATCCTGTTCTTAAAATTTTCGTTCTTCTAAAATAATGAGCTATTTGCTCCTCCCTAAACCAAACACCTTCTTAACCTTATACCCTACCTGCTTTCGCCGAAGGTTTTCTATAGCATAGGCTGGTGCCACATCTTTAGGGCAGGCGTCTATACACCTGAGGACCGTATCGCACCCCCATATACCACTCTCTCCGCTGACTTTATCTAAAAAAGCGCCTGACCTTTCGTCGCGGGTGTCATTTAAAAACCTGGCCAGCTTGGTTAAAGCAGCCGGGCCTTTGTAGTCCGGGTTGCGGCCGGCTACCGGGCAGGCTCCATAACAGCAGGCACAGAGTATACAATTTACATATTGGTCTATTTTTGAGCGCTGCTCCTCGGTTTGTAATGATTCTTTTGCCGGTAGGCCGGCTTTTGCGTGCAGCCAGGGCTCCATGGAGCGGTATGATTGCCAGAAAGGGGCCATATCTACAACCAGGTCTTTAAGAACCTCTAAATTGGGGAGGGGCTCCAGCGTGACCTGCGGATCTGAAAGCTCAGAGAGCTGGGTGCGGCAGGCCAGGTCGAATTTACCATTGATGAGCATACCGCAGGACCCGCAAACCGCACTGCGGCAACTGCTGCGGAAAGATATGCTGCCGTCCTGCTTTTCCTGTATCTGCAAAAGACCACCAAGTACCGTAAGCCCCAGGCGGTAGGGCACTGTGTAGGTTTTAAACGCGGCCGGGGCACTGGTAGATGAGTCGTACCGCAGGACATGGAATATGTACTCTTTGAATGTGCTCACTTAGTACTTGCGCTCCTTGGGTTGGTAGGTAGTAATGTCCACATCCTTAAAAGAAAAAACAGGCCCATTATGCCCCAGGGTGGCAAGTGTATGTTTGAGCCAGTTGACATCGTCCCTGGTGGGATAGTCATCGCGGAAATGTGAACCACGGCTCTCCTGCCTGGCCAGAGCGCCGGCAGCTATAATTTCGCCCAGGTGGAGCATATCCTCCAGCTCCAGGGCTGCCAATAGCTCCTGGTTAAAACAGCTGGACTGGCTTCTGACTTTAATAGATTGATATTTGACCCTTAATTCACTTATTTCGGTTACGCATGTTTTTAGGTTCTGCTCTATGCGGTAAACGCCCGCATTGTCCATAAGGGTTTGTTTTAGAGTGTCCCGAATAACATGGGCCTCTTGGCTGCCGGACTGATTGAACAGACGCGCAATTCTTGCCTCCTGCTTTTGGGCTTCATGAGTGAAGACCGCGTTGCTGGCAGCGTTAGGCTCAAGCCCGGTTTCGCAGAGACGCTCAGCGGTAATCTTGCCGAATACGATGGTGTCTAAAAGGGAATTGCCTCCCAGGCGGTTGGAGCCGTGTACGCTTACGCACGCGCATTCACCCACCGCGAACATACCCGGCATGGGGGAGGCCCCGTTTACGTTTACGTGGATGCCGCCCATGGAATAGTGCTGACCCGGCTGTACGGGTATGGGAGCGTCAATTGGATCTAATCCCAGAAAGTAGAGGCATATCTCACGAATACCCGGCAGGCGCTGTTTAATTTTGTCCGCGCCCAGGTGGCGCATATCCAGATAGACATAGTCATTGTCAAAACCACGCCCCTCTTTGATTTCTGTCATAATAGAACGGGCGACGATGTCCCTGGGTGCCAGCTCCATAAGATTGGGAGCGTAAGTCTCCATAAACCTGTGGCCCTTGCTATTGGTGAGGTAGGCGCCCTCGCCCCTGGCACCCTCTGTCATGAGTATATTGGTACCGACGATTGAGGTGGGGTGGAACTGTACGAACTCCAGATCTTTAATAGGGGCGCCCGCCCGGTAAGCCATACCGATACCTGAGCCGGTATTACTAAGGGCGTTGGTAGTACGGGAATAAACACAGCCGTAACCGCCGGTTGCCACAATTACGGCTTTGGCCTTAATAGCCATAAGCTGGCCATTGCGTAAATCCATGGCAATAAGGCCCACGCAGCGGCCGCTGCCGTCGGTAACCAGGGATAATACATTCCATTCCTCATAAAACTTAATGCCCTGGGACTGGGACCTTTCGTACAGGGTGTGAAGAAGCATGTGACCTGTACGGTCGGAGGCGTAACAGGTGCGCGGGTAGCCGGCCCCGCCAAAGGGGCGCTGGGCAATGGTCTTATCCGGGAAACGGTTGAATGGGCAGCCCCAATGCTCCATTTCGTAAACTATTTTTGGGGCCTCCTGGCACATGCGCTCTACAGCGGGTTGGTCGGCCAGGTAGTCGCTGCCTTTTACGGTATCAAAGGCATGCTTTTCGGGTGAGTCGTCTTTACCATCGGGATGATTACCCAGGGCCGCATTCATGCCCCCTTGAGCGGCAATAGAGTGTGAACGGACCGGATGAATTTTGGTGATAACGGCAGTATCAAATTTGTGCTGCAGACCAACAGCGGCCCTTAAGCCCGAAAGGCCTCCGCCTATAATTATGACATCGTGGGTTACGGTAGGCAGCATGGGGTATTAGCCTTGAAGAAAATAAACTGTAACAAGGATAGCGGAAATACATGCTGCCAGCAGAGTGGAGCCCCAGAACATGAGCTTTTCCTGCCGGAAGCCAAAATCCATGATAATGGTACGCACCCCGTACAGGCTGTGAAAAGTGAATAACACAATGATGAGGATATCAGAAACCGCGTGGGTGTGAAGTGCCAGGGCAAGCTCAGGCTTTTGGGCCTTAGTCATTAAAAAATAACTGGTAAAAATTTTAATGCCCAGCAAAACCAGCAGCACAACGCCGCTAATCCTGTGAAAAAGCCAGATAAACATAATAGCCCCTTACTGGAAACAACCTGTGATCCACAAAATTTATTCAACCAAAATTTAAACAAATTTTGCTTTTTGTGCGAAACAGATTTACCAAAGCCCATGTTACTGAACAATTATTACGGGTAAAAACCGTTTATTATCCAAATATGGACATAATTGGCTTTGAGACTACCAGTGAGGTGACAAGCTAACAACGATTCTTGTTACTTTCCACGTTTCGCTTATTCTGGTTCCACATTCCTGTTCTTTATCCCATAGGGGACATGTACCATGGCCATAGGTGTCTCCAGGTTAGCTAAGTTGCCGCGCTGATCATCAAAAAAGATATGGGGCTGATATTCACGCAGAATACGGTCTTTGGAAATACCTCCCAGGAAAAACGCCTGGTCGACGTGAATGCCCCAGTGTCTCAGAGTTTTTATAACTCGCTGATGGGCGGGCGCATTGCGGGCGGTAATAATGGCAGTACGTATTTTAGCTTTATAAAAGGGCTCAGATTTTTGTTTTTCAAACTCCCCCTTTTGAATGTTGGAGATCTTTTCCAAAAGCGATAAAAGAGGACCTCGTGACATGGGGGTTTGGGAGAGCCTTTGCTCATGATCCTGGAAACTGTCCAGGCCCTTTTCTACAAAAATTTTTTCAGAAGAGTCATCAGCCAGAATACCATCAAAGTCGAAGGCAATTTTAAGCTCTTCACTTTCAGCATTGGGGTCAGCCTGTTTGCTGTCGGGTGCCAGTATGATGCCTGCGGGCAGGTTATTGTCAACCGCTAACCGGACATCGTTCTCGTTGGCAGATAAAAACAGGCTGGCATTAAAAGGTGAAATGTAGGTAAATGGGCTGTTGCCACAGGTAAAGGCGGCTCTTGATATAGGCAAATTATAATGCTCAATTGTATTGAATACCCTAAGGCCTGTATCGGCATCATTTTTGGAAAGAAGTATTACTTCAATTGGCTCAAACTCCGGCGGGGTATTAACCGACAACAGTCTCTGGATAAATGAAAACCCATGGCCTTTTTCAAATGGTTTGTTTTCGTTTTCCCTGGTATAATTGCGGTAAGCGTCCTCCCCCTGGCTTTGGAATACCTTATCTGCTTCGCCAAGATCAAATAATGCGCTGGAAGCAACAGCAATTACCAGCTTATCCTCAATTTTATGAACCATAGTTTGATCAAAATAGCTTGATCATTGTCAGTCGTCAGTGATGGTTTAATGTCTTAATAGCCCAAAATCGGCATTTTGACGGAATCTGGCTGAAATTTCGTGTTTGGAACCGGCTGAATAGTATCTTTGCTTTGAGCTTTCTTATGATTTATCTGAGCGAACCAAGAGTAGAGAATCCCCATCCCTGTGCTTACATACCTGGAGAAACAGCTTGTTTTGAAAGTTTTATGGCAGTGGATATGTCCGAGGAGGAACTGGATTCCTACCTGTCTGCAGGATGGCGGCATTTTGGGTATTACTTTTTCCGACCTGCCTGTTTAAATTGCAGGCAATGTGTGCCCCTTCGTTTATGCGTCAATGAGTTTAAGCCCTCCCGTAGCCAGAGGCGTGCTCAACTTAAAAACAAGAGTACAATTGTACGCTTTTGTCCCAAAAGCTATCGTGAGGAGCTTTATACTATTTATAAAGAGCACGCCTCACGCCGGTTTTCTCAAGAGACTTTTCGAGATGATTTCATAGACAGCTTTTATTCTTACTCATGCCCGGGTCTGCAGTCCGAATATTACGTTGACGGCAATCTTGCGGCTGTAGGCTTTTTAGACCAGTCAACCGGGGGTATAAGCAGTATTTATTTTGCTTTTAGAAATGACTGGTCTTACCTAAGCCTTGGCACCTTGAGTGTGCTGGAGGAGGTGCATTATGCTCAGAAAGCGGGGAAACAGTATTATTATCTGGGGTATTATATCAGCGCTAATAAGCACATGAATTACAAAAATCATTTTTTACCCCATGAACTTATGGACTGGAAAACGGGCCAATGGGAAAAACCTTTACTGCTGGATTAAATAATTGTTGGAATAAATAAATGTCTGATGTGAAATATCGCATTTAGCTTTTTAATCACTTTTGTTTACAGTTCAGTAGATATATTTTAACAATTACTCAGGTTCCAGGATCTTAATTGCTTGTAGGAGTCACAATGCGCATTTATTTAAAATCACAGATAATTTCCATGTTTATGCTGTTAAGTCTGGGCTTAGCCTTTGGCCAGGATCAAAGCCAGGATTCTCACATAACCATCAAGTTTCTTCAAGGCATGGTGTCTTATAAAAGGCCTCCGTCTAATTCCAGGCAAACTCTGCGTATTGGCATTAAATTACGGGAAAATGACATTATATATACAGAGAATGAGTCACGAGTGGAGATGGAATACAAAGATGGTTCCTCTGTAACAATAGAGGAAAACTCCCTGGCCAAGCTTGGTGAAGTCCAAATCACAGGTGATACCACTATAAATACCCTAAAAATGAAGACAGGTAAAATACTGTTCAAAATCAAGGATTTTGCCCAAACCGGCAGTCTCTATAAATTTGAAACTCCCACTGTTATTGCCGGCATTCGTGGTACTGAGGGGGGGCTGGGGCACTGGGGCAATCGTTCCATGGCTTTTTTAAAAGAGGGTAGAGCCGAGCTTAGTACAATAGGCGAACAAGGTCCACCCACCATGCTGGCGCAATTGCAGGTTGCCGTTCATGGTCCTGAGGGTTTTGAAATGGTTACAGCTGCAAATTTGACTGAGTTTGCTCAGCTGGTTGATCAATCTCAAACTGACCTTATTGAGCAGGACAAAGAAGCAAAAGCTCAGGCCCAGGGGCCGCAAGGTCCGGATATTCCTGAGTCAGCTTCGGCGGATACCGATTCAGCCGAGGCGGAGTCTGAAAAAGACGGGCAGCCGCAGTCCCAACCCGTTGTTTTAGCACCAGCAGTGCAGGCGGGGGCTTCACCCGCTGAGGGTGCTCAACCTCAGGAAGAAGCACCCAAAGGTGAAGATAAACCAGGCGAAGGCCTCGGATTTACGCCCGGCCTTACCTTTGGCACTATGACTAAGGACGGCCAAACGTGGACTCGTTTCAGTTTCAGGCCGGAGATAACCATATGGAAGCTTGGTGTAGCTCTGGATTTAGAGTTGTTTATGAATGCCCAAAACGAGTTTGATTCCTACGGTTGGGATTTCAGTACTTCCCAAAATACCTGGGAAAGTGTTTTTCGTAAAATTTATTATGTACGCTGGGCCCATCCTGGTGATCCTTTGTATCTCAAGCTTGGCTCACTGGATGGCATTACTTTAGGTTATGGTTTGATTATGAGCGGTTATGGCAACACGGCCCTTTACCCCGACCGCAAGCTGCTGGGTTTGCATGGTCAGCTTAATGGCTTAAATATCTGGGACATGAACCTGGAGTGGGTGCTCAATAGTTTCCAGGAAGTTATGGAGGGTGGTGGTGGTGTTGTAGCCGGGCGTCTTAGCCTTGCACCCTTAAATAATTCCGGGCTTCCTCTCTTAAGTAAACTGCGCATTGGGGGTACAGTGGTAAGCGATTTAGACCAATTGGGAGGTCTGCCTGACAGGGATGGTGACAATTGTCCTGACGGTCTGGATGTGGATCCAAATAATAAAAGGAGATGTGCAAGTAATGTTCCCAGAATTGAGGACGACTCTATAACATATGACTGGGATGTATCTACCAGGATAAATGTAAACAAGCAAATTAGCATTGATAGCGCCATGTCCTCAGTCCTTAAAGAAACTGTGCAGGAGGGCGACCAGTTCTCCCTTATGAGTTTTGATGCCGGGCTTCCCATTATCACTTCAAAATTCCTGACATTTGAGGTGTACTCTGAGATAGCATTTCAAATGTACCGCAGCAGTAACTCAATATTTGACGGTGGTTATGGCCTTATTCTGCCTGGCGCCATGGCCAGGCTTTTTCTGCTTACCGCCAGGTTGGAGTACAGGTATCTTACTCAACCCTTCTATCCTGGTCATTTTAACAGCATGTATGAGTCTGAACGCGCTGAAATCAGGAATAACGGCTTTTTTACTAAAGAAGAAAAATACTGGTCAGATACTACAGGTACACTGAAGGGTATATTTGGTTCTTTGAATCTCGACTTAAAAGGTCTGGCCAATGTGGGCGGTTCTTATCAAATACTCTTTCCCGATGAAGGCAAGGCGTTTCAGGGTTACAGCGGCCGGGCGGCACTGGGACAGTCAATTGCCTCTCTTATACCCAAGCTTGCTTCTGCCGAAGTATTCTGGGTTAAAGACAAAATCGGTGAAGACCTTAACCCGGATGGGGATTTAGGTTCCAAAGACAGCTTTTTTCAGCCCAGTATTTACACTTATTATGGGTACGGTATAGGTATTGAAATGGGCGGCGGCCTTACTATTACGGTTAAAAATATTAACACCTATGTCAGAGGTACAACCGGAGAGTTAACAACTCAGACCAGTATGTCTGTAGAAACCGCCATAACTTTTTAAATATGACTAAGGATTTTTACAAATTAAGCCGGGTGGTCACCTTTCTGGCTTTGTTTTTTTGCCTGAAGGCGGCTGTTTGTTCTGATGAAGATTCCTCCGGGGTACTTAAAGTACTGATTCATACCTTTCCGCCATTTGTTCAGGCTGGTGAACGGGGCTTTGAGGGTTTTGATATTGAGTTATGGGAGACTATAGCCCGGCAGGAGGGGTTGGAATTTAAATTCGAATCTGTTCCCTCATTGAGTTTGTTGTTAAACAGAATATCTAAAGGTGAAGCGGATGCGGGGCTGGCGGGCATAACCATTAATAATGCCAGGGAGGCCTTTCTGGATTTCTCTCACAGCTATTTCAGCACCGGGTTGGGCATACTTATTCCTGCAAAACCCCAAAGCCGGCTAAGTTTAATTGGCAGTAGCCTCTGGACGCCGGCCACCCGCAGAATTCTATTTGGTCTTTTTCTTTTTATAATAATCTGCTCCCATTTAATCTGGTTCTTTGAAAGGGGAAAAGACGCTATTTCCGACAATTATTGGCCGGGGATTTTTGAAGGGGCCTGGTGGACAATTGTAACCATGTCCACTGTGGGTTATGGGGATATTGCCCCTAAAAAATGGTTTGGCAGAATTACGGCGGTGTTTGTGATAATCACAGGTATTGCCTTTTTTGGAATTGCTATTGCAGAGCTGAGTTCCAGCTTTGCGATGTACGCATTAAAGGGACAGGTTTTAGATATTGAAGACCTAAAAAATAACCGTGTTGCTGTGGTTGAGGGTACAACAAGTCAGATTTCCATGATTAAAAGGAATATATCTGCGGTATTATGCCGGGATTTCTCCAGTGCACTGGAGGCTGTAAATTCCGGGAGAGCGGATGCTCTGGTTTCTGACTTACCCCTCCTTAAATATTTTATAACATCTGATAATGGAGGGGGTTATGAAATTACCGGGTCCTCTTTTGAGCCGCAAAATTACGGTATAGTCATGCCTGAGGGCAGCGATTTGCGGGAACGTTTGAATCGCCGCCTGCTTAAGATAATGGAATCTCCAAAATATCGTCTTCTAGTTCAAAGATGGATTGACTCAGAGTTTTGAAAAAACGATTTTCTGTTTAAGGCTTAAGCAGGAGACAATATGAAAAAATCATTTTTAATGACAGAACGAGGCTTTCGACGAGTTACACGCATTAAAGATTTTGATGATTTAGGCCCTAAAGAAGTTGATTATTACACAGCTATTTTTCTGGAGAAAATCCGGAACTTTTATGACAGCGGCGAGCGGGAGGAGCTTTTCTGGTGCCCCAAATGTGAGAGCCTGGAGGCCTTTGTCAGTATAAACCGGGAAAAAGGGCATGCCATGGCCACTTGTGCCAACTGCCGTATGGCCCTTATGGTAGTTCTTTCCGAAATACCCAAATAGTTCCTACCAATTTACAAAATTACCTTATGTCTGTTCCTGTCCATGTGTCGGGAGTTTTTATAAATTGAGTGGTCTATTATTAAATCTGGGTGCAGACTTGGTTTTACGTATTATTTTAGACAGGATTAACAGGTTTTTTTTCTTATTTATTTTCCTTTCCTCAAAAGTCAGAAAATTCTGTTAAGTTATGGGATAAGGTCTTATCCTGTAAATCCTGTCGATATAAAAGAAATACTACTTACAAGTTTACGGAAATTGAGACCTGCACCCTAAAATCTATGGCAGACAGGAGCTCTAAATTGAATATAAGTAAAAGTAAATCATGGTTGGAACTGCAGTCACATTGTAAACAAGCTCAAGATTGGGATATGCGCCAGCTGTTTCAAGATGATCCGGGCCGGGCGCAGTCTTTCTCACTTGAGGCTTGCGGTATCCATTTAGATTACAGTAAAAATCTTATAACCTCAGACACTATGAATAATTTGCTGGCGCTATGCGGGCAGGCTGATGTTGAGGGTATGCGGCAGGCTATGTTTGCTGGTAAAAAAATTAACGGTACTGAGGGGCGCGCTGTCCTGCATACAGCCTTAAGGAATTGTGGCGGGCATAGTGTATATGTAGATGGTAAAGACGTTATGCCAGGGGTTGAGCTTGTATTAGCTAAAATGGAAACTTTTTGTGAGAAAGTGCGATCGGGGCAATGGCTGGGTCATAGCGGCAAACCCATTAAGTATGTGGTTAACATAGGTATTGGCGGCTCCGATTTAGGTCCTGTCATGGTTACAGAGGCCCTTAAACATTATGCTGACGGTCCCAAAGCTCTTTTTGTTTCCAATATAGACGGCACCCACATGGCGGAGACCTTAAAACAGGTAGATCTGGAACAAACTCTGTTTATTGCGGCCTCAAAAACTTTTACAACCCAGGAGACAATGACCAATGCTAATACAGCTAAGAGCGCGCTGCTTGGGCATTACGGCGGGGCTTCTGAGTCTGTGGCCAAACATTTTGTAGCAATTTCTACAAATGCAGAAGCTGTTGGGGCCTTTGGCATAGACACAAAAAACATGTTTGAATTCTGGGACTGGGTTGGGGGGCGCTATTCTCTCTGGAGCGCTATAGGCCTTCCTATTGCCCTTAACCTGGGGTTTGATAAATTTCGCGAGCTTCATCAGGGCGCCTACGATATGGATGTCCATTTTCAACAGGCCCCATTGGACCATAACATACCAGTAGTTTTAGCACTCCTGGGTATATGGTATAATAACTTTTTTAATGCTGAGACCCATGCTATACTGCCTTACGATCAGTATTTACACAGGTTCGCAGCCTATTTTCAACAGGGCGACATGGAGAGTAACGGTAAACATATTACTCGTACCGGGGAGCGGGTTTCCTATCAGACTGGTCCCATAATCTGGGGTGAGCCGGGTACCAATGGTCAACATGCGTTTTACCAGCTGATACATCAGGGCACAAAACTTATACCCTGTGATTTTATCGCACCTGCCAATTCCCATAACCCCGTAGGGGACCATCATAAAATATTACTGTCTAACTTCTTTGCTCAGACAGAGGCTCTTATGAATGGTAAAACCGCTGAAGAAGCCGGGGCCGATTTGCAGTCAGAACTTAAAAATTCACAATTGAGCCAAGAAGAAAAGAAAACTAAAATAGACAATCTCTTGCCCCATAAGGTATTTCCCGGCAACCGTCCCTCCAATTCCATTATGGTGCCAAGCATCACACCCGGGGTTCTGGGTTCACTTATCGCCATGTACGAGCACAAAATATTTGTTCAGGGCATTATCTGGGGTATCTACAGTTTTGATCAGTGGGGGGTTGAGCTGGGCAAACAACTGGCAAAAAATATCCTTCGGGATCTGGATGCTTTAGACGATAATCCCGCCCATACTCTGAATCACGACAGTTCTACCAATGCCCTGATGCGGTACTATTTAAAGCACAAGGAGTAAGTGCTTTTAAGCCAGAAGATTTATGTATGAGCCTGACGGGGGGCGAACTGACATCCCATAGGCAAAACTCAATTTCTGTATGCCAGTAACAGCTGGGGCGCTTTCTGATGAAATCCCCTGGGCTTTATCTGCATCTTTGGAACCTGCGTCAGTTCCTTCCATAGCCTCTTTCTGCTTTTCCATCCTGGCTTCCCGCTCCATTTTACCAGCGGATGCGGCCACCTGGCGGTCTGTGCCGCTGGGGTCTGCGGGGGCAAGTGCCGCGCGCCTGATAGTTTGAGCTTTCTGGATAGTAGCCTGGGGATTGCCTGCTACTGGACCGGAGTCTATGCTTACATGGCCCCCTACGGCATATTGCTGGTTATCGGGTCCTGTCTGAAATTCGTATTTAGGTCCGCCTTTTACAACACCGCCGCCAGCGGCTACATGGGCTTGTTCATGCTGCCTGACCTCACGATCACGCTGCTTAAGTTTTTCAACTTCTTTTATTTCTTCCTCGTCAAGGTCATTTTCTTTTGAAGCGTTTTCATTGGGGTCCTGGCCGTATTCTTTGTTTTTACCAGCTCCCTGATGCTCTTCAATTGCCATACGCCCAAGTTCGGAGATCTCTACCGTTGCAGCTTCTTCCTTAAATAAACTGCCAGCGTCAACCTTTAACTCTGTAGATATAGTTTTCGAGGACGAATATCTTGGAAAGATAGTGCCGTAGGTAGAAAAGCTGCTGGCTATTGCCTGGGTAAACATATAGTACCTCATTTAGATTATCGGCCAAAATCTGAAGATCTTTAACATAAAGCGCAAAATTCCTACGGGGATTTTGGCATTTTTCCCCGTTAAAGCCGACGATCTCAAGACTCTTTTATTAATTAATAACAGGATATTAGCCTGGAACGGAGGAATTTGGGCTTTTCTTCTGGAAATTTGGTAAATTTTGCCATGGTCTAAACGAAATGAGGTTAGCTAAATGAAAATCAGTAATTTGCTGGTAAAAACTTTGAGAGAAACACCCACCGGCGCGGAGATGCCCAGCCATATTTTCCTTCTACGAGGCGGTTACGCTAAACCTCTGGCTTCCGGGCTCTATTCCATTTTCCCTATGGGTAAAAGAGTTCTTGCCAAAATTGAGAGGATAATCAGAGAGGAAATGGATAAAATTGGTGGCCAGGAAATGGATTTACCTCTAGTGCATCCCAAGGAGTTATGGGAGGAATCAGGCCGATATTATGCCATCGGTGCTGAGTTGGTAAGGTTTAAGGACAGGGCCAACCATGATATGGTATTGGCTATGACTCATGAAGAGGCTGTTACGGATCTGGTTCGTAGCGTGGTATCCTCCTATAAACAGCTGCCATTCATGGTTTATCAGTTCAAACTTAAATTCCGTGATGAGCCGCGCGCTCGTGGCGGTCT
>CAZRWX010000091.1:0-12342 GCA_964603925.1 uncultured Bifidobacteriales bacterium | reverse complement strand
CACCAGCAGTGTAACCAGTGTTACTCTTAATCTGCGCGGGCAGGTGGGTGCGCCAACCGCCAACCCGGCCGGTGGCTATTTTACCGAGACAACTTCAGTCAGCTTCGTACCATCCGATACTGCTGATAGTATATACTACACCACGGATCTTTCGGATCCGCTTACCTCCCCCACCAGCCAGCTTTTTAGCGGCACACCCATCATTCTTGCTAGTACCACAACAGTATTATTTTATTCAGTACAGGACCCAGGCTTACCAAGCAGTGTTATTTCCGAAACGTATACAAAACGCGATACGCTGCCCGCGCCAACAGCCACCCCCGCTTCTGTCACTTTTCTGGGGGACACCGCTGTTACGCTCACAGACGCAGTAACTGGCGCTAAAATACGTTATACCTTGAACAACTCTATTCCTGGTGATTCCAGTTCCCTTTTCCTTACTTCTACACCAATAGTACTTACCCAATATACTACTATAAAAGCCAGGGCTTTTAATCCTCCCAACTCAGATGCCTGGGTACCAAGCCCCGTTATGAGCGAGACATACACTCCCACAGTAATCAGGCCCTCCGCCACCGCCCGCGGCAGCTTTATTACTACAATTATTGTGGACTTATCCACACCCACCACCGGCACATCCATATATTACACCACAGACCTTTCGGACCCGCTTACCTCCCCCACCAGGTTGCTTTTTGACCCTTCAACCAGTATACCCCTTACCTCCACCACTACAATTAAAGCTATTGCTATCAGAACCAACTGGGCGCCCAGCGCAATCCTGGACACCACCTTTACCAAGGAATTTTCCCCGTCCACTCTGGAAATTCTCAATTCCCAGAGCGGCCCTCTGGATTCCCTTACTGAGCGGAACTCCAGCTTTATAGTACGTATTGTTACCTCGGAGGCCGAACTACACACCCTTAATCCCGTTGCCGTAACCGGTGTAAACGGTGATACAGCTTCCTTAACATTAAACCCGGCAGGCAGGCAGGGCGAGTATTATGTATTTACGGCTACAGTACCTTTTATTGTAGCACCCGGCGCTGCTATACCGGGCAACAATACTGTAGAGGCCTCCAGCTATGACCAGGTTACAATATCCTGGACAAACCCCAAAGATACTCGTGATTCAGTCTCGGCTTCTGTTAATGTGTTGCCAGCCCCCAGAACCGCCCAGATTTATTTCAGCGAAAAACTGGAGGCCGGCAGTCCCGTCAGTCAGTTTGATGTGCTTCTGGACACTATTTATATAATAGTTGAAGACCAGGTATGGAACCTATCCCTCGACTATACAGTAGATGTAACTACCATACCGGGCTATGGTAATCGGCAAAGCGACACCCTCACTGTTACTCTAAGCGAAATTGCCCCCGGTGTTTACGGCGCAGCCATACCCGTTGACCAAAACCAGACAACAATTACCGGTGACAATCTTTTACAGGCCATAAAGGGTGACATCCTCATTGCCATTTACACCGACCCCAGAGACGGTGATGCCAACCAGGCCATAGCCGAATACGGCCTGCCCGGTGAGGTACTGGGCGTTATCCAATTCATAAACAAAGACGGTACCCCGGTTGACAACAACTTTTATTCTAATCCAGACCAGGACACTATCTATGTGCAGTACATTGATGACTATATAGATAGTCTTATTAGAACTATTTCCATAAGGGTAAAAAATACCACTGGCACCGGCGAAATACGCTACGATTTCGAGACCTTTGCTATTGGGGATGCCATACAGCAGGATACTATCGGCACCTGGACAATTGCCATTCCCATGGACCAGGCCATATTTCCCGACTCTGGTAACGGTATTGCCGAGGTCTTTTTCCTGGGCGAGATTACCGCATCTGTACAATCTCATCTGCAAAACGGCATTATATACAAGAATATAGAGGATAAACTTTATGTAGCCTACTTAAACAGCGGCGAGACCATAGATATTACCGATAAAGCCACAGGGTCGGCTAATGTAAACCGTTTTACCGATACTGTTACTATAACGGTAACAGACCAGAACTTCAGCTCCTCAGCCGATTCCCTGGTAGCCACAGTGCAGTGTCTGGAATCCGGAGACATAATAACGGGCGTTATCCTTGTGGAAACTGGTGATACCACCGGCGTTTACCAGGGTGATGTTCATAAGAATGAAGGCACGGTAACTAATGGCGACCAGACTATTACCTGTGAATCCACAGACCAGATGAAAGTCCTGTATATAGACCCAATTTATAACAATACTACAGAAAAACTGGTAAACTGGGAACAAAGCAAATCTATCCAAATAACCTACCGCAAAGTGCTTTCCGACGGCACCCCCGGTGAGGTTATCCAGGATATTTCTGACCTGGGCGATAAAGCTTTTATGATAGAGGTAAAGGCGGCTACCGTCACAGTTGCAAATAAGGACACAAAGATTGTAGAACTCAGAGTTGAAGGCGATGCCTCAAAATATACCAAGGTGGTACTTGAGGAAACCGGCGCTACCAGCGGCATATACCGGGCAATTGTTAATTTTAGTTTCAGCCCCTCGGATTCCAACTTTACCGGGACCTCTATCCAGGGAATAATTAATACAGATTCCGTCAATAATCAAATGGTAATTACTGCTAACATTGTTGATGATGGTATTGTTTATGATAATGTTATCAAAGAAGAGATTACCCTGAAGAGCGCTTATGTACCAGCCGACTCAACCTGGGTTGTCGATGGTGACAGGGACGGTACTGCTGATACCATATTCATTCAGTTCCGCCAGCCATTACCCGCGCTCCCCCCCGTTGTATCTTCCATTGACTGGCCCGCAGAAGGCGCTACAGAGGCTGACGCCAACGCTTCTGTTCAGGAAATAGCCTTTTTTGTGGACGCTAAGGGGGTCGTGGATTCATCCCTGGTGATAATAGTCCCCCCCCAGGCTGAATTTAGCGACGATATTATTAATATCACACAGCCCGATGCATCCAACCCTCCCAAGCTTACTTTACCGGACAATGCCATTTTCCAGGGTCAGGAACCCATAATAGCCGATGGTGTAAAGCCCATTGTAATCAGCGCCGTAATTCATCGCACAGATTTAGGCACTGATCCTGTAATAGAGGATGGACGGACAATATATGTGCTTCATCCCGATACCATAGTCATTTATCTTTCTGAGCCCATAAATCTTACCCAGAATTTTGAAGATGTCTGGGATTCTGTATTCGTGTTTTATGTTGACGGGAATCCGGACAGCGTACGCCCTCTTATTGCCGGCGGCGCTCCTATCATTCTTGAAGGCGGCATGGTTATTAAAATACCTCTGCCGGGGAATATCGATATACCCGAACCTCTGGAGATCGATAAAATCAGCCTTAACCCCAATGCGCCTGTCACCGATAATGCCGGCAATGGTACCAATGACAAAATACTGGAAATAGTCGCCCTGCCGGGTAAAAGCGGCATACTTAACAGTAGCATATTCCACCCTATTGAGGGAGTTGGGTTGGGTAATTCAGGCTCATTTATGGCCAGTACATCCTGGAATGAACAGGAAGGTTACTGGGAGGCCACGGGCCTTCAGTACACCGATGCCGGCGGTATGCAGGTAGCAGAACAAAAGTGGGTGCCACCCGTATATATCACCAATGATGGAACTTTCGATCTGCAAAAATATGATAATCTGTGTACAGAAAGAGGCGAAGGTGTTACCCAGAACCTGGTAGAATACCCAGCCCCGGGCTGCATGTCATCGGTAGTCACATACATACAAGGCAAGTATACGGCCGAAATCAACATATACGATCACCTCGGTAAGTTTATAAATCAATCCACACAAAGGTTCGGATATTGCGGAGAACTTAAAAACCGCAGCCGTCTCCTGCATCAACAGGGGGTTTTAAACTTTCTTGTCTGGAACTTAAAAGACTCAGACGGTGCTAAAGTGAGTAATGGCGTATTTATTTGGCGGGTTAGATACAGGTTTGAAGACGGAACCAGCCAGGTTCAGGTATATAAGCAAGGCGTAGTTAAAGCCGCAGAAACCGGCACCTGTCAGTATTAGATACCATATATACCTTATAGCAGGTAATCAGTATCTGTCTAAGATGTGCTATTTTAGTTTGATGTCATTCCGGCTTGACCAGAATCCTTGATGTCATTCCGGCTTGACCAGAATCTGAATTGTTTGCCCGCGAAAACAGCTGGAAATAAACTCTGATTCCGGTCAAGCCGGAATGACTGTTTCAGATAGATGCTAATTATTCAGCGCCTGATTATTCCAATCAGGCGTTTTTCACATCTCCAAATCTGGAGATATGTCAAGCAAAAAGAATGAAATTTTTGTCCATTTCAGTAAAATTTCCTTAATTTCACACTTGTAAAACACATGGGGTTTTATGTACAATATTACAAGTAGTTATGGAAAGGTCAAAAAACAAATATATAAGCCAGTGCCTTCAGTGCGGTCGGGTTAAAACCAGCCAGGGCAGTTGGGTCTACAGGCAGGTGTCCAGCACAGTTCAGGACATCAGCCACACCTATTGCAGCACATGCGTCCAAATCCTGCAGGAGCGCCTGATAGCGGCCCGCAAATTTAAGGACTGGGATTTCGCCAAACAGGTTAATTACCTCAAAAAAGACCTGCAAAGCCAGACCAAAAAGTATGATATATGCTCCCTTAAAACTTATCTGGAGGAGTTTTACTGTATTACTGACGAGCAGTACTCTGGGTTTCATGAAGCACTCAAGGCTTACCTGGTGCCCGTTGTTTGCCCCAAGTGCAGCAGGGAGATCCGGGACAATCAACATGCTCTTATATTTGGCAAAGCCCTGGTTCATAAGTCATGCCACCATGATTTATCTCAAAAGCTTAATATCCTCAAAGAGAACGGCTGGCACAAATCAGATAAGCTGGACGCTTACCTGGATATGCTACAGGTGGAAAAAGATGTCCGTCACATCCTCAAATATCAACTAAAAAAAGCCTGCCAGCTTGTCACCGGTGTCAGCTGAGCCCCATATCTTCTTTCATTAATTCAACGGCTCTGCCTCTATGGCTTAAGCTGTTTTTTAAATTCTCATTCAGTTCCCCTAACGTATTTGAATAGCCATGGGGAATAAACAAACTATCATACCCGAACCCGTTTTCACCCTTTTCGGTGGTAGAAATACTGCCTTCGCAAGTGCCTTTATAGAACTTAATAGCCCCATTTGCTGCACGCAGGCAGATAACACACACAAACCAGGCTGCTTTATCCTCTTTAGCCTTTAGCTGTTCAAGGAGCTTTTTACGATTTTGGCTGTCTGAAGCCCCTATCCCGGCAAAACGGGCAGAAAATATACCTGGAGAGCCATCAAGAGCATCTACAACCAACCCGCTGTCATCAGCAAATACCGGAAAATCCGTGATACCAGCCACTGCTTCAACCTTTATCCTGGCATTTTCCTCAAAGCTCTTACCTGTTTCCTCAATATCCCCGGTAAAACCAATATCTTTAAGAGTAAGAATTTTAACCCTGGGTAGCATCTGTTCATACTCCCTGGCCTTGCCTTTGTTGCCTGTTACCAGGACCATAGTTTTTAATTCACTCATAATAACTCCTGCCTGCTTCTGTCATTTACTTATAAACGCCTAACCTGTACCTTATCAACACACCCAGCACCCTCAAACCATAGGTGATGGGGTTTAAATAGGATTTTTCATCTGCGTATCTTGTTGGAATAGCCAGCTCCTCCACTTTAAGCCCCTTTGAACAGGCAGACGCTATAACCTCAAGGTCAAAGTCAAATGACCCGCTCAGCTTTTGGAATTGGATAGAGTCCAGTGCCTGCCGGCTGTAAAACATGAAACCGGAATGGTAATCTGTCATTTGCAGCTTAAAAGTACGGTTCTCCAACCAGGAAAGCGCTTTGCCGGCAATATATTTATAAAAAGGCATACCGCCTTTTAAAGCACCGCCACCTTTATGCCGGGAGCCCTGCAAAATACCGGTTTTACTCATAATCATATAATCTATGAATTCAGGTACCTTTTCTGGAGGGTATTGACCATCCGCGTGCACACATACAGCGAAATCCGCTCCGCTTTTACCGGCAAGGGTCAGGCCCCGCTTAACAGCACCGCCATAGCCACCATTTACTTCCAGCTTTTCAAGCTTTAAGGACGGATACTCATTGATCAAATTCAGAACAATGCCAGAGGTATCATCACTGCTGCCGTCGTCTATGACAGTTACAGACAGCCTTGGCCATAAACTTTGTGGTATGCGCCCGATAACGTCTGGTAAAGTAGCTGCGGCATTATAAGCCGGGATAAAGATAAAGACATTTGGCTCCATGAAAGCCATTATAATAATTCCTGGCGGGATTAATTAAATTTTTGGCAGAAATTCCAGCAAAGAGCAGCCGCTTAAACCCTTTTAACCTTACTGATGAGCAATGATTCTGCCAATTTTAAAATTAGAATGAATCCGCCTTAGGCGGATGCGTTCTAATAAACCGATGGAGCGTGTCTGATTAGCGTTGGAAACGCTCATCAGCTCTCACATTTGTGAAAATGCTCATCGGGCATTAGTATTGGCCGTTGGAATCTAACCCGGCATGACAGGACGTACACAGTCCCAGTTTTTGCGCTGAAAGGGCCTTAGAATGTTCCCCTGATTTCTCCAGAGAATCTGCTAATACAGAGACTTTATCATGACAGGTCTTACACTTTTCATGCATAGCATCCACAAAGCTGGGGGCAACATACAACGAAGTATCTGATGAAAGCATCCCCTTATGGCAGCCGGCCGTTCCGCAAGAAATAACATCTTCCCGGGCTTTAGAATGAAAATGACAGGTAGCGCATGAAGTATTACCCCCTAAAAGATTTTGATGAAAGTTGTGATTAAAAATGGAATATGGATTATACATACTCATGTGGCATTCGGAGCAAGACGTAGGACCATCCCCGGGCTTGCTCATATGGTGGCATTCTGTACATGCATCTCTGCCTGACCCCATTAACTCCTGGTGCTTAAGATGGGGGAAAAGTACTTTCTCCCTGGATTTATTACCATCGATTATAAGAGTGTCCCACCCCACTGAGGCCTTTACAGAAACATTAGGATACTGATACCCGGTAATGGCTGATGATGGTAAGGTGACTAATGAAGCGCCAACACCTAACACCACTGGTACAGAAAATGCCGCCATCCCTTTTCTAAAAGACCTAATAGAGCCAAAAAATGGCCCAGTGTACTGACCTGTGCCTATTTCAGCTTTTTCCGAAGGAAGACCTTCTCCAAAAAGATCAAAATGCTCTACAAAAAAGATAAACACCATAGTGGCACCAGACACAAGCGCCACGCTTATCATAATCTCAGAAAACCAGGGGAAATATAATGGGCCTTTTCTGGACATTGTTAGAAATATGTCCTGGCGATTCATGACAAAACCAAACACAACCATAGCAGAAGCCAAAAACACACCCCTGGTACTTGAATTTACGGCTTTAAGGTTAAATAAAATCATGGGTATCACACCTGAGATAAGAATTTCTGTTATAAATAAAATGCTGGGGCCGGAACCTTCAAAAACAGCGGGGAATTTACCGTGGAAAATAATATCTCCCAACCTAACCACAACATATAAGGCTAAAACACCTGAAGCTATTTTACCAAGCGCCCTCAGAAGCTCCAATTTGGGCTTATGATCATATATGAGAGCTGTTAGAGTAGATTCAAATATCACCATTGAACAGCCCAGGGCTACAGCTGATATAAAATAGAGAATATATATATTGGGCGTATACCACAGCTCATGCACCCTGAAGGGCATAATAAGGAACAGGGAACCAAGTGAGGATTGATGAAGCGTGGACAGCATAATGCCCAGTATAACCAGTGGTATGGTGAATCGTTTTAATACCTGGTAAAGGTTTTTGAATAAAGGAAAAGAAAAAAGAGGGTACTCAAGTATAACAGGGGCAACTTCCAGTAACAGCACAGTGAGGTAGAGCATGACACAGACACCTACCTCAAAAAGCACAGAATGGTGCTGCCAGAACACCATGGGATGCCAGATATTCCAGGGTAAACCCAAATCCAGCATAAGACCAATGGCCACTATCACATAACCCAGAAATGCCGTCAACACAGCTGGACGAACAATGGGTTTAAATTGTTCTAAATGGAATACATGCACGATGGCGGCTAAAACAAACCCGCCGGCAGCCAGAGCAACTCCTGCCATAACATCAAAACCAATCCAGAAACCCCAGGGGTTAGAGTCCGTAAGGCCCGTGGTGGCACCAAGACCATTAATTAGTCTTAATATTGCTGTTACACACCCAAAGGCGATAAAAAACCAGAGTATAAATTTTAAAATTTGGCTTTTATGCATCCTTCTCCCCGTCAGCTTTATCAGTTTTAATTTTATTCTCCAGTTCGCACCCTGGGGTATTTGCCTCTGCCTGCAACCTGAGAGAGCGTAGCTTGTTTCTCCTGCCTATTATCCAATATACCGCTGTCATAGCGGCTCCCATCCCCAGAAACTCCGCGGGCACTTTACTTAAAGCTGACCAGGTCAAATCAGGCAAAGGCTCCGCTCCCAGGTTGTTTTTCCACCCCAGAAATCCCAGGGGAATATCAGAAATATACAGGATAGAGGTGCCCCCCACTTCAGTTTCACCAAATACACGACCGATGTATTTGCCGGGAGATTCACTAATACGGAACTTAGCCTGGGCGAGAAGGTCTTCCCGCTCTCCAAATATTGTAGCCCCAGTTGGACATGCTTCAGTGCAAGCTGGTTGAACACCGGTTTTTACGCGTTCATAACACAAAGTGCATTTACGCACATAGGGTACCGATGACTCCCACTGATACTTGGGGACGCTATAGGGGCATGCCATCATACAATACCGGCACCCTATACATTTACTTTTATCATAGATAACCGGCCCCATTTCTGTTTTTTTTAAAGCGCCCACAATACAGGCGGATGCACAGGCAGGATGCAAACAATGCCTACATTGCTTACGGACATAATGATTATCGGCTTTTTTAATAATGGAAGTCCACCTGCTCCCGGACAAACCGTCATCCGTATGTTGCGGTGCCGGTATATTATTGCCAAGTTTATTCACTTTGACACATGCTTCTACGCACTTGTGACAACCAATACATTTTGTTACATCGGTTAGTATACCAATCATACTTTTTTAACTTCTTCCCCATAAAGTGATAAATTAATTTTCTCCCCTGCATGGGCAGGAAAGTGCCAGGCAATACTTGAAGCTATTCTCAGAAAAGGATAGAGGACACAATGAGCGAGTTTTGAAAAGGGCAAAAGAAGTAAAATTAAATCGCCTGATAAAACATGCATCAACATTACTGTATTATAGGGGATAGGGTTAAAAGCCCGGGAAGCTACAAACCCATTTATGAAAATAACCAAAAGAAGCAATAAGAGGATATAGTCTATTGCTGAACTTAAAAACCGGGTATTACGGTGGAATACCCGGTTGATAAATAGAACAAAGCCCGCGGCAATAGTAGACAATGTTAAAATATCTGCAAGTACCGGCGGCATACTGGGCCAGGAAATACCAAGTCTGCGCCAGAGCAGTATGTGGTCCAGCAAAAATATTGGCACCAAAATAAGGCCAATATGAAAAACAAAAGAAATTACGCTAAAAGTACCACGGGAATTTAAAATATGTTTGAACGGTAATAACCAACCCAGTGTTTCTTTAATAAGACTCTTGTAGGGTATATTTTTGTCCCCCGCCCGCGCTACGGCCGCACTCCCCTCCCATATAGTTATTAAGATTATCCTCATCAGCCCTAAGAGCATAATTACAAAACACCCGGCAAACAGCGGCCCCTTCGCGAAATTCAGAATTTGTTCCATTATCACCTTATTTCATTTTAATTGCTTTAAGTATTAAATCATGCAAACCCACACGCTTCATAGGCAGTTTGTAATAATCGATAATTTCCTCCATCTGCTTTTTACAGTTTGCGCAGGGTGTTATAACTAAATCTGCGCCAGTGGCACGTAATTGGTCGGCCTTTTTTTTGCCCGCAGCATTCATCCTGAAATCTTTAACCTCATCGATAGATACAGTCCCGCTACCTCCACCGCAGCAGAGATTTAATTTGCCATGAGGCTCCATTTCTACGAAATTTTTTATAAATGTTTTTATAATTTTCCGAGGTTGATCTACTACCCAGCCTGAACGTACCAGATTGCAGGGGTCATGATAAGTTACTTTCTCAGTGATAACATCCGGGTCTAATTCAATTTTGCCTTCCTCCAGCAGTTTTAGGGTTAGCTCCATTATATTGACAACGGGTATTTCATCACTATCATTATAAGTAGGCATAAAGGCTTTGGCAGACCTTGAAGCATGACCGCATTCACCGATTAAGATCTTTTTACCCTTTAACCTGCGAACTTCCGCTGCCTCATTACGTACAATACGGCCAAGCATATCGTCACTGTAAAAAAGGCCATAGTTAATGCCATCAAAATTACCCGTACCGATAGTCCACTTAACCCCCCCGGCATGCAATACACAGGCATTACCCATAAGAGTATCCGCCTCCAGCAAATAGTCGCTGACTGCGGCAAAAAACACATATTCCGCGCCCTCTACATCAACTGGGAATTTTATTTTCACTCCCTTTAACTCTTCTAATTCTTCCTCGAGGAATTCCAATGTGTCTATGAGAGCGGGAACTGGTATTGCTGAAGTATTCTTAGTTTTACCTTCCAGTTGCTCCCTGACCGATACCTGCAGGGCTTTGGGTACTATACCGATTTCAGCCAGAATATACCGGCCTAAGTGAGTAATAAGCCCATGTTCAATACCCATGGGACAATAGAAAGTACAGCGACGACAGGCAGTGCAGTGGTAGTATGATTCCAGCATTTCATCAATATTACCCTCAGTTATGCCACTGCCGCCACCCAGTTTTGCCCGCAGCCATCCGCTTAAGGTAAAATGCCGCTTATATATATTTAATAGAATGCTTGACCTGTGACAGGGGATATCTTCAGGATTATTAGTGGTCTGGTAGATTTGGCAACCCGATGCACAACGGGCGCATTTCATGGAGACACGTGAATAAAGATCCAGGATAAACTTATAATTGGAATGCTCTAAAATTGCTGAGAATGCTTTTAAAAAGCCATCCACCCGTTTATATTCCGAGGGATTCTCAATATAATATGGATATTTTTTAGTCTTTGCCAGTTCTGTCGTCATAAGCTTTACGCTTTCTCATTGCCGATTAATTGTAGGTATTGAATATTGTATGAGCATTGAAGTCAGGTACGTTTCTTTTTGAGAATTTTTAAAATTTCTTCCAGCATTCCTGCATCTGCAGTCTCAAGCATTTTCTTTGCTTCCGTTTTTAAATCCTTATGCTCATGGGAAGGTACTTGTACCATACCTAGCACTTTTTTTACAGCCCTTACATAAGTATCGGCATTAACCGGTTTTTCCAGATATATGCCTGGCCCGGACATTGTCATTTCGTTCAGGTCCTCCTGGCCGGCATCGTCACGGGCATGGCCGGTAACTACAAGAATGGGAATACTCGACCACTGTGGGTTCTTCTTAAGTTCGCGATGAAGCTTAACGCCCGAACCGCCGGGCATTACCATATCCAATGAAATCAAATCCGGCATGGAGGTTTTGATCTTTAGTAGAGCCTCATTACCATCTTCGGCGGTAATTACCTTGAACCCGGCATCCTCCAGAACAGAACTGAGATATCTAACTACATCGTTTTCATCATCAACAACTAATACAGTTTTATCTTCCAAACCGGCCTCCATATTTATGATTCCTCAGGCATTTTAGGCAGTTGTTTCCTGATCAGTTCAATTTTAAAGGTGGACCCTGCCCCAGGTATAGATTCCACAAATATTTTGCCGCCATGTTCCTGCACAATTTTCCTTGTGGTTAATAGGCCCAGACCAGTGCCATTACCACCCTTGGTAGTAAAAAAAGTTGTGAAAATCTTTTTTTGCAGGTCATAATCCATACCTGAACCATTATCAGACACTGTTATAACAATGACGCCTTTTTCCTCGTATACATCCAGAATAACCTGTTTTTTATCCTGATTACTTAGCTGGCAGGTATCAATGGCATTAGACACCAGGTTGGTAAGGCAGGTGTGAATAGCATCGGGATCCAACGGGGCGGCTGCCAGATATTTTTTACGTCCCTTCTTAAGCTCTATCCCCATTTTAGACGCTGTGTCAGAATACAGGTTTATAATATCATCCAACAATTCATGGGGATCCACCAGTCGTACTACGGGCTTACGGCCTTTGGCAAAGCTTAAAAAGTCCTTA
>CAZRWX010000090.1:0-12505 GCA_964603925.1 uncultured Bifidobacteriales bacterium | reverse complement strand
TAGTATTAAGCATGAAAAGAGGAAATGAATTAAATTCTTATCCGGGTGCAAAATATGGAAAAATTTACCTCATTGAAGCAAATGCATAGCTTTTATATAATATTTGTTTGTTAAATCATTAAAAAGCTGACAGCCGAGTGCTGAATGCTGAAAGCGGAAAATATGTCAAAAGTCAAAATAAATTCAGGGATATGCGGTTTTGTAACAGAAGTTAAAACTAAGACTGAGGATTATGAATGCTCAGTGGAAATTACCTCGGATTGCCCTTCTGTCCAGGTGCTGGCCAAGCATCTTAAGAAAGTAGATCCAATGCAGGAGATCATGTATCGCGGCGAGGGGCCCCTTACTTTAAGCATGGCTAAAGAGCATTTGCCTCATCCCTCCTGTCCGGTACCTATAGGCATTCTCAAGGCTATTGAGGTTGAGTCTCATTTGGCGCTGCCTAAGGATCCAACTATTACCATTGAGAAGGACGGTTAGGGGTGAAAAATAGGTGTCTAGGCCAATTATGTTAAAAATAAAGCCAATAACGTATAAATAATTCATTATAGGCTTTATTTATATAAAATAGTAGCCTATAAGTATATATAATTAACTTATAGGCTGAATAATGTTTGTTGGGCGACAAAAAGAAATTACAGAAATAAAAGGGGTAATAGCCTCCAAAACACCGCGAATATGTGTTATTTACGGTCGCCGCAGGATAGGCAAAAGCGCTCTTATTCATCAATGCGTCCAGGGTTTGGGCGTGTTTAGTTTTGAGGGTGCCGAAGGGCAGTCAAAACAAAAGCAAATAAAGAATTTTCAGGATCAGTTTAATTTTCAGCGTGGACTGCCTTTTCAAAAGGAGCATGCATCTTCCTGGAAGGAAGTTCTGCTGGAGTTGGTTAAGGAATTAAAGCAAAAGCCCAGGCCCGTAATAATAGATGAATTTCAATGGATGGCTAATTACAGGAAAGAATTAGTTTCAGAGCTTAAAATAGTATGGGATCAATATTTAAGCAGGATTGAGGGCGTTAGTCTTATTCTTTGCGGGTCCATTGCATCCTTTATGATAAAGAGCGTTATTAAATCCAGTGCATTGTATGGCCGTGTCCATACTACCATACATTTAAAAGCTTTTAATATTAAGGATACAATGTTAATGCTTCCCCAACGGGGAGTTAATGAAATATTGGAGGCACAACTATATACATCTGGCGTGCCATACTATATCCAGCTTATGTCGGAATCGGCTTCTATACGTCTGTCTTTAGAGGGCTTAGCTTTTAAACCCACCGGGTATTGGGTTAGCGAATTCCAAAAAATTTTCATCAGTCATTTTGCTGAAAATGCCCTGTACAGGAAAATAATAGAAACTCTTTCTAAACACTCTTATGGTATGTATCGAGACGAGCTTATAAGCAAGGTGAATAGTACTTCCGGCGGCAACTTCTCCAAGTTGCTGTTTGATTTAGAGGAGGCTGGCTTTATAGCCTCCTGGGTGCCGCTGGATAAGGCATCTAACAGCCGTTTAATTAAATATTTGATAACAGACGGCTTTTTACGGTTTTATTTTGCTTTTATTAACCCAGGCTTGAAAGATATACTTGCCGGCAATTCACCTAATATATTTCAGAACGTTACTCAGGCACCGGCGTTTTGGGGTTGGCTGGGGCGCGGCTTCGAATTATTATGCCTGCGGCACGCTCGTGAACTTGCTGAAATCATGGGGTTTTCAGGCATTGAATATTCGGCAGGCCCATATTTTAAGAGGTCGGATAAAAATAACAAGGGTATCCAGATAGACTTAGCCTACAACAGGAAGGATAACGTAATCACTTTCTGTGAAATGAAATACAGGAAGGGGCCTGTAGGTTTGGACATTATTGATGAGGTTGAGAATAAAGATAGATTCCTTCAGAAACACTTTCCCCATAAAACTATTCAAAAAGTCCTGGTTACTCTCAGCCCCCCAACCAGGGAGCTGGTTGGTACGGGCTTTTTCTGGAAAATTATCCAGGCAAAGGAGTTGCTAAGTCGGTGAATTACAAACTTGTAATTTCTAATATACAGTAACATAATGCATGAATTTATGGGTTATGAGTGTGCTTTGGATTTGCCAGTTATTGTCTTTTAATCCAGGTGTTGGTCAAAACCGTTCTTAAACCGAAACTTCCTTTAGAACATAAGTGACATTTTTGTGTTCCCCGAAATGGACTTTCAGAGGCACTCTCTTTTCCAGAACAATATCTTCATTTTCCAGCAGGTTATCCAGCAGGTTCCTGGTTATTGCCTGAATAGCGGTTACGTCTGTTTGAGAATTAATTTATGTGTAATAGACATTTGAAATCATTGTATCTCCTGATACTTATGAAAGTATTATTCGTGTATATAGAAATTATTGAAAATTGCATAAAAGCGGAGAAATCACATCCCGGAAAGGTAAATTTTACAGATTTTTGCTTGCAGACTGAAAAGTACTGCGGCTACCTTAATACAAACCTCTCATAAACTACATCTTTACCCAGGCTTACACGCAGAATGTAATTGCCGGCAGCTTTCTTTTTACCCCGATGAGATAAGCCATCCCATCTTAACTCCATTTGGTTACCGCCCATGGGGCCATAGTAAAGAGTGCGAATGTGCCTGCCCTGAAGGTCACAAATCAGAGCGTCTACCAGGGGTAGGGGAGATTTGGATGAAAGATTGAATACGACGCCGGGAGCTTTGCCGTATACCGGTTGTATATTAAAACTATGAGCGGATTTTTGTCTGCTCTTTGATGTAGGCGCCTGCCAGACTTCTGTTGCGCCCACTGTGGGTGGGCTGGTACGGTAAGTGCCGTAGTAGTCATAGGGTATAGTGGTGGGCATGGCATAAAACTGCCAGGTAGGCTGAAGGGATGGAGATATGCCTTTGCCAACAGTGTCGGCATATTCCGGCTTTATACGGAAGTCGCTGTTGTTTAAGTCAGCGGATTTGTAATCCATAAAATACCGGGTTGGGTCCCCGCTCACGTTTACGTTATTTGAAGCTGTAAGGAAGGCGCCTCCGTTTTGAATGCCGCCGGTTTTAATCAGCAGGTTGTTGAAAAATTTGAGGCCTACCGGGTCGCCGTGGTGTTTGTGAATTTCCAGACTCTTGACGCAGTTGATAATGGTGTTGTTGTATATCTCACAGTTGAGGGTGGTGGATGAGTGTACGCCCGCCTCCCCGCCAATTATAATGTTGTTGCGGATGATAGAGTTTATGGTCTCAATGGATTTCGCCGGGTAGCCGGCTGCCAGGTCGTTGTCATGGCGGAAGGTGTCGCCGGGGACGCTCATGCTGCCGCCGCCCACGCTGATGGGACCCCAGCGGCCGCCGTCCACCAGGTTGTTCTCAAAAATAGAGTAGGCGAGGCCGCCTTTGGAAAAATATATGTAACCCACGCCGTCAGTCACAAAGCCGTAGGTGTAATTGCCGCGGCAGGTCATATAATCGGCGCCGTCATTGTTCATAAGGCCGCCCTGGCCAACCTCCATGGTGCAGCCTTCCACAAGAATGTAGTCGGGCCAGAATGCTGCTGCACCGTTGTAGGCCGCAAAATCAATTTTAATGGCTTTATCGGCCACACCGCTGAAGTGGCAGTTGCGAATTGTGAGGTAACCTTTAGAACCGCCCTTGATATGGAAGAGGTGGTAGCTGTTGTTACCCTTAAAATGGATGCCTTCAAATATCCAGTGAGCGGGGTAATGCTTGAGGCCCTCGCCGTAGCTGTCGAAAATGACTGTATGAACGGATTCACCTTTGACTAGAATGGGGGAGGCCTGAGTGCCGTCTGCGCTCTGGGGGGCTTGAACGTCGGGGTAGGTACCAGCGGCAATTAAAATGGTATCCCCGGCCTGAGCGGCCTGGATAGCGGAACGGTATGTGGCCTCATTTGTGACATTAACTGTGCGGGACCATGCTGATAAGGCTAAAATTGTGACTAATACCGGGATGAAAGCTGACCTAAACATTTTACCTCCAGAGTTTGTGGTGAATGTAAAAAAATAGGCGACGTCACTCGTCCCCCTGAGGGTGTGTGAGTTGATATTTTGCCAATCTTCCTCGAATCGCATAAATAGCGAAGCTTTAATGCGTATTCTGACGCCCATTGTCAGCGGATCCTATTTCAATAGGTTTGGAACAGGGTAAATTCTTTTCGAGGACGAGGACGAGGACGAAGGACGAGGAGGAGAATCTCCCCCTCAGGGGGAAGGGGGGGCGTCTCAACACTCAGGGGACATCGATTACCTGCTGACTGGTTCGACTCCGCTCACCATGACAGCAGGTAGTTCAAGCAAGAATTAAGGACGCCCAGGGATTTTTGTTATATTATCCTAGCAACTCATGAATTTTAGATCCACAGCAGCATTAATAGTAATCCTGGCACAGCTTGTTCTGGCTTGGAATCAATCTGTTTCTGTAATATGTGTCGGCAGCGATAAACACTTTGCCATTGAGGCTGCCAATCACCATCATTGCTACGAAGAGGGTGAGGCCCATTCCAATGAGCTAGCCAGTGGATTTGAAGGTGGCCATGGTTTATTATTTATAGAGCACGAACAGGTTGAGTGTGAGGATATTTCCCTGACCAGTGCCGCTGTGCCCGGTACCAGGTTTGTAACCAATGTCTCCTCATTTCTCCTTTCCCCGCGCGCTGTCTACTACAACTGGCACTCTGGCTTAAATGCCACTTCAGGCATTATATCTTCAGGTCAAGATTACGTCCATCTGTCAGATCTGGCTGCTTTTCAGCGTGCCACCGTTCTGCTGATTTAAAGCTTCATACAATCCGCTCTGCTTTCGTTTGCGTACTCCCTTCATGGGAGGTTATTAAAACGGACGTGTTTTTTCATACTTAATTTACTCAGGATTTCTCAATGAAATATAAAATACACCTAATTTTGCTGGTTTTATTCATGGAAACGGTCTTTGCCGGGGGGGCCATCTCCCTAAAGGCCGCCATGTCTCTGGCATTGGAACATAATGCCGCTATCAAGGTCCAAAAGCTCCAAGTGGATGCCGCTGATGCCGTTATGCGTCAGGAGTCGCTTTTACCCAACCCGGAAATGGAGATTGAGGTGGAGGACTTTGGAAAAACTGAAGGTCTTCTGCTTATTTCTCAAGAGATTGAACTTGGAGGTAAAAGGAAGGGGCGTGTGCGGGTGGCGGGTGTACAAAAGGACCTGGCCGGGCTGGAGTACGAAGTAAAACGTCTGGAGGTGCTGGCGCAAACTGTCACAGCCTATATAAATGTATGGGAGACTCAGGAAAAGGCCCGTTACTGGCAGGAGTCAGTAAAACTGGCAGATAGTGTACTGGCCATAATCAGCCACAGGGTGCGGGAGGGTGCCAGCCCCCTGGTGGAGGAAATTCGTGCGGAAGTTGAGTTGTCAAATACACGGATGCAGGCCAGAGCCTCAGCAAAGGATTTACTTACTGCAAAGGCGGCTTTAACGGCAATCTGGGCACCGGCACAGTCCGGGTTTGAGTCGGTTGGAGGTGAGTTGTATGACAAGGGCGCAAAGCTGGATACTAATATTTTATTCCAGCTGCTGGAGCAGTGCCCCCAAATGAAGATTAGTAAGGTTTTTGGCCTCAGGCAGCAAGCGGAGCTTAAACTGGCCAGGGCTGAGCGGTTTACCAATGTTGCCCTGGCTGCGGGTATCAAGCGTGATATGCAGGCAGGGGATAATGCTGCCATTATAGGGGTTACCTTTGGTCTTCCCATATTCAACCGAAACCAGGGCGGTGTCATGGAGGCGGAACTTGGGCAGAAAACATCACAGTTAGAGGCTGGCGCTTCGCAAAATGAATTGCGCCGCACTTTAAGAGCATTGGCAGCCGATTATGATGTATATAAAAATGAGGTAACCGCCCTTAAGGATATTAGCGTGCCTAAAATCGAGTTGGCATTCGCAGAGGTGACAAAGTTATATCAGCATGGCAAAGCCAGTTATCTGGACCTACTGGATACCAGACGCGCGCTGCTGGACGCCAGGGTAATGTATGTAGAGGCCCTGGCGCAGGTAAATAAAATAAAGGTTGAAATAGACGCCCTTACAGGGCAGGACATTAAAGACGCAAATATTGGAGGGAACTGAGATGTATAAGACGAATAATGTCATTCCAGCTTGTCTGGTGTCCGAAGTGGAATACGAGCACCGAGACACTGGATTTCGGACAAATTGTATTGAAAGAGTTGGTACTGAGCGATTCCGGACAAGCCGGAATGACTGGGGCAGGGGAGTGGTTAATTGGCGTGGTTTCCTTCACACAGGAATCCGGTCAAGCTTTATTGGAGGTGCTGATGTTTGGCGATTCCGGACAAACCGGAATGACTGGGGCAGGGGGTTGGAAATTCGGAAATTATTGCTGTTTATAATTTTATCAATGGCCGTCTTCTTCTTTTATAGCTGTAAGCCTAAGGCGGAGAGTGGGGATAATCATGATCATACCGCTCATGCAGAACAGGTGACACCGGAGCAACATGGAGACCATGATGTTGATAAGGAAGTACAACATGAGCATTCAGAAGAAAATGATCATGATGTTCATGAAGAACAGGGTGCAAATGTGCAGGCTGACGGTCATGAGGATCATGGCGCTAACACTGATGCAGATCGTGATGAAATCTCCGAAGCTGACACTCATGAGGAGCATGCAGGCCATGAAGAAGAGGCAGGTCATGAAGAAGAAACTGGTCATGAGGAACCTGAGGAAGCCGCTGAGAGCCATGGCGTAGAGGTAATACTTTCAAAAGAAGCCGTAAAACTGGCTGGTATTACTCTGGATAAGGTGAAAATGGCATACATTAACAGCATTATTGAACTTGCCGGGGAGGTGGGTTTTAATGAAGATCAGCTGGCTGAAGTTACGCCGCGGTTTCCGGGGATTGTAAAACAGGTTTATAAACGGCAAGGTGATTATGTTAAAGCCGGGGAGACTCTGGCTCTTATTGAAAGTAATGAAAGTATGTCAGCCTATAAGTTAAGGTCTCTCATAGCGGGCCGGGTTATTGAGAAGAATATTACCCTGGGGGAGTTTGTGGGGGAAGAGACTACCGTCTATGTTATTGCCGACTTATCCATGGTGTGGGTTAACCTGGCAGTTTATTCCAAGGACATTGATAAAATTAAACTGGGTCAGCGTGTAACTGTAAGCGCTGTGGGCGAAAAAAAATCCGCTAAAGGCACCATAACTTATGTGGGACCGGTGTATGATAAGGTAAGCCGCGCATCTACGGCGCGCGTATTGCTGCCTAATCCCAACAATAAATGGCGGCCCGGCACATTTATTTACGCCCATATTCCCGTGAGTACAAAAGAAAAGGGGCCGGTTGTAGAATCCGGCGCTGTACAAGTGGTAAATGACCAGACTGTGGTTTTTGTACCTGAAGACCATGGTGAGGGCGTGTTTCGGATGGTGCCTGTTAAGGTGGATGAACACGGTGACAGTCACAGGCGGGTATTGTCTGGTCTTAAGGAGGGGGATATGTATGTGTCTCAGGGGGCCTATGAGCTTAAGGCAAAGCACGCCACCAGCGGTTTAAGCGGTCATGAAGGCCACGGGCATTAGGAGAATATATGTTGGAACGATTATATAAACAAGTGCTGGCCAGCCGCCTGGTCATTGTTCTCCTTTTATCCGGCGTTATGGGTGTTGGCGTGTACATGTATACCCAGTTGCCCACAGACGCTTTCCCGGATATATCACCCGTTATGGTGTCAATATTCGCCGAAGGTCATGGTATGGCGCCAGAGGAGATAGAGCGCCTTATAACTTATCCCATTGAGTCGGCCATGAACGGGCTGCCGGGGGTCACCTTACTCAAATCCACGTCTGCTTTCGGCATGGCGGTGATATATGTTTATTTCAATGATGATGTGGACATATACTTTGCACGGCAAATAGTGTCCGAACGCCTTAAAAACGCCATGGCCCAAATGCCCGACATGCATGAGCCGCCGGTGTTGGGCCCCATATCCACAGGTCTTGGTGAGGTGTTCATGTATTACCTCACTCTGGAGCCCGGATCAGATACTGAAGGTAAGGACGCTAACACCTACTTGAGGGAGCTCAATGACTGGGTGGTTAAACGACAGCTGCAGGCTGTTCCCGGCATTACGGAAATTTTATCCATGGGCGGCCATGTGCTGCAGTATCAGATCAAACTTAACCCCTATGCCATGAATAAATTTGGCATAGGTATTGAGGATGTGGTTGACGCTGTTCAGAGTAACAACCGCAATGCCGGGGGGCAGTTCTTTGTTTTGGGCGCGGAAGAATACCTTGTGCGCGGTATCGGCCTTATGGATAAACTGGAGGATATTCGCGATATACAGGTTAAAGTTGATAATGGGCGCCCTGTAAGGTTGAGGCAAATAGCCCAAGTAGGGTATGGCAATGAAATCCGCCGCGGCGTGGTTACAATTAATGGCGAAAAAGAAATAGTAGCCGGTATTGTTATGAAGCTTTACGGGGAGAATACCTCTGAAGTTATAGCACGGCTGGAGGCAAAGTTCCCCGAAGTACAGGCCTCCCTGCCTGCGGGCGTTAAGCTGGTACCATACTACAACCAGAGTCAGCTGGTGGATAATGCCACGGGCACTGTTAAGAATGCACTTTTGCAGGGGGCCGTTCTCGTAATGCTGGTGCTCCTGGTGTTCCTGGGCAACTGGCGTACGGCTCTTATTGTGGCTCTGGCGCTGCCTTTTTGTGCCCTGATTGCGGTTATTTTTATGGGCTTTATGGGATTGTCGGCCAACCTTATGAGTCTGGGCGGCATTGCTATTGCCATTGGCATGTTGGGTGACGGCTCTATAGTAATGGTGGAAAACATTTACCGGCTTAAAAATGATCCTCACAACAGGGGGCGCGGTCTTTCAGAAATTACTCTTAAGGCGGCGCTGGAGGTGGCGCGGCCCATTACGTTCTCCATAGCCATAATTATAATTGTGTTTTTGCCCTTGTTTACCCTGGAGGGTGTTGAGGGCAAAATGTTCTCCCCAATGGCCTTTACCATATCCTTTGCCTTGCTGGGCTCACTGGTAGCCGCACTTATAGCGGCCCCCGCCCTGGCAGTCTTTCTCCTTGGTAAAATCAAACAACAAAAGGAGCTAAAATTTCTTAAATGGCTTAAGGGCGTATACAAGCCTCTCCTGCTCAGAGCCATTTATTGGAAGAAATCAATCGCCCTGGTGGCAGTGGCGGCCTTTATGGGCACTCTGCTGGTTTTGCCGCGGTTGGGTACAGAGTTTGTGCCTGCACTGGAGGAGGGTGCCATTCAGATATTAGTGATTATGGCGCCGTCTACATCCCTGGTTAAGGCCACGGAGACCCTGATGCGGCTGCAGAAGCTGGTGATGGGTCATGATGAGGTAACTCAGGTAGTGGCTAAAATAGGCAGGCCGGAAGCAGGCAGTCATCCTCATCCTGTTAATTTTGCCGCCATGCAGCTTACGCTTAAACCTGTGTCGGAGTGGAAACAGCATAAAACCAAAGAGGAGCTGGTGGAAACCCTTAACCGGGAGCTCGGACAGTATCCGGGTATTTCCATCAGCTTTACCCAGCCAATTCAAAACTTATTTGATGAATTACTTTCCGGTGTGCGCACTCAGCTGGCTGTTAATGTTTATGGTGAGGACCTTACCGTACTGCGCAACCTGGCCGAAGAGATAAAAATAGCCGTGGCGCCTGTGCCCGGTCTGGTTGACCTGGCCACGGAGCAGAACTTTGGGCAACCTCAGGTTCAGGTGGTGGCAGACAGGGCCGCGTGCGCCCGGTATGGGGTTAATGTGAGCGAAATACTGGAGGTGGTGGAGCTGGCTATTGGCGGAGAGGTTATCGATCAGTTGTATTTGAATACCCGGCGCTTTGGTATACATGTGCGTTATCAGGAAAAGTACCGTCTGGACCCGGAAGCCATTAAAAACCTGCTGGTGCATAGTGAGGAGGGTTACAGTGTACCCCTGAGTCAAGTGGCAAAGGTGGAGAAGGTTACAGGCCCCATACAAATTAACCGGGAAAAGAATCAGCGGCGCTGGGCCATACTGGCCAACGTGCGGGGCAGGGATATCGGCGGAGTTGTAGCCGATATACAGAAGGTGATTAAAGAAAAAATTACAATTCCCCCCGGTTACTTTCTGGAATATGGCGGTCAGTTTGAAAACCAGCAGCGTGCCATGAAGCGGCTTAGTATAATTGTGCCCATGGCACTGGGGCTTATATTCCTCATGTTGTATTTGTCCCTGGGTCGTCTGGGGCATGCTTTACTCATTTTTGTAAATGTACCACTGGCCCTTATTGGCGGAGTGTTGGGTCTGTATATTATGGGTGAATATCTTTCTGTGCCGGCATCAGTGGGTTTTATAGCCCTTTTTGGTATAGCGGTTCAGAATGGCCTGGTGCTTGTCACCTGTATTAATCAGCTGCGTGAAGAGGGTATGAGTGTAAATGAAGCTATAATTGAGGGCGGCATTCTCAGGTTAAGGCCGGTTTTGATGACGGCGCTAACCACAGTACTTGGCCTTGTGCCCCTGCTTCTTTCCACGGGTATGGGCTCGGAGGTGCAAAGGCCGCTTGCCGTGGTGGTGGTATTCGGGCTTATATCATCCACCTTTCTTACCTTGTTTTTAATCCCCGCCATGTATGGGTGGTTTACGCGCAGGGTTGGGTAACGGCTTTCAGCAGTCAGCGTTCAGTATTCAGCCATTATCTTGGCACTCTTTGACTCCCACTGTCATGCTGAGCGGAGTCGAAGTGTCATGCTGAGCGGAGTCGAAGTGTCATGCTGAGCGGAGTCGAAGTATGCGCTTTTATTACTAAAACCAATAGCAAAGCCATTAGCAGGCCGAATGCTGATAGCAGAATGCCGAATTTTGATCGCTTTTCTATTTTAGACAGACACCGATTTCTAATAAAAGGGGTCAATAAATGATAAATGTATTATTTGTATGTGAAGGTAATATTTGCCGCTCTCCATTGGCTGAAGGCATATTCAAACATATGGTTAGGGAGCGGAATTTGCAGGAGCATTTTTATGTAGACTCCGCCGGCACCAGCGCTTATCATGTTGGGGAGCCACCAGATACCCGTTCTCAGCAGGTTGCCGCCAAACATGGCGTTAAGCTTACCGGTCATTCCAGGAGGTTTACTCAGCAGGATTTCACCAATTTTGATATGATACTGGCCATGGACAAAAACAATTTTAGAAATATCAAGGCAATGGCTGGGAGTGAACATGAACACAAAGTTAAAATGATGCGTGAATATGATTCGCCTGAGTTTAAAGGGCAGGATGTTCCCGATCCATATTACGGCGGTGCTAATGGTTTCAATAACAACTATACTATGCTTTATACAAGTTGCCAAAATCTACTGGATGAGCTTTCAGCAAGTATGCAGGATTAATGGCGGTTTCGCAAAATATGGAACCATGGATTCAAGCTGCCTTGGATTTAACAGCGGGCAAAGTCGGCTCTTGCCTTACTTTAAAATCATTTACGCCTGCAGGGGGTAGCTCTCTCAATTCCACAGGTAAATTAACCACAAATAAGGGTGATTTTTTTATCAAGTGGAGCCAGGGCAACGCTTCGGAGATGTATACCAGCGAAGCTGCAGGGCTTCAAAAATTAGTAAATAGTGGTACATCACTGCAAATTCCCACACCCATCTGTACCGGGCAGGCTGGTTCTATATATTTCCTGGTTACTGAGTTCCTTGAGTTCACTTCACCCGATACTCATTATCAGGAGGCTCTCGGCAGGGGTCTGGCTGAACTTCATCAGTTCAGTAATCATAACTTTGGCTTTGAAACAGATAATTTCTGCGGTCTTACACCTCAATACAACAACTGGGTGCCAGACTGGGCAGAGTTTTATACGAAAAACCGCCTGGATTATATTTATAAATTGATTAAACAGCAGCGGCCGGTGGGTGGGCTTTCAGCCTCCAAATTCAGTACAGCTCTTAAAAAAATAAAACCCATTATAAGCACTTCTGATAAACCAAGCCTTATTCACGGAGATCTGTGGTCGGGCAACGCTTCTAACACCTCCAAAGGCCCTTCCATTTTCGATCCGGCAGCTTATTTTGGTCACCCGGAAGCTGAATTAGGTATGATGTTTTTATTTGGCGGTTTTAGTCAGACCACAATAAGCGCGTATCAGGAAGTAGTGCCACTCAATACTGGCTGGCGGCAGCGGTTGGACATATACAAGTTATATCATGTGCTCAACCATTATTTGCTGTTTGGCGGGGGGTACTTGTCACAGGCAGAGTCCATTCTGCAAAAATACTGGTGAAGATCATCTGATTGACTTCGGTGTCTGGTTGTTCAGGGATGGGTTAAATTGGGTGGTCTATTCCTTTTATATCCGGTTTGCGGCCCGTCCATTTGTAGAGGCGCGATTAATCGGCACCTCTGCAAATGGACTTTCCTCACGGCTAAATGGTTTATTCAATGGATGGTAAAAGTGCGCATTAAATTCTGAAA
>CAZRWX010000089.1:0-12511 GCA_964603925.1 uncultured Bifidobacteriales bacterium | reverse complement strand
AGTGGCGTAGTCCAGTGCTGGCTTAAAGTCTATTTTTATGGTAAGGGGCCCGGTATTACATTCCTGAATGTTTTTGCTCAGGTTTAATATTATGGGGCCGCTTAAGCCGTTGTTGGTAAATAATGCCTCACCAAAGTGAGACGCCCGCTTACCGCCCTGCCACACGCTTGCCTCTACATTTTTAAGGCTGAGGCCCTCCAGCTCTTTAACCCAGGGCTCTTTAACTATTACCGGTGTAAGGGCGGGTTTTAACTCTACTACTGTGTGGCCCATTAGCCTTAGCCATTTGCAGGCGTCCCCCGTAGACCCTGTCCTGGGGTAGGATTTGCCGCCGGTGGCAAACAGGTAATAGTCTGCCGTAATCTGCCGGCCATTGGGTAAGGTAACAGCCTTAATATGTTTTTGCCCCTTGTTGTCATTTGCTAAAACAACGTTTTCCACAGGGCTCTTAAAAAGGATATCTACATTGTTGCTGGCTTTTATGTAACGCCACAGGCAGTCGGCTACATCACCGGCTTTGTCCGAGGCGGGGAAGACCCGGGCGCCTCTTTCTACCTTGGTGGGCACGCCATGCTTATTAAAAAAATCCACTGTGTGCTGGTTGGAGAACTTGCCTAAAGCCGACCTTAGAAACCGGCCCTTTTTACCAAAGGCGGACATCATTATTTTCAGGTTGGGCTCGGCATTGGTGATGTTGCATCTGCCTTTACCTGTTATCAGGAGTTTGCGGCCGATATGGTCATTTTTTTCCAGCAAAATAACCCGGGCGCCAAGCTCCCCGGCGTGGCCCGCTGCCATAAGGCCCGCGGGCCCGGCGCCTATTACGGCCAGGTTATAATTATTCTGCATGGATACTTAAGCATATATATTTTTAGGTAGCATTTATAAGGGAACCTTCAAAAACTGAGAAATTTCTTTAAAAAGTCATTCCAGCTTGTCTGGAATCTAAATTTTTAAGGAAATTTCATAGGTATAAGATTCCGGGCAAGCCGGAATGACTAATCTTTAGATGTTCCCATAATTATATAGAATTTAATTACCTGTATAAGGCAGTGGGCGGTTATTTTTCAAATTTAAACCAATACCATCTGTTATCATCAAGCTGGGTTCGACAGTATAACCAGATGGAGTATTAAATGAGAAAGTTGAGAACATGGCGGGAAGGTTACCGATATTAGTTATACCTAACTTCAGGGCAAAATCTTTCGTACGTATGCCAAAGTTCAGGTGACCATAAATGGGCACTGGGCGTATCATATAGCGGTCAGAAACACCCGCTTCTATATGGAACCAGGGGTGGCCCAATCTTAAGTACAGATTGGGATAAATGAATGGCATATTGGGGAATGCGTCTGGTTCGTACCCTGAGCCGGCAAGCATGGAAAAGCCCCCGCCAATGCCCGCCCACTTATAATCGGCATTACCATAACCGTGAAAGGACAGTGTTTGATGCATGCCATGATTGGTTCCAGTTATAACACTATCTTCTTCTGTTCTGGAAGTCCATTGATCGGCGTAGTAGGAGCCTCTTATGCCATAATAATAGTTTGTGTAAGAGTTTGCCTTGCTATTGTGTATTTCGTAACCGCCTGTGGTGCCCATATATTTGTAATTATAATAGGTTATGGGGCCGTTGCAGCCACCAACTTCGTATTTATAATGCCCTGCGCCAAATGCGCCATAGTAATTAATAGTCTGGACCATTTGTTGTTTTACTACTTCATTAAAAATTATGGAATCTGACTCACCTCCGGCGTTATCCATTTTTAAAAGCAGCCTTTTTCGTTTGAAATCGTAAAAAGATGTGTTCTGGTCAGCCATTTTAACCAGCTTATTATTGGACCTGTCTATTTCATAAAACCAGGTTTTAGTTTTAGGGCCGGTATGTAATACACCTTTGCCATTAAGAGGGTTGGTATTATAGCTTTCTGCGTATACCTTCATCATCATGGGTGACAGTAACAGTAATAGGGCCAGGCTGCACCCCCCATAAGCGATGGGCACCCTCATATGATACACAGGGATAAGGTCTTTCAATAAAATAAATGTGCAGACGGGTAAAAAGATTATGAGCTGAATTAGAAATATGTTAACAATTTGCTTATGAATAATAAGGGTTGTTAAGCAGAAGAAGGCCGGCAGAAGTAGTCTCGTACTTATGGGTGCCGGGAGGTTGAGTGTCTGCTTAAGGGGCTTGTACCTTTTCTCCAGAATAATTGCCAGGGTAATACCACCAGCACTCGTTATAAGCAAGAACAGTTGAAACATGGAGACAGGGCCCAGGTATATAAGCCCCCACCATATATTGGTCATGTCCCGTATAAACTCAATGGCAAAACGGAATAGCAGGTATGCGCCCATAAAGCCCGGGAGGACAGAGTTTTTGTTATGTAAACGGGGGGTGATTTTAAAAATAATGAAAACAGAGAGGAAAAGGAATATAGACTCATACAACTGTACGGGATGAACGGGCAAAGAATGATGACTGTGGCCAATTTGGCCGGTAAAGTAATGTAGCCAGTGAGCGGGGGCTGTTATTGCGTAGGTTACACCCCAGGGCAGGCTGGTGGTGGTGCCAAAACAGCACCCGTTTAAAAGACACCCAAAGCGGCCCATGCCAATACACCCGGCTATAAAAACTGCATATATAGCACCCAGCTGCGGGCGGAATAATAGCAGCCTCTTTAATATAAAAACGGTGAGGACACCGCCAATGATGGCGCCCATGATACTGGGAAGAAGAATAGCCCCCAGGGCAGACCCCAGAACGTAACCTGTTACTATTAGTAAGAACTTTTTTAGGTCCCAGCCCTTTTTATATGCGTAAATAATGAGGAAGGCTTTTACTAGGAGCACGTTAAACCACCCAAACAGTAACCAGGTGGATACCTCAATATTAAATAAATTTAGATACGGTATATACATGTATTACGCTTTAAATATAACGCCTGTAAGGGCAAAATCGGTATTTTTACCTATGTTGGTAGTTTTGATCTTTATTTGTTTAAATAATTAGACGACTAGATCAGGGTGCCGGTAACAAAAAATAGCAATTAAAAAAATACTTAATACACTTATAAACGTTAAACTTTTTGTCCTCAGCTGTAATCTGGACAGAGGAAAAAAGAGCTTCCAGATGTATTTTATAATTTAAATGTTTACTGGCGACAATCTGCAGGTTACCGCCTGGTTTCAGGCATTTAAAACATTCTTTAAAAAGTTTAAGGGGTATTTGGATGTTTATTTCATATTCAAAATGAAAGGGGGGGTTACTCACAATTAAATCAAAAGTATCATCATCAAAAATTGATAATTCATTATTAAAATGATGATGTATGTTTTTGCCTTGAATGTTTAATTCAGCTGATGAAACAGCCAGGCAGGAGTCATCCATTAAATGTATTTCTGCTTGGGGAAGTTGTTTGAATATTTCATTGCCTATAATTCCATTACCGGAGGCTAAATCCAATATACGCTGGTCGGTCTTTTTTACTATAAGATGGTCTAAAAAAAACTGAGTGGCATAATCAATATGTTCGGCGGAGAACACCCCCAAATATTGCCTGTAATAGTGACCTTTATAGTTCAGGGAAGTTATAAGTTCCCTTTTAATTGGTTTTTTCTTTTTAGTAAGTATTAGTAGCCGTGCTTTTTTAAAGGCTCTGCTTTGTTCAACTACTTCAAAATATTCCTGCGCAATTTTTAATAAATTAGGGCTGAAATATCGAGTCATAAATGCACAGATTACAGTTATGTTATTAATTGAATTATGAGCTATATGTTCCAGAAAAAGTCGAAAAAGCTCCAGAGATTTGGGTACCTTAATTAATGCATAATCCATTTTAATTTCAGAAGATAAAAGTGGATTTAAGAGCTTTAGTGGAGGCATATTGTGAGCTTTTAAATTGGCTTCAATAGCTTTTTGCTGACTTGAATAAGTTAAAATTACTGTTGGGTTAAATGAATGCAAATTACACGCTAAAAAACCAAACCTGTCATTATAAATACCCGGATGCTTTGGCTTATTTTCTAAAGCATAAAATGTCTGCAAAAGATATTCGTCAGCCGCACTCCATGGTCTTAAAGATTTATCTTCTGTTAAATCATATCTTTCAATGTCAAATTTAGTTTCTGACAAATTAAAAGATTCCAACATTTATCATATCCCCTGAATTCAGGCCCTTACTTTGGGATACCTGATATAAGGAACCAGCTTTTCGTTTTGATTTCTGTTTGTGCCGTCGTAAGTGATTGAAACAACGGGAACACCCGTTATCTGTTCAATCCGGGAAGACATGGCTTCGGAGACGAGGCCTGCACAGCAGAAGGCCGGGTTCATCTGAACGAAAAGGGATATATTCGGATAATGGTCTTTCAGATAAAAAAGATTTAGTAAATTGTCTGCGCTCTCTCCGCTTTGTTCCACATTGAGGTTAAATTCCTTCAGAACAGGCTCATAATCAAAATTCATATTAGTCATAGGCTCCTCCAGGACTTCATTAAATCGCCTGTAGTAGTTCTTTTCCAGGGCGCTCACCAGTGACACCACTGCTTTTGCTTTAAATGCATCCATCAGTTCCAGTTTTCTAACAGCCCTTTTAATATGGGGATAAGCACTGAGCCTGGCTACTTCGTTAAGAGGCATGAGAACTACTTCTCCGCCGTATTCCTCAATAGCATGGATAATATTCTGATTCATTACATCATTATCCCGCACATAAATATCGCCGAAAAGAGCCACCTGAGGACGTTCATTTTTCTCAATTTCTATTTTCTTGAACATTGCCAGAACCCTGATAAGGTCCTCTTCTTTATCCCGGCCGCCGACAAATGTGTTGTAAAATAAAGACAGCGCCTGCTGTACTACCCTGTCTGTAGCCCCCTTTTCCACTTCATAAGGCCTGAACCGGCATGCCAGTTTCCGCAGCATCCCCCCAAAGAGATAGGCAAAGTAAACTTCAACGGCGAGATGAAAAGAAATGTCAAAAAAGGTGAACTCCCCTAAATAAACGGCAATTTTCTCCATCCCTTTTCCATGAGCTTCGAAAAGGCTTTTCATATAAGGTGCATACATTCTGATATTGCAGGAAAAATTGGCCCTGAAAATCCAGACAACGGTCTCTTCGGGGTCCATATGGTTTTCCTTAACAAAATCTATTATCGACTGAATGATAATATTAACAGGGATGCACATACCAGTGTTGGTACGGGGCCCCCGCTGGATGGCTTTGTCCTCCAGGGGTACAAGCCGGGCGTCAATTCCCGCACGGATAAGGGTGGCTTCCAGTAGTTTGCAATTAATTGGATCCCACATGGGCAGTAACAGAGTTTTTCCTTTAAAATCCGAGGCCAACAGCGGAACAATGGACAGAGAACCCCCTGCTGTTGATTTTGTTTCAGTTGAATTAAAATCATTTTTGAAAGATTGTATGGCGGCTTCAACTCTAGTTTCATAACCGGCAGAATATCCATGTTCGTCCAGCTCCAGAATCAAATAAGGTTTTTTCATCTCATTCATGATTCTCTTGAAATATTCCACACCAAACGCATCAGGACCGCATTTGAATGATGTAACATAGACCGGATAAAGCCCCTTTGTACGGGCCGCAACATAAGCGACCTCCAGAATTTTGGAAACATAAGTCCAGCCCATGGAGAGGGACAATGCCTGAATACCGCTTATATCCTCCTTAGTATAGGGGATCATATCCTGGAAAAAACATTTAACAGAATGCTCCCTGAAAAAGTCAGGAATCTTTTTATTCATATTATCTTCCAGGATGATATAGGGCCGCCCCAGAAAAACTACCTTAAGGTTGTCATCCAGTTCTGATTCACGTTTATAAATATTGATCAGTTTAAGTTTATTTTCCATGAAAAGGTCCACCGCTTTATTGTAGGCAAAATAAATCCCCCAATAGGAGACCTTAATTTTGTCTTTTAACACCCTGTTAAGCTCCAAAATGGTGCGGACAGTTCCAGGATAGACAATGGGCATAAGGCCGCGGTTCTCCAGATTCAGGCTTTTTACAGAAGCAGACAGGCTGGAAGCATGCTGTGAGTAGTAGCAGTATTGACGTTCCTGTTCTTTTTCTGCCTCTTTGGAATTCAAATAAACAGGGAGAAACAAAAGATCACATTGGGCGCTGAGAGCCCGTATGTGGCCGAAAAAGGCATGCATGGGAGCGCAGAACTCTGCACCAGAGATCTTTTTCCCATCTTTAACAGGATCTTTCACATCGTCGCTGGTTATTGTTTTAATTCCTAATGTTGTGAAAAAGCTCTGCCAGATAAATTTCTCCTCTGTTAGAAAAAGAGCTGAAGGAATACCTATAGTTAAAGAACTGTTACAAACCTCTCCGTTTGAGTGGAATAGATCGTTTCTTTCTTTTAGTAGATTAAACCCGCCCTTTTTTTTCCTGGTATATTTGAGCGTATTATAATCACGGCCGCAGAGGAACCCGAAGGCAACAGTTTCTCCTTGAATAGTGACTTTTCTGATTTTGCAATTATTAAGACAGAGGCTGCAAATTTCAGACTCAACAGGAATTTGCTCCCGGTAGATGCCTGTTCCCCGGAAGGTACTTTCTTCCACTTCGCTTTCACTCAAAATAAGTGCACTACCCAAAGCGCCGGTTAAATGGCAGTAGGGGGACACATAAATAGGCTTTTTCAGTTTATGTTCAAAGGCTGCAATCAAAGCTTTATTTTTAGCGGTTGCTCCCTGAAAACAGATATGATCCCCGATATTACTAGTCACCGCTACCTTAAGCAGGTAGTTTTCCCGTACGGAATGGAGAACCGAAGCTAGAACCTCATCTACCGAGTACCCATTAATCAGAAAATGGTTTATATCTCTCTCCATAAAAACAGTACACCTGTCACTGGACAGAGGAGCGGGTGTACCCATAGCTCTCTGTGCAAAATCCTCCAGTGGGCAATCCAGTTTCCGGGCCTGCTCTTCAATAAAACTTCCGGTGCCCGCGGCACATACATTGTTCATCACTGAAAAGGTAACCATACCGTTTTTCATGGTTGTGAATTTGGCGTCCTGCCCGCCGATCTCGATAATGGTATCCACTTTTTCATTTAAACGATACGCTGCCAGGGCATGGGCCGTAATCTCATCAATAACCAGATCTGCCTTTATAATTTTCCCGATATACTTACGTCCGGACCCGGTTGTTCCCACCCCTCGGATAACGGGAGAAACATTCTGCTGATGGAACATGTCTTCCATAGCTTCAAAAACAGCTTGGACTGCTTTTAAGGGCTGACCGGAAGTGCGGGTATACAACCCGGCTATTACATGATGCTCTTTATCAATGAGGGCGGCCTTAGTGCTGGTGGAACCTACATCTATCCCCATATAAAGTTCCTGATTCGGCTGAATTACACAATAGACATCTACTTCCACAGCGATAAAGCCGGACTGGGGCTTATACAGGTATTTATTCAAGCTGCTGAAATCCGGGTATTCCGACAGAACCAGTTTAAGTGGCGGATAACCAAATATTTTTTCGTGTTTTGGTTTTCCAATAAGTTCTTCAACCGAATCGGCTTTTATTGGAATAAGTTTCTTTTCTTCCAGAAAGAGCAGTGCGGCTCCTAAGGCCCCGTAATTCCGGGAGTATTCCCCTACAACAGGGATAATATGCAATAAAGCCGTGAGATGTTTAATAACAGCCTTGTTCATGGAAACCCCTCCGGCAAACACCAGAGGAGTCCTTAACTCCGCTTCATCGGGAATTAAGGTATCAATAACATTTTTGGCAAGGCCCTCACATAAACCGTCACTGATCTGAGGAAGTGAATACCCCTCCTGCTGGGCATGAATTAAATCAGTTTTAGCAAAAACCGCACAGCGAGTGGCAATTTTGGGCGTTTCGGTTTCGTTGGACTGAGCCGATTCACTTAAAGTTTGACTGTCCTGGAGGTTTAGCCGACGGGCCTGTTGATCCAGAAAACTTCCGGTGCCCGCAGCGCAGGATGTATTGGTCCGAAAACTTTCATAGGCCCCTTTCTCATTAAACTTGATCAGTCCGAAATTTTCACCCCCGATAATCAATATACTGCCTGCATCAGGATGCAGCTTCTTGACCGCGTGAATAATGGATATCTGCGTATCATAAGGACTGGTTTGAATATATTCTTTTGGGGAGGATGAGGTGACAGCCAAACCGCAAAGACCAGAACGATCGTGACAGCCCATGCTTTCTAAAAGGGCTCCCCTGATCTGCCCCTGATGAAAACGGTAATCGCTGCTTATGATTTTTCCTGTTGCGTCAATCATAACTGTGGACACCGCCACAGAACCGATATCCATACCCAGTACTGTATCCATATTAATATCCATTTCGTGTGTTTTGCATGATACAGCTTAAGTTACATTTAAATTATGGGAACCTCTAAAAATTAGTCATTATGAATCATCCTGATCCCGCCCGCTCATTCTGAGTACTGAACCCGGCCGCTCATTCTGAGCTTGTCGAAGAATGCGGGACGAAGGGCTGGAATTTAATACCTATGAAATTTTTGAGATTACCTTTGTTGCTTGTTTAACAGAGCAATAGTTTATTTAAGCAGTGTGTTCCGTGTCTCTAACACAGATGCAATGGTAAATCCGGCTGTTTCAAGCTCCAGTCTCGCCTACATTACCTGGAAAACTTATGTACGGCATACGCTGCCATTATGCTTTTTGCCCACAAAGCTGGAAAATACCCCAAGTATACAAAGTATGGTAAAAACCAGAAATATCACCTTTGAGCTTTGTAAAAAGCTCCCGATGTTAGCATCGCTGATTTTATGTTCTCCTACAAAGATATGAATTGAAAGGGATGCAATGGCCATGCTGAACATCATGCCTGTGGAACGCATGGTACTCACGGTAGCTGATGCTATGCCGTAAAACTTGCGTTCTACAGAACTCATTATCATATTTGTGTTTGGTGAGGAAAACAGGCCAAAGCCCAGACCTAGAACTGCCAGAGCACTGATAATAAAGCTTTGTGGTGTTTCTTGCTCAATAAATGTCAGCATAAACAGGCCTGTTGCGCTTAAGGCCATACCCAAAGACGCCAGCCAGCGCGGGTTAACTTTGTCGGATAAACGGCCTGAGAAAATAGCCACTACTGCCATTAAAACAGGCTGGGTGATAAGTACAAGCCCGGCTTGTTTAGGGGTTAAATGCCTGGCAAATTGTAGATACAAACTTAAAACAAAACTCACTGCAAAGGTAGCCGCATAATTTATAAATGCCGAAAGATTAGCACTGGCGAATACTTTGTTTTTAAAAAATAATTTCATATTGAGCACGGGGAATGGGCTTCTGGTTTCCACCAGAACAAAAACTATCAATCCCAAAACCCCGGTTAATGAGAAAATAACCGCCAGGGCCGTGGGCAATTTGGAGAACCCATACATCAGGGCGGCCATGGACGGCATATATATAATTGTCCCTAGCCAGTCGAATTTTTCATCTTTAGCTTCAACCCATTCAGCCTTTATCTTAATAATAATGGCGATGATTATAAGTGCTGAAACTGTTGCATTTATAAAGAATAAACTCCGCCAACCAAGGGTCTGGGTAAGTATACCCCCTAAAATAGGGGCGGCCGATAAGCCCATATATACCGCTGAAACATTTAGCCCGATTACTTTGCCCCGCTCTTGCGGGGGAAAAGCAGAAATAACAATGGCCATGGTGGTGCTTAACATCATAGCGCTGCCAACACCCTGTAAAAGCCGGGAGAAAATTAAAAAATATCCCGAGGTTGAGAGGGCGCACATAAAAGTGGCCAGCATAAAAAAGATATTACCGTAGAGGAATATCTTTTTGCGCCCCCACATATCGGCGATTTTGCCAAAGGGAACCAGGAAAATAGCCGAGGCCAGCAGAAATGCCATGGTGACCCAGCTCATGGCTATGGCATCTAAAGAAAACTCCTGGCTGATTTTTGGCAGAGCTATATTTACCGCAGCCCCCATAAGGGGGTTAAAAAAATTTGATGTCATGGTGATGGCCAGCAGCACCGTCTTATTTACCTGGTTATTGTTATTTGTAGTTGCTTGTTGTGCCATATGGGATAATGATGATACTTCATCCATTGTTATTAGCCCTCTATTTTTTTAAGTATAGATTGAATCTCATTTTTTTTCTTTTCTAATAAATTTAACTGCCTTTTAGTTTTATTCAACTCTCTGTTTGTTTGTGTCAAGTCATGCTTGAGCTTCATTACTTTCACGTAGTTTTTCCCAAATTTATTTCTAACAAGACATTCTACTTCTTTTCTGATGAGCTTTAAATATGGATTATCAAATACATAATTTACCTTAAAATGCAAACTGCCATTCTTCATTCCAGCATGTATTTCATTTTGAGTAATTCCATATTCTGTTCTAGCTGACTTGTCACTAAGGGTGGCTCCAGGTTCTGACCATGGTAAAATTAATTCTTTTGATTTTTTCATTATGTTCTTTTGGTGTAAGGATGTATATCGTTATTTTTAATTGCAAACAAACCTATATTTTCTTTTTTGTTGATTTTACATGGTACTATATTATCAACTCTTATGGCAATCGAATATTTCAATGTTTCCAGCAAGCTGTTGGGGCCGCCTACTTTTTATTTTAATAATCATGGCGGCCCTTGGGATGAAGCAAGCCGAAGGCTATAAGCGGGTATCAGCTTGCTGGTGTTGGCAGCCGCTTGCGCCAGATGCGGAGCACCGCAGAGTAGTTCTTTCAATTCTTTTTTTACCCCCCCCAATGCACCATCTCGTTTTTTAAATGAGTGCTTGCAACCCTTTCCTATCAAAAATATCTAATAATTTCATTGACGCTCCAGCGGGTTTCTTGTATCCCTTTTCCCATTTTTGAACGGTAGAAACACTTATATTAAATACACTTGCAAAAGCTGCTTGGCTCAATTTGAATTTCTTCCTTAAAAAAGTGATTTTCTTAGGACTAAATTCGTTTACCTCTGGAATGCAAAGATTATCAATATTCCTCATTGTGATATCATCAACTACTCCACTCTTATTCAAATCTTTAACTGTTGATGTAATCGAATTTATAATGGATTTTCGCCAATGGGGCGTCGCCGCACGCTATGCCCGCATAAGTAGGCTACGCCGGACAGGCAAGGCGAAGGTATGGGGCATAATGCGCCGGTTCAGAGGGACGTGATGAGGACTGGTAGGATTTATGTAGAAAGCCATCTAAACGGCTTACAGTGCTGCTATAAGCGGGCTGCTTAGAATTCCCAGATAATTTTGATTTTATTTGTCAGACTTGTCTGAGGTTTCAGGGCTATTGACATGCGATGGTGTTAAGGAAAATCCACGACCTTATCCCGAGAAATTTCAGAATGTCAGACTAAGAGTTTCATATTTTGATGGGTTGATTTTGGGTGGATGAGGTTAATGACCAGGACAGCTGTATCGAAGGAGCGGGAGAAGACCTCACAATATCACACTGAGCACCTGACGCTCTATACTTCGATACGGCGTTCCACGCCTACTCAGCATGAGCGAGTTCAGGGTGAACAGCGGAATCGAAGTATGAAGCATATTTTCAAGAACAACCTGAAGTTTTTTAACAAACTTTCAGGTTTCTTTACATCTATAATTCCGGCCCGTAACTAGCTACCAGTTTACGGATACCCAGGCACGAGCATCCAGTCCTCCCCAATCCGTCCCGTTAAATGCATCATCTCCTGAGGCCGAGGATGCACCTTCAGTATCAGAAGACGAGTATGTTTTAACATATACTGGCACCGCCTGTCTTCCGTACAGATGAAGGGAAACATACCTATAGCTTTTTTCAAGCTCAATAGAGGGCGTAAGTAAATGGATATGAATGTCGGGCATAGTGCCACTGTATATTTTTGATGTTGTGAAGATAATCAAAGATGTCTTTTTTTCTGTTAAGGCGTAATCCGCAATCAAACGCAATTGGGTATACATCAAATCACACTTTACCCTCCAGTGCTTAATATTTTTTTCGAATCCTCCCGCCGCCGAAATCTGTAGGAGACTGAACTGCCCCTTAAATAAATATTTTTCCGCGGAAAATACGCTTCTAACTAGACCTTTATACGAATCCAGGAAGTTATTACTCACCAGGGTGTAATGACCCGAAAGCTGGGATGGATGTCCTGCTCTTAGCTCCAGAAGCGAAATATTGGATCGAAGGAAAATGTTTTGACCGCCGACCTGAAAGCTTACATTTCCGCTTCCAAGCAGAGAGGCCAGGTTCACATCCTGATAGCTAAAATGCCGATTTATCCCTTTATCCAGGGAGAAGGCCTTCAGGGAATGTTCACCGTAAAGGCCTGCAGCAGCGAGACTTGCGAATACCCGTTTATTATTCCAAAGAACATTTAAGGAATGCTCATAGGTGTATCCGCTATCGCTTATGGTGTATTCAGATGTTAAATTTAAGGGATGACGGTTTTGCAGCCAATCTACTTGATACTTAACCAGCAGGCTATAAATGGGAAAAGTAGCCC
>CAZRWX010000088.1:0-12567 GCA_964603925.1 uncultured Bifidobacteriales bacterium | reverse complement strand
AATATATTGCTCAAATTGAGTCTATACTATGAATTATAAATTATTTACAATCATTCTATCACTTGTTTTTATAGCCGGGCTGCACGCAAAGCCCCCTGAGGAATATTTCCACAGCGCTTCTGCCATGTATATAGAGGGCAGAATGCAGCAGGCAGAGTTGGAGGTAGAAGAGGGCCTTCGGCAATTTCCCAATGATGAAAAGCTCAATAACCTCAGCAAGCAGCTTAAACAGCTGAAAGATCAGCAGCAAAAGGACTGTAAAAACCAGCAGGACAAGGAAGGCGACGAGGGGGAAGAAGAAAAGAAGAAGGAAGAAGAAGACAAAAAAGAAGACGGGGAAAAGAAAGAAGAACCCAAACCAGGTGAAGAGGAAGAAGAACCCGAAGCGGACAGCACAGAAAAAGCCAGGGAGGCTTCAGAAGAACAAAAGCCCCCTCCAGGGGAAATGAATGAGGAAGAAGCTAAAAGACTGCTGGATTCTTACAAAGACGATGAAAAAGAAGATCAGGAAAGGATGAAGCAGAGAAAAGGAAGGCGTGGAATTGCCCAGGATTGGTAAATTTTAAAAATTATGAATTTTGTCTCCGAAACTGAAAAGTCGAGCGCAGACGAAGTCAGAGACAAGGATAATTATGAATTGTAAATTATTGGCATCTATTAAAAAACAGCGTTGATGTAAAAGTATAAGCAATGAGAACTAAAGCGTTTATAACCACCCTGCTGCCTGTTTTATTGTTTTTAAAGCCGGCCATTTCGATGGATCTACAGGTTGAGGCCAATATAAGCACCAACAACGCCTCTCTTGGTGAGACAATCCAGCTCTTTGTTAAAGTAGACGTTGATGAGCAAGTTAAAGACCTCCCCTGGCCCACGGTTAAAGGGGACCTGAGCGCTTTTACTATTACCAAGAGCACCAATTCGTCTTCCAGCTCCAGCACCACTATTATTAATGGCCGTATCACCAAACGGAACAGCTTTATAACCCAGTTTACCTATAACATGATAGCCAATAAGGCCGGCACTTACATTATTGGGCCTATACTTTACAATTACAATAAGTTCAGCAAAAACCTGGGGCAGGCTCAGGTTACCATCATTAAAACTGAGCCAGGCATAAAGTTAGTACCCACTCTTAGTAAAAGGACTGTGTATGTTGGCGAACAGCTTCAATATAATTTAAGGATTATCCCCAAACATACCTTCCAGGGCGCCACACCGCCCAACTTTAACCAGACTATCGGCAAAAACTTTATGATCCATTCTCTGCAGAATGAAGTACAGCCTAAAACTGTAAATATAAATGGGACACCCACCAGGCTTTTTGATATTGGTTTCAGCATGTTCCCCTTAATATCGGGCACTCTCACCATCCCCTCCTACGACATCGACTATACAGAGGCCGTTCCTCAATCCAGGGGACGTTCCATTTTTGATGTGTTCGGCGGCGGCCGTGTAATGCATAAGAAAGAGGCTGTGCCCGCCATTACTCTAACTGCCAAGCCCCTGCCAGGTCCCCCCCCTAATGGTTTTACGGGCGCTGTCGGCAAGTACACCTTAAAAGCATTTACCGATAAAGCCTCTCTCCCATCTGGTCAGGCCATGTCTCTTATTATCGCCATAGCCGGAGATGGCCAGCCCAAATCCATTACAACGCCATTGCTGCCAGATTTAAGCAACTTCGATGTATTCGACCCGGAGATAAAATCTGAGACTAATATCCAGGGCGGCAGCCTGTATTCATCCAAAACCTTTAAATATGTACTGGTGCCCATTAAAAAAGGGGAATACACAATTGGACCTGTTAAGTTTGTCTATTTCAGCCCTGGTTCAAATAAATATGTTACTATCCAATCATCACCCCTTAATATTACCGTCAGCAAGGGCAAAGAGGTAGAAAGCAGCAAAGCGCGTTTTTTAACCCAGAAGGAGATCGAAACCATTGGTTCGGATATCCGCCACATTAATAAGCCCACAACCCCTCTGCAGAGCCAGAGCGCATTTCTATATAAAAACATAAGTTTCTGGGGCCTGTTTCCCATTTCACCATTTTTATTTTTTGTTATTTTCTTTTACCGCCAGCGCACACGCAGGCTTTCCATGGACCATGGGCTGCGCCGCAAGGTTAAAGCTAAAAGCATCGCCCGCAAAAGGCTGGCCCAGGCTCGCGCAGCGCTTAAAGGGGACAGCGCCAAAGCTTTTTATCACAGCCTGGTCACAGCCCTGGAGCGCTACCTCAGCGACAAAACTAACCTGGAATTCCGTGGTATGCTGCTTACCCATGCCCGGCAGAATCTCGAAGGGAAGGGCATACCAAATGACATTATTACCTCCTACGAAGATTTTGTAAAGCAATGTGATTTTGGGCAGTATGCCGGTTCAGGCAAAGTTGAGTCCGAATGGCAAAAAGCCTATGATAACACAGAAACTCTTATAAACAAGCTGAATAAATATTTATGAAATCAGGAAAATACATTCTAACATTACTCTGGCTGTGTGTATTAGGCAACGCTCAAAATGTACAGGAGCTTTTTGAGCAGGCCAATAACGCCTACGAAGCTGGCGGCTACCAACAGGCTGCGGATAGTTACCAAAAAGCCATTAACGAGGGTATGGAGCATCAGGCCCTGTATTACAACTATGCAAATGCGCTCTTCCGCCTTAACAAACTGGGCAGTGCCATACTTTATTATGAAAAAGCCCTTAAGCTTGCTCCTCAGGATGAAAAAACCCTGGCTAACCTTCGTTATGCCCAGGCCCAGACCTTAGATAAGCACTCCCCGCCTGTTCAAAACATTTTAACCAAGTTTCTCTGGCATATACATTCCAGCTATTCCATCAACAAAGCCCTGTGGGGCCTCCTTATCCTGATCACATCCTTTTTCGGTCTGGCCTCTGTGTTAATTTTTATCCCCGGTAACGCACGCATTCTAATTATATCTCCCATGGTTATTATTGCCCTGTCTGCCTTTATATTAGGGCCTTCTGTCGGTCTTAGAATCCACCGCCAGGAGACAGTGCGTTTTGGCATCGTACTCTCCAAAGTACTTCCCATATACAGCGGCCCCGGAAACAGCTATGAGGTCCTGGTTAAGGTACACGAAGGCACCAAATTTGAGATAGAGGATGTATCAGGCACCTGGGCCAGGGTAAAATTAGCCAATGGCAAAGGCGGCTTTGTTACCTATTCTGAACTGGGGAAGATTTAGAACCCGTGAGTAGTGGAACAGGCATTTAGTGACAAGTAAAAAGTTATAAGTGATAAAAGAAAGACAAATCTTTTCACTTTTCACTTCCCACTTTTAGCTCATGACAGTTACACAACTCTACTCCCCTTCTTCTTCCTTAAACTCGGTATTAAGTTCTTCTAAAACTTCGTGAACTTTGGCCTCTGTCTGGGTAAGAATTTTTTTACAGGTTTTTAAAAGACCGGCGGCCTCTACCACCTGGGTGGCAAGTTCATCTACGGGGACCTCCGACCTGTCAATACCCTCCAGGATTTCATCCAGCCGGGTCATCGCACTTTTATATGTAACACTACTGTCTGTCATTATTTTGCCTTGGTTGACGTTATTTTACCTGTAATATAGCCGTCCAGGACTTCGGCAGTCAATAAGGTACCAGGCTGAGCACCCTTGACGCTGGTTATAAGGTTCCCATTTTCATCCTTAATAAAGGCCATACCTCTTTCCAGATACCTCTGGGGGTCGGCGGCATGAATCAGCTTATTTTTAAAGGCGAGCGCCTGCAGGGACTGCTGGTGTTTTTGTGACCATATTGTACTGAGTAATTTAAATGCTGAATTAAAAGTAATGTAAGCAATGTCCAGCAGTTTGACCGGACCTCTTTTAATACCCGTATAGCTGCGTATAAGACGCTGTTTTTGCCCATCGAGAGACTTAAGACTAAGGCCTGACAATTGCCTGGCAATAAAAGCCAGGGATTGTTTTTCCCTGCCCTGCCGGGAAGCCCAGGCATACTCTAATGAACCGGCTCTGTCCCGCAGACGCCCTTCAGTATCCTGAACAGCCGTATACCAGCCCTCTGTAAGACGCTCACGCCCCTCCTCTAACCTGTACAGGGCATCCTGCAAAATAGACTGCAGATATTTAGCGCAATCTGTAGGTGTAATACGGTTATCATGGGACACCATGTCGGCAATAGAAGTATCAATCTCATGGCCAATACCCGTTAATACCGGTATGGGACAATTTGCTATAGCCCGGCAGATATTTTCCGAATCAAAATAAATTAAATCTGTTTTGGCCCCCCCGCCGCGCACCAGGCAGATGGCGTCAAGCTCCAGGGCACTCAGAAAATTAATAGCCTTTATGACCGTATTTTCTGTAGCTTCCCCCTGCATTTTAGCCGGATGGAAAAATATTTGAAAGCTGAATGAGGAATTGAGAAGAATTGTGGTGAAGTCCTTAAAGGCCGCACTGCCGGGGGCAGTAATTAATCCAATTTTCAATGGAACAGGGCTCATGGTAATTTGCCGGTTCTTGTCCAGCAGCCCCTCTGACTTTAGCTTATCAATAATTTTGGCTCTTGTCTGCGCCAACTCACCAAGAGTGAAGTTTTCGTCCACCTGTAGTACACGGGGCTGGAACTTGCCGAAGGGTACATAAAAATCTGCCTCCAGCATCATACATACCTTTAGCTCCGCTTTAAGCTCAAAGGGTATGGGCAGATTAGAAAATCTTAAATTATAAGACTCAAACATACCAGTCCACATGAATACCTGAAGGGTGGCCAGCGGCTTGTGGTCACCTTCGTCAAAGTGACCCAGAGTAATGTATACAATTTTACCCCGGATATTCAGCTGTGTAATAACACCATGCACCCAGACTTGGGGTACTTTGTCTTTAAGATAACGCTGTACGGCCAGATTATACTGGGTTACATTGTATGATTTAGAGGTTTCCGACTCCCCCTGAGAAACGCCGGAAGATAAAGTATTTGTCAATTCATAAGTCACTGACACCGCCCGGACCTGTGCCCCGCATACTGAGAGGTCCATCAACAAGAAGGTAAGTGACCGCTGTCAGCTGGCGCCTCTTTTAATAACAACAGTACTATTATGGCCCCCAAAGCCAAAACTGTTGGAAATGCCATACTCAGCCGAAAACTCCTGCATGGTATTGGGTACGCAGTCCAGGTCACACTCCGGATCCTGATTTTCCAGGTTAATGGTAGGATGAAGTTTGCGGCTGTTCAAGGCCATGGTAAGGGCGATAGCCTCAATGGCAGAAGCCCCGCCCAGCAGATGACCGGTCATGGACTTGGTAGCCTGCAGCTTGAGTGACTGGGCATGAGACCCAAAAATCTTTTTAAGAGCCCTAACCTCAGCTACATCACCCAGGGGTGTGGAAGTAGCATGGCAATTTACGACTTTAATATCCTCTTTTTGCAGACCAGCATCTTTAATTGCGTTGTTTATGGCAATGGCTACGCCATCCCCGGTCTCCAGTGGCGCGGACATATGATAAGCATCACAGCTGGCGCCATAACCCATAATTGTGCCATAGATATGAGCGCCCCTGGCCCTGGCATGTTGCTCTGATTCTAAAACCAGAGCGCCGCCGCCTTCACCTAGAACAAAACCATCCCGATTTTTATCAAAGGGGCACGAAGCTTTATGAGGTGCGTCATTCCTGCGGCTAAGGGCCTTCATATTGCTGAAACCCGCTACAGCAGCCTCGCATACAGCCTCCTCCGACCCGCCCGCTATCATTACATCAGCACGGCCCAGGATAATTTGATCGGCAGCTGTCATTATGGCGTGATTAGCTGTAGCGCATGCCGAAGCAACCGCCCAATTGGGTCCCATCCACCCTAATAATATGGAGGCCATACCGCTGCCCATATTGGTAATAGCCTGAGGTATAAAGAAGGGAGACACCCGGCTGGGGCTTTTAGTGATCATAGCACCGGCATTCCTGGTAAAGACCTCTATACCGCCCATACCCGAACCCAGTATAAGCCCCGCCCTGGTCTTGTCGATGTTATCCTTATTAATACCCGCATTGTTAGCAGCGCTCACGGCTGCGTGTAACAGGTACTGAACATAACGGCTGGTGCGGGCCACCTCTTTAGGCTCCAGGTAAGGTGTAGCATCAAAGTCTGTAACCTCACCACCAAATTTTACTGAGAATTGTTCCGTATTAAAACGCTGAATAGACTTGACGCCCGATACGCCCTTCAAAAGGTTCTGCCAGAAAATGTCCGGCGTATTACCCAGAGGAGACACAATACCCATACCCGTAATAACTACATTACTTGTCATAATACCCTTTTATCGTTTACGTTAGTTAATCATATTAATGCCTAAAATAAAAATTTATTCAGCAAGAGGAAGAATACTACCCATAATGCACTGTTTTCATTTTTAAACTTTTGGCAAAAAAAATGGTACACAGAACAGTTGACTTGCCGACCCCTAAGAAATAATTTCAAAGGGGTATTCTATATGTAATAAAATAGCTATAAGGGTTCTAAATATTAAATATCATAACGTGGATTTCGCTCCCCGGGTCAGGCCTTCCCGTAATAACACCGGCAAAAACCGCAAAGGCTTTATACGCCTTGGTCTGCTAGCCTTATTGTTGTTTTCCTGTTACAAATATTACTCTAACAACCAAGAGCTTCCAAATACCGAAATCAGCCAGGTTCCCAAGGTTAAAATTCCTTTTCAACCTGGTTTTTACTCAAACTTCAGGCATTATCCACAGGATGACACTATTTCTTTTTCAGGTAAATCCTTTATTGTTCAATATTCCTGCGATTCCTTACTGACTGAGCGCACTCACCTTTACCTTAAACGGCATAAACCAGAGGTAGCGGCCATTATAGTTGCCGACCTTCACTCAGGCAGCATTATTTCCCTGAGCGAAAAATCCCACGATACCTTATTTGCCAAGCCAAACCTTGTTTTCGGCAACAAATTTCCAGCTGCATCCCTGGCTAAAATTGTTACCGCCCTTTCAGCCATCGACGGCAAAGGCATGTATTCAGGGTCATCACTTATCCAAATTGGCGCATATCACACACTTTATAAAAGGCAGCTTCGCGCCAGGGCGGGCATCAAATATGTAAATATCAACCTGAAAAAGGCCTTTGGCTACTCCATTAACCCTGCTTTTGGAATGCTGGGCCAGGGCATTGGTCCCGAAATCCTCAGACTTTATGGCCGTAAGCTGGGTTTTAACAGCGCATCCTCCCCCCCACGGCTTGTCCCCAGCCATCTGACAGTACCGGACTCAGGCTATAATCTGGCAGAGTTTTCCTGTGGGTTTAATCAAAATACTACTATTTCTCCTATTCACGCCCTGGAGCTGGCGTCTCTTATCGGGGGTAATGGCCACTATGTTCCCAGCCGTTTCGCAGAGGCCCTAATACCGTTAGACACTCATAATATTTTATATGAAAACGGCCCGCCTGCCCGTAGCCTTAAACTTTCCTCAAAATCTTTGGAATCTATGCAGGAGCTAATGGAGGCCACTGTTAATAATGGCACAGCGCGTAAATCCTTTCACAAAATAATGAAAAACCACCATTTAGCCCTTTTAGATATTGGCGGTAAAACCGGGTCTCTTGACGGCACGTCACCCAAAGGCAGATACGACTGGTTTATGGGCTATGCCAGGCTTAAAAGCGACCCCGGCAAAGGTATTGCGCTGGTGGTCATGCAAGTGCATCAGACATACCAAAGTCTGCGCTCCTCCAGCATAGCGGCCCTTATCATAAAAGACTGGCTGAGCAGCCAGAAACACAAACCACAAACAGTATCATAATTATGGCCCGTAAAAAAGTTGCACTGGTATTAAGCGGAGGAGGCGCCCGCGGCGCCTATCAGGCTGGCATATTAAAAGCCTGGGAGAATATGTTTAAAAATGATGTCTCTCTGGAAATACTCTGCGGTGTTTCCGCAGGCGCTATCAACGCCATGCAGATAGTACAGAATGCTGATAACATGTTTGCCGGTATCCAGAAGATGAATGACATATGGCTGAATCTGCATACCGAGGATATATTTGAATCAGATTTCAGGGCAGTTGTCAAAAATTTGCTTCGCCTTACACGCTCTTCACGGAAAACCAATCCTTCTAACGAAGATCTGGCAGCGGGAGGTATCCTCAATACATCCCCCTTATACCAGTTTTTAATTAAACATATAGACATGGCCCAGGTCCACCGCCAATTATCCAACCATCCGCAAATGTCACTGGCCATTAATTGCTTTGATTACAGCGAGATGAAGAACGTAACCTTCTATCAAACAAGTCAGGGCATTAAACCCTGGGATAACCCCGGCAGGAGAGGCGAACAGGGGCGTCTTACAATTAAACATGTCATGGCCTCATGTGCAGTACCATTCCTGTTCCCGCCTATCAATATTGATGGGCACTATTATGGTGACGGATCTCTGCGTAATATGACGCCCCTTAGTTCACCCATTAAGCTGGGCGCAGAACGTATTATAAGCATAAACTTAAAAGGCATCATATCTAATTCAGGCCCGGAAGATATCCCCAATATCGGTCAGATCGCAGGCAGTGTACTGGACTCCATGTTTATGGATGCCATTGATTATGACAGCTGGGTGATGAGCCGCATGAATTCCTTAACCGAAAAAATACCTGTGGAAAAAAGAGATACAAAAGTTATTGACTTCTGCAGGATTTCACCCCTGGCAAATTTAGGCGAATTAGCTGAGAAATTCCGGCATAAATTCCCCAGAAGTCTGCGTTATCTGCTGGGTAGCTGGATATCCTCAGAGTTATTGAGCTACCTGCTGTTTGATAAAGATTTTAGTGAAGTGCTGATTGAGCAGGGTATGAAGGACGGAAAACTCTATTATGATATTATCGAAGAGTGGCTTTCAGATAAGGGATAAATAATTCTCAGGCCAAGCCTGAGAGACTCAGTCCTCTTCGCGCCTCTCCTTTTGTTTACCATAAATAAAGTCTGTAATAAGACCTATACTGGCGCTTACCGAGGCGTTTTTAATACCCAGTTTATCATGCCAGCTTACATCCCCGGTACCACGAAAAGCAACACTTATAAAAGGCTGGGCTTTGATTAGATCGCGGTTGGTGGCAGGGTAAAACTCCATGGCAACAAGGCTGCGATATAGATCACGATTAGCAAAGGGGTTGCTGCCGGAGGCAACGCTGGCACTGCTCTGATCACCGTCCAGCCAGTAAACGTCCATACCTAATATGAGATTGACAACATTAAATACCTGATACTGCACGCCCCCGCCAGAGTGATACTCCTTAATTTCGCGAATATTCTCAAACTTGTCTTTTGCCTCAAACCAACCCAAATTACCAAAAGCAAACAGTCTTAGCTTATCCCCCGCAAAACGCGGAGTAAATAATTTGGCCGCTACCCCCGCAGTGGTATTAAAATTTGAATTAAAAGAAAAGCCGGTGTCCACAACTGCATCATGATCAAACTCCGCTCCGCCCACATAAAAACCGAAATTTATAAGCCTGACAGGTGCGAACGTAAACTGGGCACCTGTGGTATTAAGTATTGATGATGTCTTATTAGGATCGGCAAAAATATCCTGCCCGCTATGATCAAAAAAGTACCCCAGCGCCATTTTAGCAGGGCCATAATCTGTAAATGGGGCCCCAGGGGGTACCGCCCATATTGCCAAAGGTAACATGCCCAGGGTTATGATGATTAGTATTTTTTTCATATTAAGCTACTCTTCTATAACCGGTAAATTCAGGGACATTTCGTCTTTAATACCATTAGCTTCCGCTGTAACCCGCACACTTATACGCCAGGCATCAGACTGAGGATACAATATAGCTTGAACGGACTTGCCACCGCCGGTCTCCACAACTGGTTTAACGCCGCCGCCATGCCCATAAGGCAGGGGAGGTTCACCCTCTGTTCTGCCGCCCTGATAATTGTATTCGTAGGGACCTTGAAATGATTTCATACAATCATTCTGGCCATTACCATTCATATCTACACATACTTCAGCGGTGTCCCAGGTAAAGTTACCATTAAGGTCGGCAAAAATAAACTGGCCAAGTGTATCCTTCCTTATGCAGGGCTCGGGATAGTTACAAAAAATATTTACATCCTTACATGTAGTATAGTTGGAATCACACCCGAAACTGTCTCCCTGCCACAGTCCGTCACCATTAATATCCTCAGCCAGGTAATCGGGTGGTGTATTAATGATACCGTCACCGTTAATATCCTCACCCCTGTATGGCAGACCGCCAGAACCGCTTTCTCCGGGATCCAGTAAAAAATTGTTATTTAGATCGCCCCAGACAAATGAGAGACGGTAAGGCACCTCTTTAATTGAATAATAAGGATGTTCATTAATAGGTACCACTTCCTTCCTGACGCTCACCGACTGATTAAGGGCCTCTATCCTGGCTGTGGGCCCGCTCCAACCCTGGGCATCGCTGAGATAAGGATGATAGGCTACAGGCACAAGGCTGAAGTTTACTTTGGTGCCGTCCGCAACCAGGTTACCATTGATGTCTGTGACAATGGCCCCTATAGGCAGCTCGTAGGTGCCGTCTTTATTGTCTTTACCCTCTTTAAGATTATAACCAAGAGCAATATGAGCGGGCGGCCCGGATATTGTCAAACTCACAGTATCATTTGAGAAAAACTGGGTAGTATCACCATTGCGTATATCCAGAACAAGGGCTGTAATTTGGACCCCTTGATAAGCGCTAATGAACTTGCCTGCTTTAATTATGGTTGAAGCCAGACCATTTTCTGATACAACCATGGGGGTTTCAAATGACTCCCCTCCGCCGCCGGTGGATTTAACAAATGTAAAGCCTACCAAGGTATTCTCCATTAAATTACCAAGGATGTCCCGTACTTCAGCCTGAATAACAGCCTCCCCCACATCTACACGAATATTGTCCGGTGTAAGAGTAAGATTTATGGAGCGGGGGCTGAGGGCGTCAATAACGACTTTGATGGAAGAGGCGCCCAGCAACCTGCCCTGGCTGTCTTTGGCCTGTACGCTGACAACGGCCCCACCTGCCCCCGTGGGGCTGGTGAGTGTAATAGAGCTTTTACCGCTGCCGTCTGTCCCGGTAATCTTGTTGGAGTCCAGGCTGCCATAGCTGACTGACCATTTAAGTTCTGCTCCAGTAATCCCGTTATCGCTATCATCCCGCAGGTGGGCGGTGATTGTGGCTGTAGAAGCACCATCCCCTGGAATTGAAGCCTTATTTGAGGTCATGGTAAGTGAATTGAGCGTAAATTTAACCTGAGTTTGAGCGGTAGCCCCTAGAGCGTGGGCCTCTATAACGGCATCACCTGCAGAGGCTGATTTAATCCAGGTGGTATATTGGCCAAAAGCGTTTGTCACCCCTATCACAGTATCCTTGTCTGTATCTTTATACGTAAACCCTGAGGAAGCGGTAAGCAGTATGGAATCGTTAGAAATTATTTTGCCGCCGGCGTCTTTAAGCTCCAGATTAATAGTGTCGGCTTCATTAATTTTGATAACAGGGAATGCGGGATAAAGCGAAAGCTGGACACCCGTAAACACTATGCTCTGCCTATCGGAGACTTCTTCATTGCCAATTTGAATTTTAGCCGTAATCTGTACGGTTTTATTTTTCCGCTCTGAGCGGATCCAACCCATAGCCGTGCCTTTATCGTCTGTGGTTGCCCTGGCAGATATAAGACCACCTGTAGCCAGGAACTCAACTGCCTCCCCGGTGACAGGGTGATTGTCCTTGTCTTTAACAGTAACTTTAAGCTCAGACTCAGAGTTGCCGTCAGCGTTAATAATGGGGCTTAATACTTCAAGACTTATCAGCTTAGTTTTGGTAACAACTACCGCTTCCGCTGTAATATCTATGGAATAAGTGGTGGTAATATTAAGGGCCGTAACATTAACCTGGACTACGCCCAGTTCTATGGGTAAAAGCTTAATACTGGCTAACCCGTCAGTACCTGTAATTATAGAGGTAATATCGCTGGCCGTATCATCAGAAAATGTACCTGAACCGGCAGGATTAAGAGAAATATCTACCTGCTGAGCGCCGATGGCACGCTTAACTGTGCCGGAGTCCCGCAGTGAAAATTGTAATACCAGCATGGAGTCTTTAGGACCACCCTCAGGCATCAGCACTGGAGTAAAATATGGTTTGACGATTGGAACCGGTATGGTGTCGGTGCCGCCCCCGCCGCTTATGGGAACCTCCACACTAATGGGATTATCCGGATCGCAGGAAACAAAAAGAAATGCAAACACTGCCACAAAATAGAGCAGAATTAAGAAATGACTTTTTGGGTATTTGAAGCCCATATGATAACCTCCCGCCTTTCTAATTAATAAACGGTTTTTACCGCCCTAATTCAATCATTTTCCTCAATATATTATCATATTAAAATCCATGATTGACACGGAATTAACCTCTAATTATTATACCTGTTGCCAGGAGGGTTAGGCTAATTGGTAAGTCAGCGGTCTTGAAAACCGCCGCCGTAAGGCTTGGGGGTTCGAGTCCCTCACCCTCCGCAGCCTAATTTTATGGTGAGGCACTCACCCTCCGCCACTAG
>CAZRWX010000087.1:0-12596 GCA_964603925.1 uncultured Bifidobacteriales bacterium | reverse complement strand
CATGCTGAATATTACTGATCTCAGTCTTTGGGTTTCCAGCAGTTTTAGTCTGCGGGGGTTGACGTTTCATCTGGAAAAAGGTGAACTAATTGGTGTAGTGGGTCCAAATGGGGCAGGCAAGAGTACACTGGTCCAGGCGGTGTCCGGGCTTTTATCTTCTTTTGAGGGGAGCATACAACTCAATGGCCTGTCTTTGAATTCATATTCATCAAAAGAAAAGGCCTGTATAATGTCTGTACTTCCCCAGGAGCCACTTCCGCCGGTGGCCTACACTGTGGGAGAGGTACTGCGTATGGGACGTTATGCCCGGGAGAATTTCTGGGGAGCGGAAAAGAGCGCCAGCTCTGAGGTTTTTGATGAGCTGGTAGCCCACTTTGACCTGGACATCTTCCTGAACAGGCCCCTGAACACTCTCAGCGGAGGGGAGCGTCAACGGGTTGCCCTGGCCAAAGCCCTCATGCAGGAGCCCCAGCTGCTTATACTGGATGAACCTACTACTTTTCTGGATCCCGGCCGGCAGATACAATTCATGAACGCCCTTATACGCTGGCAGGAATCCCGGCAGATGGCAGTATTAGCGGTATTGCATGACCTTAACCTGGCTGCCCGTTACTGCAACCGCCTTCTGCTTATGCAGGGGGGGCAGACAGCGTGTCTGGGTACCCCCGACAGTGTACTCACTGGGACTAATCTTAAGCCTGTGTACGGCGTGGATTTTACCCTCATAAAGCACCCTGTAACAGGAGTTGTACAGGTCTTGAGCTAAAGCTGTGTTAATACTGAACAGTAACTAATCAGTATCTGGGCACAATAATTCACCACAGAGACGCAGAGGACACAGAGTCAATAATATTTGTTTATTTAAGTGCTGTATTCCGGAAAAATAATAGAGCTATCTCCAAATATTAGTCTCTTCTCTCTGTGTTCTCTGACCACTTGTGGCCCTCTGTGGTTAGTAAATCTATTTCAGATAGAAACTAATTCCTGAGTAAAATTGAGACATCACCCACAAGGTTGATAAACAGACCCCAGGAGGCCAGATCATTTTCGCCGGACAACTGCAAGGGTACACCTGCCTCCAGCGAAACGTAACTATTAAGACCATATTTAACCCCGGGGGTGACGATTTTTAAATTGCCGCCGTTACCTTTGCCAAGCTCAGCTTCCTCACTTTCCCCTTTTATTTCTCCAATAAGGAAAACATACGCTGTCAGATCTTTTACAATCTCCATCCCCGGCTTTAATTGTATGGCTAATACATCTTTTGGTTTGTTGCCGTCGGCGCTGGCAAGCTCCAGAGTATAAGACATATTGGATAAGATGCTGAATTTACCGAACTCACCGCCGTAAATAATGCCCACCTTAAGAGACATGCCTGGCTCTGCTCCTACAATATCCTTGGAACCGAATGGAAGAGCACCACCAATAAAGCCGCCCACCCCGATACCGGGAACAGCATATTTTAATGCGGCCACAGGGCGATCTAAACCACTGAAATCGCCAAGATCCATATCTTTAAATATAAGAGGCCAGTGGAGCTCTGCGTCTATACCCTCTGAAAGGCCATACTTACCCTGGAGCAAATAGGTACTAATGGCGCCTGATGCGTCCTGCTTGTTACCTTCATAATCAAAAATGCCGGTAACAGACTGGTAGCTATAGGTGACAGCCAGTTCAATTTTTCGCTCTTTAATGGGAAGATACTCGTCCAGAGCAAAAACCGGAACCAGGGCGAAAATTACCAGGATGGACATGAGATTTCTCATTTGAGTTACTCCCTTTCAGGTTTTACGGCTTTTGAGGCCATATTTATTCATCTATGCATTAAAATTAAAAATACACCGCACATATAGGGTAATTTCATGATCAGGTCCAATATATTGGCCCTGTTTTTATCCGGGAGCGCAATCATAATCCGGTTAATTAAAAAAACTCAAATTGCCCCCTTTTCAGTGGAAAATATGATATAATATCCTTCGGACTTAATAAAGTTCTTTGTGAATTTTATCCTTTTACAGGTTTTTAAGGAGAACAAGAGTTCAAAGTGATTTATGCCCTCAGATAAAACTGGACATTTGCGTATTCTTCTGGTTGAGGACAACGTGGGGGATATGGTGCTTCTGCGGGAGACATTAAAAGATATTCCTCAGGTACGTTACGATCTCACCCATGTAGAAACCCTGGCTGGCGCTGAGGAGGAGTTAAAAAATCCTGAATTCGATCTTGTACTTTTAGATATGCATGTACCAGACGGAGAGGGAGTGGGAAATATCAGCCGTATTTGTGCTGCGGCTCCCCAGCTTCCTATTATAGTTCTAACTGGTCTGGATGATGAATCTGTAGCTGTAGAGGCTCTTCGTAAGGGTGCTCAGGACTATCTGATCAAAGGTGCTGTTGAGCCCGACCTGTTCTGGCGTATAATGAACCATGGCATGGAGCGTAAACGCATCGAAGATAATCTCCAGCGGGCCAAAGAGCAGGCGGAGAGCGCCACCCGCGCTAAATCAGAATTCCTTGCCCATATGAGCCATGAAATCCGCACCCCTTTAAATGCCATACTCGGCATGGCTGAGGTACTTTCCTCTACCCGGCTGGATACAGAACAAAAAAAATATGTGGATATATTTCAGACTTCGGGTAACACCCTTCTTCAGATAATAAATGATCTTCTTGATCTTTCCAAAATTGAAGCTGGCAAGCTTAATATTGAGCGTGTGCCATACAACTTGGGGCAGGTTATAAGCGAAATCGAAAAATTTATGAGCATAACGGCCGCTAATAAGGGCATATCATTTTCCGTTGAATCGGGGGGTAATATACCCGAGTTCGTTGTAGGCGACCCCATGAGGCTGCGTCAGGTACTTTTTAACCTTATTGGCAATGCCATTAAATTTACAGACAAGGGCAGTATTACTCTGGCTGTTGAGCTTGTTTGCCTTAAGGGCGATGAGTGCGAGTTCAAAATTTCTGTTACCGATACCGGTACAGGTATCCCCCAGGCCAAGCTCACGGAGATCTTTGAAGCATTTACCCAGGCCGATGTTTCCACTTCACGTAAATTCGGGGGAACAGGTCTAGGTCTGGCAATATGCAAACGGCTGGTCAATCTTATGGGCGGGGAGATAGGCGTAAACAGCCGGGAGGGGGAAGGCAGCACTTTTTATTTTACCCTTAAAGGCTCCCTTACCAAAGATCTTCAAACTGCTTCGGAGTTATCTACCCAGGATAACGTGCCCAACGACCTGGAGACCCTTTTAAACCCTGGTGATATAACCGATCCCCTTAAAATACTGGTAGTAGATGACACTCCAGAAAATCGTCTTCTAATCGAAGCCTTCTTGAAAAAAGGGCCTTTTGCTATTGATGAGGCCAGGGATGGGGCCGAAGCCCTGGAGATGGTTAAAAACAAACGCTACGACCTGGTTCTCATGGATATGCAGATGCCCGGTGTGGATGGCTTTACCAGCACCTGCTATATCCGGGAATGGGAAAAGGAGGAAATAGTAGGAGCGAGTGTTCCCATTATAGCCCTCACTGCCTATTCAAGAGAGGAAGACCGCAAGAGGTGTATGGATGTAGGTTGTTCGGATTATTTAAGGAAACCAATTCAAAGGGCTTTGCTTTTAAAATCAATCTGGAGGGTTTTGTCCTTAAAAACCCCGGAGGCCCCCTCGGTTACACAAAATACCCGCAGCGCGGTACAGGAGTTTCGTGTAACTCTGGACCCTTTATTAAAAGACTTAATTCCCGGATACCTGGGTAAAAAGCAAAAAGAAATACAGGAACTGGAGGCGGCCGCTAAAAACAGGGATTTTGCCACCGCCAGGCTGCTGGGCCATCGTATGGCAGGTACGGGGGCATCATATGGTTTTGGTGATATCACTTCCATTGGGCGGGCCATTGAGGCCGCGGCAGAACGTAAAGATACCGAAACAATTTCTGAACAAGCTATATTACTAGCTCAATATATTAGTAATGTGGAAATACAATACGAATAGGTTTACTACACAGGCCGGGGGGCCACCATCGGTTGCCGGGGCTTATACAGCCGTTTTTAAGATGTTTTACCTGACGTGGATTATAGCAGCATTTGCTCTGGTCTTACCGGTACAGGCCATTAATCTGGATCATCTTACAATAAACGGGTTTCTAAATTTTGAAATATTAGCTGAGGTAGATTCCCGGGATACCACCAGTCCGGATTTTTATTTTAAATCAGACTTATTTGACCTTCTGTTCAATTTTAAGGTGGACGATAATATGCGGGCCACCGCCGAGCTCAGCTGGGAGCACAATTCCCGCATGGGTGAGGGTATTGTTACCACCGACCTGGGGCATGCTTTTATCGAGCATACTTTTTTTGATGAGTTCAAGCTGCGTATCGGTAAAATCCAGACCCCTTTCGGGTTGTTCAATGAGCTGCGGCGCGCCAAACCCGCCTACCTTTCGGTAAATGTACCGGCATCTATGGTAGACCCGGCTGCCTTAAATTGCGGCGCGCGGGCATTTTACCCCCAGGCGGGAGTGGGCATAAGCATACTGGGCGACTTTATTTTTGATTACAATAAAAACCTGGAGTACAGCCTGTACGTGGCCAATGGTATTCAGGACAGCGCCCTTAACCCCTTTGCTGCTGACGGCAATCGCTTTAAAGCGGTAACGGCCAGGTTACGCTTTGAAGTAGGCGGCGGCTTCAGCCTGGGTAAATCTTTTTACCTGGATAAACTGGTAGATAAGAATTATAAATGGCTGTTTTCTGACGGCTATGAGCTTCAATATACACTGGGTGGTTTCCAGTTACAAGCCGAGGGCATAATCGGCACCTTTAAGGTTACTGCAGACTCATCATTACAACAATATGGCCTTTATATTCAGCCCTCTTACGGGTTTGACAACGGTTTGGTGCCCTACGCGCGCTTTGAGTATTTGTCCCCTCCCGGTGAGGTTATTAATAACTACTGCCTTCAAAGTATTTTTGGTATCCACTACGAAATCAACACCTGGTATATGCTCAAGCTGGAGGCCGACTACTACTACTTTGGCAAAAACAGCCTTAATAGGCTGCAGTTGGGGGAAAACTCCTTCACGGAAATAAAATCTTCTCTGGTTCTGGGTTTTTAAGGCTTTAATGAAAACTGCAAGGTTCATATTAATTGTTTTAGCCTGGACGCTGGCCTTCCCGGTTGCTGAAACCAGCGGACCTGAACCTTTGTTCCTTGTCATTGTCAGTGAGGACAGCCCCATGACGACCATCACTCGGGAAGATTTAGCCATGATTTATCTGGGGAAAAAAACATTATGGGGGGAAGATGCACGCATACTGCCCGCCATGGTGCGTGAAAATGATAAGGCCATGAAAGCCTTTATAGAAGACACTCTGCATAAAACCATACACCAGTACCGCGCCTACTGGAAGCGGCGTCTATTTTCCGGCGGTGGAATGGTGCCTAAAACCTTTAAGAAATCCAATAACGTTGTGGATTATGTAACCGGGCACCCCGGCGCCATCGGTATTGTTAAGCCCGATGCCCCTCTTAAAGGTGTAAAAACGGTGGAAATATTCATTAAGTGATCCACCAGGCTTTTATATGAACAGCACATCTTTAAAAGTAAAATTCGCGTTTTTATTAACCGGATTTGCCATTACCATAAGCGTGATGGTGGCCTTACTTTTTATAGCCGCTTTAAATGTAACCAGGCAAATGCGTACAGTTCAGAAGAGTGATTTCCCCAGGTTTTCCCAGACTGTTATTCTCGTTAATGAGTTTGAGAAAATTTCAGGTGTTTTTGAGGACGCCGTCCTTACCGGTGAAGATGTGCTTTTAGAAAAGAACAAGGATGAACGAGTGCGCTTTGAGCAGGCCTTAGAGGCCCTTATGGGGGACGCCCCTCTCTCATGCCGGGAAGACCTCTCATTAATTAATATGAAATTTAAAAAGTATTTTGATACAGCACGGGAGCTGGCGCTCAAATTAATTCAAAAAGAGAACGCTGACCTGGAGCAGATGGCTGGCGAGGATATCGCAGAGAAATCAGCAGTTGTATCGGTCCTGCATAGCGACCTAAGATGGCACCTTAACCAGGTGCATAAAAATACCCGCGTAGGCGTACAGCAGTCCCTGCAGCAGGCCGTAGAAGAGGTGCGTTATGCCGCCATAAAGGCCATTGCCATTGGTGTGGCTGGTTTTGTTCTCCTGTTCCTGTTTATACTTTACATTACCCAACGGATTGTAAAGCCTATTGCCGCTCTCAGCAAAATGACCGCCAGGGTAGCCACCGGCCATTTTGATGAAAAAATGGATATCCCTCTGCTGGGTAAAGACGAAATTAGTGATCTGGCTTACTCTTTTGAGTCCATGCGCCGGGGTTTAAAAGTAACTACTGTATCCAAAGCCTACGTAGACAACATTGTCCATACCATGGGTAACTGTCTTCTGGTTGTAGACAACGAGGGCCGTATAACTTCGGTTAATAAAGCTACCATTCAATTATTGGAGTATAAGGAAAAAGAGCTTTTGAAAATGTCTGTTGACCAGATACTAAAGGATACCAGGCTTCAAGATCTGCCCTTACCCCAGGAGGCTATGACCAGGCTGGAGCTGGAGTTCGCCACCAAGAACGGCGGCTTTATTCCGGTAATCTTTTCCATTTCCCTGCTTAAAGATGACGGGGGAGCCGGGCAGGGGTATGTGTGCGCCGCCCAGGACATTACAGAGCTTAAACACGCTGAGGCAGAGCTTGAAAAACGCGCCAAAGAGCTGGCTAATTCAAATACCGAACTGGAACAATTTGCTTATGTAGCCTCCCATGATCTGCAGGAGCCCCTACGCATGGTGGGTAGCTATCTGCAACTGTTAGAGCGCCGCTATAAGGACAAACTCGATAAAGATGCTCATGAGTTTATAAACTTCGCTGTGGATGGTGCCACCCGCATGAAGGGCTTGATAAATGATCTCCTGGCTTACTCCCGTGTAGATAGCCGCAAGGGCACTATTGAAGAGGTCAATCTCCAGGAAGTAATGCTGGAACTGGAGTCGGTGCTCAGGGGGCCAATTGAGGAATGCGGGGCAGCAATCATATATGAGCAATTGCCAGTCATTCTGGCTGATAAACGGCAAATGGGGCAGCTCCTGCAAAATCTTATCGGTAATGCCATAAAATACCGTGGCGAACGGGTCCCTGTGGTACAGGTATCAGTGGAAAAAGATAATGCTGAATGGCTGATAACGATTAAGGATAATGGAATCGGTATGGAAGAGCAGTATCTGTCCCGCATATTTGAAATATTCCAGCGTCTACATACAAAACAGTCTTATCCCGGTACCGGCATTGGCCTTGCCATCTGCAAAAAGATTGCCGAACGTCACAAAGGCAGTATAAGGGTCGAGTCTGAACCGGATAAAGGCTCTGTATTTTACGTCAGGCTTCCCAGGCACTATGCTCCAGAGGATATGAACCTAAAATAGATTTACTAACCACAGAGGGCCACAAGTGGTCAGAGAACACAGAGAGGTTAAATATTTTAAACTAAGCTTTGCTTTATTGTTAAAAACAGCATTTAAATAAGTCAAAAACAACTTCTCTGTGTCCTCTGCGTCTCGGCGGTGAATTGTTACTGCCATTTTGGACAGAAACTAATTACTTGAGACCATGGGCAATTTTATATTGCCGGTATGGATCTAACAGCGGCCTTTAAGCTAATTTATGATATAACATAATGAATCGACCTATTAATATTTTACTTGTAGAAGACAATCCCGGGGATGTTCGTCTAACACAGGAGGCTCTTAAAGACTGCGCTCTTTGCTGCAATCTCCATGTAGCCATAGATGGCATAGAGGCCCTGGATTATTTATTCCATAGAGGCACTTACGAAAATTCTGTCCGGCCGGACCTTATCCTGCTGGATCTTAACCTTCCCAGGAAGGATGGGCGTACCGTGCTCAAGGAGATTAAAGCCGATCCTCAGCTTAAACGTATTCCTGTTATAGTACTTACCACCTCCGGGGATGAGCGGGACATTCTCCAGGCTTATAACTTATATGCCAATTCCTACATACGTAAACCCCTAGGTTTAGACAAATTTAACAGTATCATGTCATCAATTAAGAGCTTCTGGGTTGATAATGCCCAGTTGCCCTGCAGTTAAATGAAATATTCTCAAAATATTCGCGTACTGCTTATAGAGGACAACCCCGGCGATGTCCTCTTAATCCGCAATTATGTGGAGCAACAGGAGGATGTACAATTTGACTTTACTATCACAGAAAAGCTTTCGGAGGGTATAGCCAAAATCGAAACGGAAGATTTCCACATTATACTTCTGGATCTTTCTCTTCCTGACGGCAAAGGCATAGATACATTTGTACGTCTGCATTACCGGGTCAAAGATATTCCCATAGTTGTACTTACAGGTACAGATGATGAAAAAGTAGCCATGGCTGCTGTGAGTAAAGGTGCCCAGGACTACCTGGTAAAAGACCAGCTTAGCGCCACCATGCTGGTGCGCGCCATGCGTTATGCTATAGAGCGGGCCAGGGCCGAAGAAAAGCGTCGCTGGCTGGAGATGAAGGTGCTTCATGCTCAAAAGCTGGAGAGTCTAAGCGCCTTAAGCGGTACTGCGGCACAGAATTTTAACAGCCTGCTTACAGCCATAATGGGCAACGCCGAGCTGGCGCAGGAAAAGCTCCCCATAGACTCTTCAGCCCTCAGAAACATCCAGAAAATTGAATACTCCGCAAAGCAGGCCTCCGAGCTGGCCAACCAGATGCTCACCTATTCGAGTAAGAGCCGTATGGTGGTGGAGTCCTTCAACCTATCGGGCCTTATCCGGGAGATGATACCTTTTTTGAGGAACATCATCTCAAAAAAAACAGACCTTAAATTTAATCTGGATGATGATGTACCTTTGATGAAGGCCGATGTTCCCCAGATGCGGCAAATGGTACTTAATCTTGTAGCTAATGCCTCAGAAGCATTAACCGAAGAGAGGGGTATGATTACTATCCGCTCCTTCCCGTGCCATATGGACGAAGTTTATCTGGAGAATCATAAATTTACTCCTAAGCTGCTGCCCGGGCTGTTTTCATGCCTGGAGATAACCGACAGCGGTTGCGGTATTCCCCAGGAATATAAATCCAAAATATTTGATCCATTTTTTACCACGAAATTCACAGGCCGTGGTCTGGGGCTTGCGGCTGTACTGGGTATAGTTAGGGGCCATTTAGGGGGTATAAATATTAAAAGCCGCCGGGCTGAAGGCACAACTATAAAAGTATGTTTCCCCGGTATTAAACCCGATATCCCCCAGGATTACACTTCTTTAGCAGGCGCGTACCGTAAAATAACCGGCACCATCCTGTTTGTCGACGAGTCCCAGGAGGTTGTAGATGTGGCCCGGGATGGTCTGGAGGGCGCCGGGTTTACAGTAATATCAGAATCCGACCAGGGCAATATCATTAAAAGGCTCAAAAATCCCGGCAAACATATAGATCTAATTGTACTGGATCTTTCTCACCCCAGGCCAGTTTCCAACCCTATCATTAAAAAAATCCGTCAGCAGGATCCGGGGATTAAAATCCTTGTAACAGGTAATTATGAAAACGGCAATATTCCGGGCCGCATAACGTCTGCTTCTGCGGATGCTATTTTAAAAAAGCCCTATGGCTCAGCCAAACTCCTCAGCACCATTCACGAAGTCCTGACCCTCAAGTTTTAGCCGATCAGGTGTATTTCTTTTGAATACCAGCCAGTTTGTTTAAGGCTTCCAGAGGTGTCATATTGTTTAAATTTATATTCAATACTTCATCATAGAGCTTTTTATAATTCGGGTCTGTTTTCTCAGTTTGAATAAACATATCCTGCTGAAAGCCGCTCTGCCTGGGAAAGGTCATAGCCGGCGGCAGGGACTTCATGCTGGGCCTGGAGCGGTCTTTTTCCAGGTTAGCGAGGATCTCCCATGCCCTTTGAGTGATGGGCTCGGGGATGCCGGCCATGGAGGCCACCTGTATGCCGTAACTGGAGTCACAGCTGCCTTCCAAAATTTTACGAAGAAATATTACCTTACCGGCAGACTCTCGCACGGATATATGCACATTAACAGCACGGGGTAATTTTTCTGGTAAAATAGTGAGTTCATGATAATGAGTGGCAAAAAGAGTTTTAGCCGCTATTTCAGGGTTTTGATGGAGGGCCTCTACAATAGCCCAGGCCAGACTGAGCCCGTCAAAGGTGCTGGTGCCCCGGCCAATTTCATCTAAAAGTATGAGGCTTCTGGGAGTAGCGTTGTGTAAAATAGAAGCGGTCTCTATCATCTCCACCATAAAGGTACTCTGCCCCCGGGAGAGACGGTCGCTGGCGCCCACACGTGTAAATATGCGGTCTACCAATCCGATGTGTGCCTCAGTAGCTGGCACAAATGACCCAACCTGCGCCATAAGACATATAATACCCAACTGGCGTAAATAAGTGGATTTCCCCGCCATATTAGGGCCTGTGATAAGGAGTATCTGGCGCTTTTCCAGGTCCAGGAAGGCGTCATTGGGGATAAAGTCCCCCTCCTGGCACAAGGCCTCTACCACCGGGTGCCGGCCCTGGATAATTTTGATTTGAGAACCTTCGTCCAGGCTGGGCAGGCAGTAGCCCCGCTCCCGGCTGATTTTAGCCAGGCTGCATAAAACATCTACAGACCCCAGCACCTGGGCAGCTTCTAAAAGCTGGGGCGCCTTCAGGCTGATTTCATCGCGGATTTGGCAGAACAGTTTATATTCAAGATCATTGGCCTGACCTTCCGCGTTAAGAATTTTACTCTCCCACTCCTTCATTTCCGGAGTTATGTATCTTTCACCATTTACCAGGGTTTGCTTACGAATAAACGAAGCGGGCACCTTTGATGAATGAGCTTTGGTGACCTCTATATAGTAGCCGAACACCTTGTTAAAACCCACCTTAAGAGATGGTATACCAGCCTCTTCTTTCATACTGGTTTCCAGGTTGTTGAGCCACTGCTTGCCCTCCTTTACATCTTTTGAGATTTGCAGTAACTCAGGATGATTTTCGGGTCTTAGCATATTACCCTCTCTCAGGGTAAGGGGCGGGTTCTCCACAAATTTAGCTGTGAGCGAGTGACCTAAATCTCCCAAGGCACACAATATTTCTGCGGCTTTGGTGAACATGGGGGAGGTCAGCTGGCCTAACTGCCCGCCTACAGCAGCCGCACTGGCCAGGGAGCTCCCCAGGCCCTGAAGGTCACGGGCATTGGCCCTTTTGGAACCCACCTTGGCCACTATACGCTCTATATCGTTAATCTCCCGAAGACTCCGGCGTAAGCTCTGCAAAATAGAGCCATTGTCTATCAATTCTTTAATTGAATTCTGGCGTTTATTAATTTTGTCTATCTGAAGAAGGGGGTGGGTAAGCCAGAACTTAAGCTTGCGCCCCCCCATGGCAGTAACGGTTTTGTCCAGCAGATGTACCAGGGTGCCGGTGTCGTCATCGGAGTGTATAGGTTCAATTATCTCCAGATTGCGGATAGAGGCTGCGTCCAGGTTCATGTAATCATTAAAATTGCGCGGTATAATTTTAATAATATGATTAAGCTCGGTTTTTTTATGGTTTTTAACATAAGCCAGGACCGCACCCGCGGCTTGTATTTCGGGGCCGTCATCCCTGCAGCCGAAAGAGTCCAGAGAGTGCACTCCGAAATGGGACGTCAGTGTGTGCTTTGCCTCCCGGGCGTTATACATGGCTTTATCCAGGAGTGTAATTAATATTTTACCCTGCCCGCAGTAGTCTTCCAGGCCGGCCGAAAGACTATGGCCCTCGGGGTAAAGCATTTCACGGGCATTAAGCCGGTAAACCTCTTCGCTCACTTGCCTTTCGTTCCCCTGCATAACAATAAAAAGCCCTGTACTTAGATCCAGGTAAGAAAAGCCAAAGACCTCCCCCTCGGGGAAAACGGCGGCCAGATAGTTGTTGTTTTTGGCCTCCAGGCAGTTATCGTTAATGGTGGTGCCGCGGGTGATAACTTCCACCACCTCTCTTTTTACTATGCCCTGTGCCAGGGCCGGGTCTTCTACCTGCTCGCAGATAGCAACCTTATACCCGGCATTTATAAGCCTGGGCATGTGTTTGTCTATGGAGTGGTAGGGGAACCCCGCCAGGGGTATAGGGTTGGCATCATTGCTGTTACGGGAGGTAAGCGTAAGCCCTAAAACCCGTGAAGCGGTTACAGCATCTTCATTAAAAAGCTCGTAAAAATCTCCCATGCGGTACAGGAGTATGGCATCAGCATACTCCTCCTTCATAGCGAGGTATTGTTTCATCAAAGGGGTGGTAGTCATAACGGAGAATTATTAAAATTCGAAATTCCAAATTCCAAACAATCGCGCTTCGCGGTCGGAAAATCCAAATAAATACGGTAAACGTGAAGCTGTTGCGAGTTTTGAATTTTTGCTTTTATTTGGATTTGTTTAGAATTTTGAATTAGGGCGTCGCGTTGCTCCTTCAAACTTGCCTCCGGCTGCGGCAGTTTGGAATCTGGTTTTTGGAATTTGGAATTTTATGGCGCTATTCATTTTCCTCTACTTCATTCTGGT
>CAZRWX010000086.1:0-12617 GCA_964603925.1 uncultured Bifidobacteriales bacterium | reverse complement strand
AGAATTGTTCAAAATGACATGTTTTGGTTCCCAAGATACCTGAGTAGTTACAAAAAAACAGTAAAACTCTTTAAGAAGAATGATTATGAATCATTCTCACATAAACCGATGGAGCGTGTTTCACCTATCATCCTGATAGCCTGTCCTGAGCCCTTCGACTAAGGATGTGAAAATGCTCATCGGGCATTCTGCCTATTTTAACGTATCTAAGATGCTCAAATATGACTGATAGCGAGGTTCTGATATTTTTAATTTGCTGACAGCGTCCTTAATAGCACAGCCATCATCACCCTCATGCAGGCAATTACGAAACCGGCATTTAAACTGGTATGCCTTAAAATCAGGGAAATACCAGGCCAGCTCCAGGGGCTCTATTCTCCACATACCCAGCTCTCTAAGCCCGGGGGTATCCATTATCCAGGTATCCGCATTTAATTGGTAAAAACTTGACTTACTGGTGGTATGACGGCCTTTGCCATCCTTCTGCCTGACGGACTGCACCTGCATTTTTAAATCCGGCAAAAAATTTTGAATTATTGTTGTTTTACCGACACCTGAAGGTCCCGTTAATATTGTTTTTTTACCCTGAATAGCGCGATTGAAAGCCCTCATCCCAACACCGGTAACAGCGGAAGTATTAATTATTGGTATTTTGCATTTCTTTAGATAAGAAACTCCTGAAGGCAGAGAGGAACTAAGGTCACATTTGTTCAGACAAATAAGCGGGGATATATTAAAGCGCGCACATACCACAAGGTACCTGTCTAACAGTTTTGGATTAAACCGATGAAATTCAATTGAGAATATAATTGCTATTTGATCGACATTAGCTGCTAATACCAGCTCCTTGCTGATTCTGTCCTTGGGGCCTGGTCTTGAAACATGGTTTTGGCGGGGTAGAACTTTAAGGATCCTGGGCTTTGAGCTTGAAATCTCATCAACATTGACCATATCCCCCACAGCAACTTGAGATACCTTGGACAAATCCAAAAATGGAGCAAAATCACAATTCAGTATTTGATCTTTCGCCGTAATTACCCGGCAGCTGCGTCGTCCACATTCAATTACCATTCCCTCAATTCCTGAGGCCTCACTAATTACAGATTTTTCCTGTTTGGGTTTGTGGTCTTTAACCTCCCTGCTCCAGCGCACCATATTGGGGGCTTCCTCATCCAGCATACCGTCTCTCCATTGACGAGTAGAATCGATTCTCCTGCTTCTGGATAATCGTCTACTTTTTGTGATTTTGCCTTCGGGATAAAATCGCTTTGCCAGATTACGCCCTTTTATTGATTAAGTGTAAAAAAACTAGAATATAATTGCCTTCAAGGCCATAAAGACATCCCGGAATTGACCTGTGTTCTTCATAACAATGATCAGCGGCCTTTGTAATGCTGTAAAGTTGATATCACTTTCCTGAACACATATACCCAATCCTGCTGCCATTTATTAGCTTCCTTTCCTGTGAAGACATCTGTGTATATTTCCATGGCCAGAATTGGCAATTGTATTATGGCAGGCTTAGGGCCTGTTTTGGGCATTATGTGCCTGGAGGTGCCATTCTCGATCTACAATGCCATTTTTGGTTTTTTCAGTATGGCTTTTTTAGCTGCTGGCGGTAATATTCAAAATGATATTATCGATCAAAAGGTTGATATTGTTAATAACAGGCCCCGACCTCTGGTACTGGGTCAGGTTTCAGCATCTACGGCCCGCATATGGTTTTCAGGCTCATATGGGGTGGGTATTTTCTTTGCCGCTTTCATAAGCCACTATCATATTGTTGCTGCCCTCATTATCATTTTACTGCTTTTTTTATATAATCATAAACTTAAAAGCCAGCCCCTTATCGGGAATATCGCTATAGCCGTTTTGTGCTCCCTGGCTGTATATTTCCCGGAATGGCCCGGTGGCATGTATGCTACATTATTACCATGTATTTTTGCTTTCCTTACTACCATGGCCAGGGAAATCGCCAAAGACGCTGAAGATATTCGCGGGGATAGTGTGTCGGATTACCAGACATTGCCCCTTGTTTTTGGTATTGAAAAGTCCAGATACCTGGTCAGGCTTATATTAATTATTGTCCTCATTATGCTGCCAGTCCCGGCATTGTTTTTTAATTACCATTATTCCTATACAATATGCCTTCCCTTTTTATTAATCCTCTGGTTTCAGCCATTCAGGAGTCTTTCAGCCACCTCGTTAGACTGGCCCAAAGCACAAAATGGGCTTAAAAAGCTGATTATTGGGGGAATGGCCGCTATTGCTTTAGCTCATGCTTTTTAGGATACTATCGTATGTTGCCCTTCTTCGACCCTTCGACAGGCGCAGGGTAAGCATGGCGCCCTAAATTTTAATGTTTTTAGCCGTCACCCTGGGTTTATCGAAGGGGCGATGGCAATAATCCAGGAACAACACCGCAAGTTTATAGAAATGCGCAAATCCCGCAAACCTAAAGAGTAATTTAATACAACACTTTAAGTTGAAAATAATGGCCTGGCGACAGCACATCATGCCTGTGAAGATTGTAATCAAAAGAAATAGATCGCCACTTAATGCCCATACCCGGGGATACAGCCGCTCCGCGCTCCAGCACAGGATAACCCAGCCGCAGGCTGATGATCTCCCGCCAGATTAACTCACCGCCCACAGGGTAATTAAGCTCCTCATCATTCCTGGTGCGGCCATCTAAAGAGAGAGTACCTTTAAAAGGGCCATTAATAACACGTGTATACGACACACCCGCCCTGGCAGTAGTAGGAGGAAAGGGGGCTGTATTACCCCCCACATGGGCTTTGGATGACCAAATATTTAAATGAGTGATGGCGGCCCCCAGCCATAAACCCTGTAAGGGCTCATATTGGACACCGGCATCGGCAAGGAAGGTGTGATAATTAAAAGCCTCGATGTTCTGTTCGACAAACGACAGGGCCATGCCCCATTTAAACTTATTGACAGCACCAGCCAGCCCCAGCTTGGCGCTGATAGTGTGAGAGCTGTACGAGCCTGTACTCTCGTTAAGGCTTGTATATCCGGGAATGTCATCATAACCCAGAAAACGGCTGTGAAAGAAGCCATACTGCCCCAGAATATTAAAACCCCAGGTAATATGAGATGTGCGTGCGGAACTCTCCAGGTGAGGATAGCCAAAACCCATATAAAGCGCCTTGGGAGCCCCCGCAGCGCTTGCGGGGTTACTTTCTGTGGCCCTAAGAGCCGAAGAGCTTAAGGCAGCACCTACCCCGCCCATGGACAAACTGGTTGGATCCAACTGAAGTTTTAGAAACTTGTACCCGCTGGCATCGGGCTGGCTGTCAAAATTACCAAAACCCGCAAAAACCGAACTCAACCCCAATGCGATACATACAAATAATATACGAGTCATAATTTATACCGGAAATCCACTGCGAAGGGGTTAATTAAATATACGTTCTTCTCCACCACCAGTGCATAGTTGAACTCCAGGACCCTGGGGCCTAACTTCCATTCATAACCAAAACCGCAGGTGTAATTACCCCTGTCGTAACCTGAGCGGACAGTGGTAAAAGGTAGAATCTTCCAGTCAGCACCCAGCCGGACATCCACCGCATGACGCTCCCCGTCAAATTCCAGGAATTTGTCCTCCAGTTGAAAATCCAGTAATTCAAAAAACACATTCATATCCCTTGCATACAGCCGGAAGCTCCAGGCTGCTGCCAGCACCAGGGTTTTTGGAAAGAAATCCTTCCCGGAACGATTTAAGTCTGCTTCATTTGATGCCTGTAGAGTGACCAGGTCGAAACGGGCTGATAAGTCTGGATTCATACCCAAATTCCGGGCTACTATAGCCGTTTGCAGGCTTTTGCCCCAGATTCGCAACCACCCCAGATTAAACATACCAATAGTATTAATATCGCCGCTGCCGTCTAAATCCAAAGTGGAATTATACCATTGCAGGGTAACTCCAAAGGCATTTTTCCGGGAAGTTTTAACGCCCATACCCAGATAGGATCCCAAAGCCTGAGGTCGGGCTGTACCAAGCATATTTTCATCTTTATCGCGTACGCTTACGTTGTAGTCCCCCCTGTTAATAAGCCCCAGACCCAGACCCATATTGGGAGCCACACGCCCCTGGATGGCCGCATACCCACCATTACGATTAAGCAAACGCATATCAGAGCCGAAACCTGAAAGAAGATGACTGCTGAAAGCAAGCGCTGCCGGGTTCCAGTATGGAGCAGGCATGGCGAGAATACTGGCAGTGCCGGTATTACCCGAACCAAGCTCTTTAACACCCGCACCCATCCTGTCCATTACGCCCCCATAACCACCCAGGGAGCCGAAGGGGTTGGCATGCCCGCTTACACCTAAAATCAGAATAAGGGAAAAATATTTAATCAATGATCTCGCCCCCTGATCACGATAACCTTCCCCCACCCTCTTTCACCCCGGGAGCTCTTAACCAGCACATAATATACGCCGACAGATACATAATCTCCATTATCGTCCCTGCCATCCCATTTGTCTTCACCGGGGTTCTCGCTGCGGCTGCCGCCTCCCTTACGCCGGGACCCGCTGATAACAGTCCGTACTTTCTCCATTTCATAATCATAAATTTCGATATAAATATCTGCTGTTTTTTTAAGCTGATAACCAAGGCCAACATCCCGGCTGCCGTCATAAACTGTAGGGAAGGTTATTACCTCCTGTAAATCTTTTTTAACCCCCACCTGACGGGACACATTGTGCCACAGTGTATCCCCAACCTCCTGATAGTACAGGCCCCGGCTGCTGGAACCCACAGCTGTAAAAGTACGACCATTACCCTGTACTGTGGTGACCATGGAGAGTTCAAGACCCCAGGCAAGCGAACTTAAACCGCGGCTGAGAAAATAACCATAATCGGCAGTGTCCTGCCCTGCATTAACATATACACTGTCCCCTTTAAATAATACCAGGCCCGGACGCCCGGGAAAATCAAAATTAACCCAGCTGGAATCCCCGTAAAAGGCCAGGTCTACGGCACCTATGGATTGTATTAAGTTTTGAGGTATACCAGTGGGTGTACGAAAATTTAAACCGCCATCGTCACTGTAGAAATACCGGGTATCGCTAAACACCCATACAACTGGTTTATGGGGATGAGCAAAAATCCTGCGTATATTAAGAGTGTCCAACCCCTGTGACACCACCGGCGGGTACCGACCCCCCGATATATTGCCGCGGCGCAGCCCTTTGGTATCGCCGTTAGACCCCATAAATAAGATTATGGAATCTGCCGCCAGGGGCAACAGTGCTACTTCTTTAACAGGTACGATAAAATCTATAGTCTCGGAAATAGTTTTTAAAATTTCGACGCTGCAGGTAGCGCCACTGTCACATACCGGACCCTGAACTAGTGAATCCCCGGCCACCAGAACCTGATAAGATAGAGAACCTATGGTGTTTATGCCGCCCCCGGCCCCCCTGCTAAGTTCTGTAAAAATAACGCCCCCTGAACCTGAGGCCATAACCAGCAGGGAATCATAAATGGTCATACCACCGAGTGTGTCCTCAAAATCTTGACCATATACTTGTAATATATCGGCAGTGTATAACTCGTTATCTCCAGCCTGGGTAACCTCTAACAGCCCCAATCTCCAGGTTGAATCTGTATGGCGGCCCTGGTAATAGCCTATTATGCTTCTGCCAAATGCCATGCCCCCGGAGAGAGAGTAGCTTTGCTTACGCTGGATGGCATTAACCATGACTGGAGATGATTGGATATCAACCAAACTGAAGGATAAATTATTTTCATCGAACACCCATAGAGCATCATCAACTTCAAACATTAAGCCTGTGCCTTTAGATACCAGGGAAGACTGGCCTTTTACCGGCGTAAACGCGCCCATTAAACAGCACAGGACTGTAAAAACACAGATGTAGCGGATCATTCTCTTTTGTCTATGATTTCGGCTTTGCGGGGAGGTTTAAAGGTAAATGTGCCTTTTTTAACAGTAATATCCCGATTAATTTTAATGTCTTTGTATATGGATATGTTCTCCGCCAGATCCCGTGTCAGAATTTTGACCGGAACATATTTACGTGTGTCTAGCCATACACATACAGAATCCAGGCTTCTTATATGCTCCGATGGGTCTAAAACTATCTGTACAACCGGTTTAGAGGCAAGGCTCCCGCTCTGGATGGAAAGCGGCGCGCACTCCAGGTACTGCAATAATATTTGAGAGGGATGACGGCCATGGTCTGGTGAATGACTGTCGATTACAACCTGGTTATTGCTTTTGCTGTATTGCCAGAGTACACCGTTATTGGCTACATATGTAAGGTCTGGCAGCTCCACGCGAAACTTGTCGGCCCCCTGCATAATAAGTGTTCCCTTGTATTTTTGCTGCATATCGGCTGATGCCATGTTCAGCTGAACCGTAAAAGTAATGGAGAGACTTTTTGCTGAGGATAAGTACCGGGCCGAATGCTCCATAAGCTTAGATGCTGAATCCAGACCCAAAACGCCCTGCGCCCAGGTTGAGACTACAAACAGAAAGCAGAGAGCGGCGGCTCTAAACGCTGCCGAAAAGCAGTAAATGGTAATTTTTAACATATTATGGGGCATCAAAAGTAATTTATAAACATCAAGTAATCAGCAGTATATAAATTACCATTTATGAATATCAAAACACCATTTTTCAGCGGTATTGCCGGTTCGGGCATGAGCGCGCTGGCACAGTATCTGGCCATGCAGGGGTCAATTGTTAAAGGTTCAGACAGATCTCTGGATCAGGGCAAAAATCAAACAACCCTTATGCACTTTAAGGATCTGAATATCCAAACATGTCCTCAGGACGGCAGCGGCCTTACGCCGGATATTACCTGCCTAATAACGTCTACGGCCATTGAAGGGGATAACGCCGAGTTACTTAGAGCAAAAACTCTCAATATACCAGTTTATCACAGGTCAGATTTACTTGCCTTCCTCAGCGCCCAAAAAACCTCCATTGCCGTTGCCGGTACCTCCGGTAAATCCACAGTTACAGCCATGGTATATGAAATTTTTAAGGCTGACGGTAAATCACCTTCACTTATTACGGGCGCCCCCCTGCTATCACTTAAGAGGGATAACCTTCTGGGCAATGCCCTGGGTACCGCAAGTCCATGGCTGATTTTTGAAGCTGATGAATCGGATGGCAGCCTGATCAAATACCATACTGATTACGGCATACTGCTCAATGTCGATAAAGATCATAAAGAAATGACAGAACTGGAGCATATTTTTCAAACCTTTTATAACAATGTGAAAAAATCAGTACTCTTTAACCGGGGTGATAAGCGGTGCCTTAAAATAGCCCAGGCTAATCCGGACAAAGGCTTTTACTTTTCATCCGAAGGCATTGAATATGGTGACAAGCTCCTTAAAGTGACAAATATTACCTCAGACAAATGTCAAATAAGCTTCAAACTTGAAAATGACTGCTTCCAGCTGAATACCTTCGGGCATCATAATTTATTGAATGCCCTGGCTGCCATAGGTATGTGCCTGCGCTGCGGTATTCCGGTATCGTCCTGCGTTAAAGGCATTCATAATTATCAAGGCATTGACAGACGAATGCAGATATTGGGTAATACTGGTAATGTTATGGTAATTGATGACTTTGCTCATAATGGCGCCAAAATAGAAGCCTGCCTTAAGGCGGTTAAAGGTGTTGCGGGTACAGGCAGAATTATTGCTATTTTCCATCCCCATGGTTTTGGCCCCATGAAGCTCCTCAGGAAAGAAATAACAGGGGCTTTTATAAATACTTTGTCGCCTCAAGACATTATCCTGTTCCCGGAGATATATTACGCCGGCGGCACCGCTGATAAATCCATATCGTCACAGGATCTTATCAAGGATATTAAAGTCACCCACCCCAATGCCCGTTTTCTTCCTGATAAAGCCGCTGTGCTCGAAGTAATTAAAACCTCAGCAGTTGAAGGGGACACTATTATAAACATGGGTGCCCGGGACCCTGGCCTGGCGGCTTTCGCTAAAAGTATTCTTCAGGTAGTCTCAAAACTCTGATTCCCAGTAAGGTATATTAGAATTTCAGGCACATTGTAATGATTTTTTGGGAAAAAAGCGATAAATTATTGACAATTATATATCTATTTGCTTTTTTTCTTCTAAATTTTAATACGAAAAACGAAAGGTCTAAATGCCCTGCGGAAGAAAAAGAAAAAGACACAAAATTGCCACTCATAAACGCAAAAAACGGCGTAAAAGAGACAGACACAAAAAAAAGCTCAGTTAGTTTTTCTATAACAGTTTTTAAAAAAGGGCTTTGTGCCCTTTTTTAGTTTTATCCTCCTTTTAATGGTCTGTTAAATGATTCAAAAAGGTCTCATTCAAACAGTCACTTTTCACAATCCCGACAACGGTTATTCGGTACTTAAGCTTTCTGACTCTGATACCAGCAAGGTTTTTACCGCTGTGGGCAATTTCCCTCGCCTGGGCGAGGGCGAACTGCTGGAGCTCGAGGGTGACTGGGTAAGTCACAATATTTATGGTCCCCAGTTCCGCGTTAATGGCTTCAACATCCTGCAGCCCAATACTGCCGACAGCATAGAGAAATATTTATCCAGTGGGGTATTCAAGGGTGTGGGCCCCTCCCAGGCAAAACATATAGTAGATGCTTTTGGTGCCGAAACCTTCCATGTGCTCGATCATGAGCCCGAAAGGTTAAAAGAAGTTGCTAAAATTGGTCCTTCCAAGCGCGCCAACCTGCTGCAGCAATGGCAGGAAAAGGGTTCCTTCCGCGAGGTAATGCATTTTCTACAGGCCCACAACCTTAGCCTTAATTTAAGCCGTAAGCTTATTGAGCATTATGGCCACGATGCTGTCAAACGCCTTAAGGCCAACCCCTATGAACTCACTGGCGAAATCTGGGGGATAGGTTTTATTAAAGCCGATGATATCGCAAAAAAACTCGGTCTTAAGGCAGACTCCTATGAGCGTATACGCGCGGGTATATCCTATGTGTTATCGCGTTCGGCCGAAGACGGCCATGTATTCTTAGAAAGGCAAGCGCTACTGCAGCACAGCGGCCAATTACTGGACACGCCCTCCGAACTGATAGTTTATACACTGGATCACCTTACAGATGATAAGGATATAGTTTGTGAAGACAATCGTTATTATCGTCCCTATTTATACCACTCCGAGTCAGGCGTAGCCCACAGGCTTCTGCGTATTGGGCGTCATTCACCGGCGGCAATTTCTCCCGAGGAAATCCAGATAGGCATTACAGAAGCCGAAAAAAGGTTTTCATCCATATTCGGCAGCACTTTTTCCTACCTTCCCGAACAAACTCAGGGCATAAGCCAGGCGGTTAATGCCGGTGTATTTATTCTGACCGGCGGCCCCGGCACAGGCAAAACCACCACCCTTCTGGGCATACTGGAGATCATGCACTTAAGGAACATGCGCATTAAGCTGGCAGCACCCACGGGCCGTGCAGCTAAACGCATGAGTGAAGTAACCGGTTACAAGGCCGCCACAATTCACCGCATGCTGCAGTATGATCCCCAGTCCGGTGGTTTTTTAAAAAATGAAATCGATCCGCTGGACTCCGATGTACTTGTTGTAGATGAAGTTTCCATGATAGACACTGTACTCATGTACTCCCTGCTGCGGGCTATAAAAGCAGGCACACACCTTATAATGGTTGGCGACCCCGACCAGCTGCCCTCCGTGGGCCCGGGCAAGGTGTTAAGCGAGATAATAAATTCAGGAACAGTGCCGCACCTTCATCTAACAAATATTGTACGCCAAAAAGAGGCCTCCGCCATCATAACCACCGCCCACCGCATAAACCAGGGGCAGATGCCCCAAATGCCGCAGGGGCCTGGAGACCTGGCTATCTACCCGCGACACAACGTTGAAGATGCTATTGAAACAGTGGTTGACCTGGCATGCCGCGTCCTCCCTGCCCAGGGCTACAATCCCTGGAATGACTTACAGATACTAACACCCATGAATAAGGGTAACCTGGGTACCATAGCCTTAAACCAAAAAATGCAGAGTGTATTAAACCCCCGTGAGGGCGGCCTTAAGTACAAGGACATTGTCTTTAATACTGGTGACAAGGTTATGCAGCTTAAGAATAACTATGATAAAAATGTATTCAATGGTGACATTGGCATAGTGGAATTCGCCGATGTAAAATCTAAAACACTCAAGGTTAAGTTTGATGATGTAGTAGAGTATACGGCCGAAGACCTGGGAGAACTAAACCTGGCCTATGTCTGCACTATCCACAAAAGCCAGGGCAGCGAGTTCCGCGCTGTCATTTTATTATTAACCAACAGCCATTACATCATGCTGCAGCGCAACCTCTTTTACACCGGCCTGACCCGCGCCCGGGAAAAACTCCTGCTGGTAGGCTCACCGGCCGCTGTCAGCCGGGCCGTACAAAATAACCCCGCCGTTATGCGCAACACCATGCTGGCCGAAAGGCTGAAGGCGGGGGCTATTTAGGACAGTTGGCATTATGAAACGCAGACAGTCGTATTATTTTGAACCAGGTGGTTAAAAATGTTTACTTCTACACATCTCTAAGTAGCAAAGATATCTGCCTGGGGCTGGGCAGTTTTCCCTGGTACTTTTTTGGAAGTGTGGACACACTCTCATAGGCGCTTACACCGATAGGTCTTCGGGAATTGTTCAGGGCGTATTCTACCACTGTTTTGTTCTTTGTCCGACACAGTATGATACCGATAGAGGGGTTTTCATCCTTTAACCGAACCATCTTGTCCAGGGTTTCAAGATAAAAGCCCATCTTGCCCACATATTCGGGCAAGAACTTGCCAATTTTCAGGTCTATAGCCACAAGGCTACGCAGTTGACGGTGATATAGCAAAAGGTCGATGTAAAATTCATCATTATCCACCTCAAGCCGGTACTGGCTGCCGATAAAGGCGAACATGCCGCCCATTTCCATGAGGAAGCGTTCAATCTTTTGTATGATGGCTCTTTCCAGATCCCGTTCCGAGTGCTCATCCCCCAACTCCAGGAAGTCGAAGGTGTATTCATCCCTTACCGCCAGCTTGGCCTGTTGTTGGCTTACTTTGGGTAGGTTTTTCTTAAAGTTAGTCTGGGCAACAAGCGTTTTTTCATATGATTTATTGTCTATCTGGTGAACGAGCACATTTTTAGTCCAGCCGGTGCGGCGGCTCATGCGCATGTAGAACTCCCGCTCCAGGACGTCCTTGCACCGCTCCATGATGATGAGATTATGACTCCATGAGATTTCTGCAACCAGCGGTTGCAGTTTTCTCTTTGACTGGTATTCCAGGTAAAAATTCCGCATATACCAGATATTTCGCGCAGAAAAGCCCCTTATGCCAGGAAATTCCATCTGGATATCTTTGGCAATCCGCTCTACGGTGGCTTTCCCCCATTTAGTGTCATGGGTTTCCTGCCGTTTGATAATGAGTTTGCCGATATCCCAGTAAAGGCCGATAAGCTCTTTGTTAACAGCCTTTAGAGCCTCATACTGGGCAGAGTGAATGCGTTTTTTAATGTCGCCCAGAAGGGCAGTGTATATGTCTTTGGTTATGCGTGTCATCTTATTCCCTGGCAAAAATATAGTTTGTTAAGCTCGTCTGCCAGGGAATTTTTCGCCTTCCTAAATGTACTACGGCGAAACAATCCTCCTCCCGCAAGCGTACCGCATAGCGGCACGCCCCCCGCTTTGTGCGTCTGCCCATGGCAGCCGGATCTGCATTCAGGCCTCCGTACTCCCCCGTCTTCGTCATCCATGCTACGCCGGGGCAAGCCGGTATTCTCACAACAAAAACGGCCTGCTACAAAGTGCTTTGATGTAGGGATCTATAATAGTTTTAACCCTACAGATTTTTGTAAATTCATAAAGTTTTTTCCCACTTGCTCCTCGGCTGTTCAAATACATTTTAAGTGATTCTATCGCCAAGTCTTCTCCTAGTCTTTTCCGATACCGGAACATGTCGCAGATTGTTTTTTCTTTGCCGTATACCTTTACTTCACCATATTCCGTTTTCACCGTTTCAATGCCTGCTTCGTAAAGTGTTTTTGGGAGGAAGTATGTTTCTATGGGCGGATACACCACCTTAGTTGGTTTGGAACCATGAGGAATAGCAATATGTATACGAGAAGGATTAAAGGTGGTAAGATCATAATAATCCAGTGCAGACACAAGGCAAACAACAGCTTCCGGAATAGCCTTGCTTATGTCAATTACTTCCATTCCGATGGGAGATCGTGTTACCAAAGTGCTTGGCCTAAATAGCCCTGGCTTGATTTTTTCAAGCTTGCCATTTTCCACCAGTGAATTAATGACTTTTTGCTGAAAAGGAACCGCTCTTAGTTCCTTTAGCGTTGCATAGCCGCCTTTTTGATCAAAAAATGAGAGTATTTTTTCCATGTCACCAATCCTATTTGTCTGCAACTAATGTATAATTGCAGACAAATAAGATCAACTGGTTTTGGTATATTTATCGACTTTCTGGTAACTATCTCAATTTTGATTCACTTTTCAGGCTTCCTCTTGGGCGGGTGGACCGGAGTGGCGTGCCTGGGCAGGGGGCCCGCCTTTCGGCGGGATGGGGTTTGCTCACAATAG
>CAZRWX010000085.1:0-12633 GCA_964603925.1 uncultured Bifidobacteriales bacterium | reverse complement strand
TTATAGGAGGCAGCGAGAGCGTGTCTCTGGAATTCCCGCCATCGGAGCCCTTAGCACCCCCTGTTGACGGGGCCGCAGCGGGTTTTGTCACCATAGTTTTTGTAGAGGATATTGTGTTTAAACCGGAACCCGGCACTGGCAGCAGCGGGAGTCTGGTACTTGGGTTTGCTCCCAGGGAGGCCCTTGCCATGGATTCTAAATCAAACAATTTAATCTTTATATCTCTTAACAGCGCAGACTACATCGTGGCTAATACCATAGCCCACGAAATGGGCCACTTTTTTGGACTCAGGCATACTACTGCCACACCCGAAGATGTAGCATGGGAAGGTGACTCTTCAAATATTGACGATGGCTTTACCGATACCCGGTATTGCCTGCCTAAAATATCCCAGGGTTCCAAACTGAGCGCGAGTGGTTATTACGGTGGTTATTGCCTTCGTATTTTAAACCGCTCCTATCCGGCTTGTAACAGTACAAACCTGATGCAGCCGGAAGCTTATAACAATGTAGTTCAGGATAGTCTCAGTTCTCAGCAGAAGACGTTTCTAATGACAAATATAGGGTTGCTTCCCCATTGAATTAAAGTGTAGAGGACGGTGAACCCAGCTGTCTTTGCCTGTATGCTCCAACTGCTCCCAATCGCCGTTGAGGTTCGCTATCGCGATCTGGATCAGGTATCTGCCAGGGGCTGCAGGCTGCTTAGAATATTATAGAAGGTTTGGATTTTGGAAGCCATTTTACGGGTTTGAATGCCCTTGTATTGGACAAAAACACAGTAGTTGTTCCAGAAAGCGTGGGCCACAATCCAGAACCTTTCATCAGGACCCGTGCCCTTGGTTACATAGTATTTTACTTTGTAGTTATTTTCTGACATTATGGTTTTGGTAGGAGCAACCTTTGCATCTTCCAGATATTCTTCATGAAACTGGGAAATTTCATCATCATTGGCGCAAAGAACTTTCCGGGCGGAAATTAACTCAATTTTACAGGTATTATCAGAAGGTATCAAAATTGTCTTTTCGCTGGTGTCTTCCAACTGCCATTGCTCAAGGGTATCCAGATCAAAGCAATACCAACCGCACGGTGAAATATGCATCATAAAGGGGCCCTTTGACGGTCAAGGTAGTCCTGGAGTATAAAGCAGGCGGCAACTCTGTCAATATCCTCCTTTTGACGGCGGCGTTTTTTTTTAGAACCTCGCTGTTTTAAGGAGCTTTGCGCCATATGAGAGGAAAAACGTTCATCCTCTTTATAAACTGGAAGCCCGAACCGGATCTCCAGCTCCCGGGCAAAAGTGTCCACGGCCAGGGCTTTTTGGCCTTTGTTACCGTCCAGCAGAATAGGGTAGCCAACCACAATGGAGCCTACATCATGTTCTTTAAGAATATCTCCAATTTTTGAGAAAAAATCGGAATTTATTTTGCAGTCTATAGTGCCGTATCCACCGGCCAAAGTATGTGAAATATCACTGATTGAGACACCTATCCTTCTTTCCCCGTAGTCCAGGCCCATAATTACCTTGGTATTCTCCATATTTATTAAAAGTAAGTACCTTTAGGGTTAAAAACACGTATTTTAGAACCGTTGATTCACCATATCTTTTCTACAATAATTATAACCACTTTGTTCTGTGTGTTCTTAACCATTCAGGCTTTGGGCGGCATTACTTCTGAGCAAATTAATGATTTCCAAAATTTTGCCCCTCTGTCCAGGCTCAGCCTTTTTGAACTTTCCTCCAGTGGTCATACCGAAGGTGTACTGGATTATGGTTACTACGGTACCGTAAACCCATCAACCGGGCTCAGTACTGGTCTGGGTAGTTTGTCAGGATATTTTACCAGGCGCTGGGCGGGTATGGGGTTCCAGACTTTAAACGTTTACAAAGTTCCTTCCTTGAAATGGGGGGTAGTATATTTTTATGAAAAGTCAGGCTGGAGTCGGCAGGACTATTTCTGGTATCTGGGGGGCGATATACCTTCCATTACCTACACCAATCATTTTTATGGTCTTTCTATGCGGCATGCAGCAATGGGTCTGCATGCCAGTGCCGGTCAGTATTATTCACAGAAAATTGAGTCCGGTTCCGTTTCCTGTGTTTCCTGCATCAGTACTTCTGGGAACTGGTGGTACAATACAACCTGGCAGGGGCTTAATGTCAGTCTTATTTCATCTGGTAAAAGTGTGTCGTATTATCAGTCAGGTTTTCGTCCGGCCAACTTTTTTACAAAAAATGACCTGAAATTCTATTTACCAGAATTGCGCTTTTATCATATAGGTGACGAAATTCAATATGATAAAACCCAGGGCGCAAACCATATTTCTCTAAGACAGAACCTCTATCAGCAGCTAATGTTTGGCAGTATTTTATATGATGCAACCCTTAACAGGCCTCAGACTGTTTTATTTGAATATCATACCGAACTTCATCAGTTAGCGGGGGTAAATTTTAGTTACAGATTTCCTCAAAAGGGTATACTAAACCCTTCAGGCTTTGGTTTTAGTTTGAGGGCCCCCCTGGTTACTTTTGGGTATAATTATTTTGAAGATTCAGATTCATTTTTTTCCCTTGAAAACCGCTTTTTCCTAACCTTCAGGCTTAATCTGGTTTTAGCTGGTAATGAATCCATAATGGGTAAAATGGCCTTGCCCTCCCTTTTAAATGGGCCAAAACAATGAGGGTATTGCTGTTCACATTCCTGTTGGTTTGCCTGTCATCGTGCATATTTCATTTGGTTTTTGATGAAGATAGCAGATATCAGGTGCGCAATAATTTGCCTTCTGACTTAAGTTCCCTTATCCTGGTATCTTCCGAACATGATACCTCAGGGGTCTGTATGGCTGGCTGTGACGATATCCTTCTGCCAAATACTCTTTCACGCGTCTACAGTGTCCCATATACCGGTACTGTAAAATTGGGTGTTAAGGTTTATGATTCAGACAGCGTTTTCAGCGTTTTTCATTATCTGGGAGTGGGAAAGTTGATAAGGGGGGAGAGCACCATTTTTGTAATCCAGGAAGATCTCAATGGTTTTCCATTTATCTTTGTTAAATAGGGTTCTGTTTGTAGTAAATAAAACAAAGGCGTTATTGACTGAAACCACGGCAGTTGGTATTTTCAGCCTTCAATGTCCGGTTGCTCTGAACAGGCTTAATTTTGCATCTTACCAAACTTAGAATTAACGGGTTTAAGTCCTTTGCCAATCGGCAGGAGGTCAACTTTCCTCTTGACGGCATTATCTCCGTCGTGGGGCCTAACGGGTGTGGTAAAAGCAACATTGTCGACGCTATCCGTTGGGTTATGGGTGAACAAAAAGTCAAAGCTCTGCGCTCTTCTAAAATGGAAGACGTTATTTTTTCAGGCACTGCCGATAAAGCCGCCACCAATATGGCCGAAGTATCCCTTATTATTAACAATGACCGCGGTCATCTGCCAGACGAGCACACTCAAGTCATGATAAGCCGCCGTGCTTATCGTGACGGTAACTCAGAGTATCTAATAAATAATCAGGTTTGCCGCCTTAAGGACATTCACAATCTTTTTTACGATACTGGCATGGGGGCAGCTTCCTATTCCCTAATGGAAGATCGCATGATAGACAGCATTCTCAGCGAAAAGGATGAGGAAAGGCGCATGCTGTTCGAAGAAGCCAGCGGTATCAGCAAATATAAAAAGCAGCGAATAGAAACCCGCAGACAGCTGGATAAAACTTCTCTGGACCTGGAACGGGTCGAGGATAATGTACGTCATACACGTAGGGCTGTTAATGGTTACGAGAACCAGGCCAAAAAAGCTGAGGAGTGGCGCAATTTAACCACCTCAATTAAGGTTCTGGAGTTGACCTTTCAACTGGATAAATACCGGGAGATGAAACAGCGCTTTGCCGAACTTTCCGGCAGCCAAAATCAGTTTCAGCAAAAGGCCGAAGATTTAAAAAATGGTATTGCAGCCAAAGAGGCTGTTTTAGAGGAAAAAAAGCTCTATTTAGTTGCTGAGGAGAAGACTCTAAATGAATTTAACCAGATAGTAACCAATACCAACGCAGAGTGTGTGAGCATAACCAATACCATGCAGCGCATTAAAGATCGTATAGGCTACCTGCAGGAGTCCATTAAAAAGAAAAATGAAAACATACACCTTTCTGAGAGGAAGATAGAGACATACGCAGAGGAGCGTAATCGTTACCATCAACAGCTCAAAGAGGCCAAACAAGCTTTTTTAGAGATAGACACCTTTTTTACTAATGAGAGCGAAAGGCAATTGTTTCTCCAGGGTGAATACGAAACAAGAAGATCCCTGTCCTCTCGTCTTTCCGAGGAGCGGGTGGCCGTTTACGAGGAGCTGGATAAAATTAAACACCCTCTTGAACGTCTGCGCACAGAAAAGAACATGCTTGAGACCCGAAATCTGGAGATTGTAACCGGCCTTAAAAATATGCAGGACAAGGTGGCAGAGCTGGAGGCCAAAAAGCTTCAGGTTACTTCAGAAAAAGCGTCATTAATTAAGCAGCAGGAGGATATCCAATCCAAATTAGCGCAAACCATACAGGCCCAGCAAACAATTGGTGATCAAAAGGACAAACTTCAGGAGGAGTTTATCGATCTGGACAAACGTAAAGTTGCTCTGGAGACCCAATACAATATTTTAAAAAATCTTCACGACTCTCTGGAGGGTGTAGGCAGTGGGGCTCAATATCTCATGGCCGATCATAAGCTGCAGATATCCGGGGCTCTTTTTGATATGATCACGGTTCCTGATGAGTACGTTTTTATGGTGGAAAAATGTCTGGGCGAGTTTCTTCAAACCCTGGTTATCGAGGAGGAAAGCACCGTATGGTCTCTTCTCGGGCAATTAAAACAAGATAAAAAAGGTATAGCCATATTTTTTAATTCCGCCATAGGCAGCGGTTTCAGCAGGGTGCGCCCCGACATTACAAGCCGCCTGGGCCTGGGGGGCTGGCTGGTGGACAAAATCAAATATGATCCCGATCTCCACGGCTTAATGGAGTATCTATTAGGTCATTATCTGGTAGTGGAAGACAATACAATTATCCCCGGGCTTATTAAAGATCTTAAAGGTGAATACTGGTTTGTTTCTCCCGACGGTAATATGTATCACAGTTCAGGCATAATGCGCGGCGGCCATTATGCTGAAGATGATAAAGGCCTTTTACAGCAAAAAGCCCAGCTGGACAAAATTGAAAATGAGCTTGAAGTCATACTGCAGCAGTACGAGCTTAAAAGTGAAGTACTGAACAACACTGAAGAAGAGCTTAAGCGCCTGTCTTCGGCCAAAGGGGACTTCCAGGATAAAATTGATAATATCAGGCAGCAATTACAGGATAATAATGGCAGACTGGCAGGCATACAGGCTACTCTGGAATCTGAACTTTCCCGTCAGGTGGGGGCTCAAGAGCGCCGTGAGGTAATTGAGTCCAAATTGGGCGGGATAATCGAGCAAATGCTGCCTCTACAGGAGCAGCTCCGCCTTGGCGAAGAACGGCGTCAGTCTTTAGAGTCTAATTTTCAAAAGGCCCAGGCATCTCTGCATGATATAGAACAGCAAAAATCTGAACATGAGCAAAAAGTCAGAGAGTATGAAGGCAAACGTTCTAAAATTGAGTCTCAGATGGTTCAGGCCAGGGCCCGACTGCAGCATTTGGACGATTCTGAAAAAGAGCAGGCAGATATGCAGCTCCAGCTGGATTTAGACGGGCAGGAGTGGGAAGCGGAGACTGCGCGACAACAAAGCCAAATCGATGAATTAACCTCTACAATCCACAGTCTCAACAAAAGGCTGGAGTCAGAGACCGCTGCCCGGGATCAGGCCAAAGCTAAATATGACACTAAAGTTTCCGAACTCGATGAGTTTCGCAATGAAATTCGCATTCAGTACGAAGAATACCATTCCCATTCTAATCAGGCTTATCAAACAGCTATCAAGCTTGAGCAGGCCTCTTCGGGTATGGAGCGCATACATGAGCGAATGTACGAAATGTATGAGGTAGATTTAACCAGCGATGACCCAGGCTTTGAACCGGTAAGTTATAATGCCGACACTGTTGAGGTTGAGATCGAATCACTCAAAGACAAGCTTAGTACATTAGGCAATATTAATGTGGGTGCTTTAGAGGAATATGAAGAAGGCAAAGCCAGGCTGGAAGAAGTCCAAAAACAATTTGATGATTTAGAAAAGGCCAAACGCGGGTTGGAGCGTGCAATCCGTAAACTTGACAAAATTGCCAGGGAACAGTTTTTAGAGACATTCACAAAGATACAACAGAATTTTCAGGATGTTTTTGCCACCCTTTTTGAGGGCGGGGATGCCAGGATTTCTCTGGCTGAGGGGGAGGACCCTCTGGATGCTGCCATACTTATTAATGCCCGCCCCACAGGTAAAAAAATGCGCGGTGTTACCTTGTTAAGCGGAGGAGAACGGGCGCTGACTGCCATTTCCCTCTTATTTTCACTATATCTGGTTCGTCCCTCACCTTATTGCATAATGGATGAGGTAGATGGCCCTCTGGACGATGCCAATATCGGCAGGTTTATTAATCTTCTCAGGCGTTTTAGCCAGGAGACTCAATTTATCGTTGTTACTCATAACAAAAGGACTATGGCCGCCTCAGATATGCTTTACGGTGTTACTCAAGAGCACAAAGGCATATCCCAGCTTACAAGCGTCCGGTTAGACGAAGCCACCAAGCTTGCCAACTAGCAATTATTTATGTGTGTCGGTATTTTTTTTTTAACTTTAAGGTAATTTTAGTATTATTCATTTCCCTGATTTTAAGTTTTACGTCATACTGCTCGGAGTGTCTTTGGTTAAAATTACCCTTAGGTCTATAAATTTTCCACTTCAAGTCAATAGGTTTTGAACCCACCTTATTATCATAATTTCCATATCCCCGTCATGGGGACAGGGTTTACTGTGGATACCCCCCTTAAAGTGGCGCCATTAGGCATTTCCAGTGTTATTTCTCTGGTAGACGATGTCCTTTTGGAAAAGATCCGTGCTCATTATTGCGAGCAATTTGGCCTGCCTTATGAGCGCATCAGCAACAATGCTCAAGACGCCCGCGCTTGCCGTGTGTCCGCATATCTGGACCTTATGGGCCAGCTGGTAGATATCAAGCTAAATGAGTTTAAAGCCCAGCCTTTGCAGCCCGGTACCGACAAAGCCAAATATTTTGAGCTGCTTCCCGAGTGCAATCTAAAACAACAATACCAGCAATACCTTAATATGGGTTCCGGGCAGGCACGCACTCAGCTGGAGCAGTCACTTACCAATGCCATGGTTCCAGGGTCTATAGACGCCAACATCATGGTTAAGCTGGACAGGCTCCGGTATGACGATAAGGGTCAGCCATTGGAAGAAGACTTCAGCGATGCCCATACTGCCCTGAGGGGGTTTGCCCAAAGCAAGGTGCATTCCAGTATTATTCTTTCAGCGGGTATTAATCAGGGCCTTATCAATCAAATTACCAAGTTTCCGGCCTTTTATCGCGATGCTAACGGGTATATCAAAAAAAAGATAGTCATCAAAGTCAGCGATTTTCGCTCAGCTCTTATTCAAGGCCGTTTTTTTGCTAAAAAGGGCCTGGAGGTTCACGAGTACCGTATAGAGTCCGGTCTAAATTGCGGCGGCCATGCCTTTGCTACAGAGGGCTTTCTTTTGCCCGTTATCCTGCACGAGTTTAATCAGAACCGTCAGCAAATTATAGACGATACCCAAAAACTGGTCAGGCGTTTTTACGACAAACAGGGTATGCCTTATCCAGAGCAGGGGGCTGTTTCGGCGCCCCTTTTTACCGTGCAGGGTGGCATCGGCACCCATGGCGAGGTTCGCCGTCTTTTAGAGTATTACAAAATGGATCGTACCGGCTGGGCTACGCCCTTCCTGCTGGTACCGGAGGTCACTCAGGTAGACGACGTTACCCGCGCGCAGCTGCGCAGCGCAAAGTCCACTGATCTTTATCTTAGCGAGGCATCACCCATAGGTATCCCTTTTAACAATATGTATGGTACCGGCTCAGAGCTATGGTCCAGGCAACGGCAGGCAGAGGGCAAGCCGGGGTCTCCCTGCCCCAAGAGCTATCTTTTGTTTAATACAGAGTTTGAGGGTTTACCACTTTGCATTGCCTCCCACAAGTATCAAACCCAAAAGCTGGCATCCATTAACGCTTCAGGCGCTTCAAGCCAAGAAATTAACAGGCTCAAAACTTCCTTAAATAATAAACAGTGTATTTGCGATCACCTGGGCAATTCAGCTCAAATTTGTCTGGGGCTTAAGAGCCCAGAAAACGCCCCCCAGTGCATTTGTCCCGGGCCCAATATGGCCTGGTTCACAAAAGACTGCACCCTTCAGGAGATGGTAGACTATATCTACGGCCGCTCCTCAGGTTTGGTACCGCCCGAGCGTGAGCATATGTTTGCAAAAGAGCTCAGCATGTACGTAGACTATTTGGAAAAAACTCTGGTCGATTATAAACCCGGCCAGGACGACACCAAACATCTGGAGAAGTTCCGGCAAAATCTACTGCTGGGTATGGACTATTGTGCTGAACTGGCTAAGCAGCAGCCCTACGAGGGTGAAAACCTCGCTTCTCTGGGCGAAGCTGTTACTACTCAAAAGGCCAGGTTAAATACCCTCTGGTCCGCAGCCGGTCTGCCAGCTTCCTAGCTTAGACCCTATATTATTACACTACGTAATCAAAATTGACAAAAATTGTCATTTCGACCGAGTTTCGACTTATGTAACCGGGAGAAATCCCCCTGGATATTCTCAAGGAGATTTCTCCCATCGACACGATACAAGAACAGGTCTAAATGACAGTTATGTTACTATAAACTTGCATTTGATTTGAATGTGTGATACACTTGACCAAATGCGGAAATACTCCATTTCGGTATTTTTTCCGTATTTTTTTTGTTTATGCGAATATGGGTGACAAATGGAAAATGAACTAGAACCAGAATCTAAACAGTCTGACGCGGGTACCAGCGGGGGGCAGGCTTCCTCTATTTCCTGTCTTGAGGCGGAGATTATCGCCGCCCGCCAGGAGTTAAATACCTCCAGGCTTCAAACTTTAAAGTCAATAAAAGCCGCTGTAGCCATTAAGCAGCGCTGGCAGTTGATGTTTGAAAATATTTACAATGGTGTAGCTGTATATAAGGCTGTGGATGAGGGCCAAGATTTTGTCTTCGTAGATTTTAACCCGGCTGCGGAGGCTATTGATAAAATTAAAAAGCGCGATGTGGAAGGTAAACGCATAACAGAGGTATTTCCCGGTATCAGGGATATGGGGCTGCTGGAGTGCTTGCGCAGGGTGTGGAACTCAGGTGAACCGGAGTGCTTTCCTGTAAAGGAATATAAGGATTCCAGGCTGTCTGGCTGGCGGGAGAATTACGTGTTCAGGCTTCCCAATGGCGAGGTGGTGGCCATTTACAGCGACGAAACTGAGAACAGGCGTAATTCCCAGGAATTGGAGCTGTTCCGGGACCTTATGGACCATTCAAACGACACTATTTTTGTACTGGAACCTGATACCGGCCGCATACTTAATGTCAACAAAACCGCCAGCGCTAACCTGGGCTACAGCCGCCAGGAGCTCCTTAACATGAGTATGCTGGATTTCTCCGAAATGATACCCGGGTTTTCCTGGCAGGGGCATTTTGAGTTTGCCAGGCACAACGGCAGCCTGGAGTTGTCGGCCGAATATGTGCGTAAAAATTCCACAACTTTTCCTGTGGATATCAATATCAGCTATGTCCAGCACGGTAGTAACGCCTACCTGGTAGCCATTGCCCGGGATATAAGTAAGAGTAAGGCCATTGAGCGCGCCCTGCGCAAAAGCGAAAAACGCTACCGCAACTTTCTGGAGACAGCTAATATGGGCGTGTTAATTATTGATGAAAACGAACACATTACTTATGCTAACCCCTGGATTATAAATTTGCTGGGTTATAGCAGGGAAGAACTTGTTAGTACAAGTATTTTTTCACTTGTAAAGCCCGAATTTAAGGACGAAGGTCTACAGAAAATCCAACAGAGGAAACGCGGAATTGCAGGTGAAAGTGAGATTATTCTTTTAACAAAGGCCGGCAGTGAGATAGTTTTACATATTAAGTCCAACCCCATTATGGAGGATAACACCTATAACGGGTGCTTTATGTTTGCCAACGATGTCACCGCCCAGCGCCATGCCGAGAAGTTAGAAAAGGACCTGACCCAGCGCCTGGAGCACTCCCAGCGGCTGGAGGTTGTTGGCCAGCTGGCGGGCGGGGTGGCCCACGACTTTAATAACATACTTGGCAGCATTATGGGCTTTGCGGATTTACTGGAATCCCGGGTTAAAAAAGACAAAAAACTCCATACCTATGCCAGCCAAATTTTGAATTCCTGTGAACGGGGCGCCAGCCTTGTAGGCCAGCTCCTGGTATTTTCCCGTCAAAAGGAATGCCGTATGGAGTCGGTTAATATACATGAGGTTTTGGAGCGCATAGGGAGAATTTTACATTCAACTTTTGATAAGCGCATTAAAATTTCTCAGAGCCTTAAAGCCAGGTCCTGTATAGTACGGGGTGATGTGGCATTGCTGGAGAATGCCCTGATAAATATAGCCCTTAATGCCCGGGACGCCATGCCCGAGGGGGGGGCATTTTGTATAAATACCGAAGATGTTCAGGTTGAGGGTAATGTAATTGATATTGCCGCAGTTGGTGCGTTGAACCCCGGTTCTTACCTGCAAATTAAGCTGACTGATACCGGCAGCGGTATGACCCCGGAAGTGGTTAAAAAAATATTTCGACCTTTTTTTACAACTAAGGCAGTTGGCGCCGGTACGGGTTTGGGGCTCAGTAATGCCCATGGTTGTATTATCCAGCACCAGGGCTGTATCCAGGTGGAGTCCCAGCCGGGACAGGGCACAGCGTTTATCATATTTCTGCCCATTGCCGTCAGTGTAGATATTATTGAGCAGACCCCAACTCTTAAAAAACAGAGCGGCGGCGGCCGTCATGTGCTGATAGTGGATGATGAAGACGTTATCCGGGTAATGGCCAGGGACATGCTTGAGGAGCAGGGCTTTAAGGTGAGTAGTAGCTGCGACGGGCAGGAGGGGTTGGAGTTTTACCGGGAACATTATAAGGATATTGATGTAGTACTACTGGATATGAACATGCCCCGCTTAAACGGTTATGACTGCTTTGCGGCCATGCGCAAGCTTAATGCGGGGGCTCGTGTTATCGCCTTTACTGGTTTTACAGCAGAGGAGCATATACTTAAAATGAGGGCTGGCGGTTTGCATGATTATATAGGCAAGCCCTTCCGTTCCGATTTACTGATCAGTAAAATTAACGAAGTTCTTAGCCGGCCTGCTGTGGGGGGCCTTTGACTATGGCCTGTGCCTCCATACTCATTATAGATGATGAAAATAGCTTTCGTGAGTTTATGGCCGAGTGCCTCAGCCAGGAGGGCTACAAGGTAACCCAGTTCGACCCGGCTGAGTCAAAGGACACTCTGCTAAAAGGTCATTTTGATATCGCTATTGTAGATTTAATAATGCCTGGCCGGGACGGCTTTGCCATGCGTCAGGAGGTACTTAAGCACAACCCGGACGCCCAGTTTATTTTTGTTACCGGCTACCCGGATCAGCAAAAGGTGGACAAGGCCATGGAGCTTGGGGTGCACAACTTCCTGGTCAAGCCTTTCCGAAGCGACCATATCCGCTATGCGGTTCTCGGGGCCCTTCGTATTCGTGACCTGTTCCAGCGCAATCTCAAGTATGATGTGCTGCACAGCTCAAAAAACCTGGGCCTGGTAGGCGACAGTGCCCAAATGATGAAAGTGCGTAAAAAAATAATGGAACTGGCGCCTACGGAGCTACCCGTGCTCGTAACAGGCGAAAGCGGTACCGGCAAAGAGCTGGTAGCTCAGGCCATTTTTAAGAACAGCCTCAGGAGTGCGTATACGTTCATTACCATAAACTGTGCGGCACTCTCACCCAACCTGATAGAGGCGGAGCTCTTCGGTCACACTAAAGGGGCCTTTACCGGGGCCGATATGGGTAAACGCGGTTTTTTTGAGGCAGCGGACAAAGGGGCTATTTTCCTGGATGAAATTGGCGAGCTGCCTCTGGATCTTCAAAGCAAACTGTTGCGGGTGCTGGACAAAGGTGAGTTTAACGCTGTGGGAGATGTTAAAGCGCGGATAACCAATATCCGTATAATTAGCGCCACCAACCGCGATCTTAAACAAATGGTGACTAAGGGCACATTTAGAAAGGACCTCTATTACCGCCTGCGCGGGTGTACCATACACATCCCCCCTCTTCGGGAACGCCCTGATGATATTGCCCCTCTGGCCAAATTCTTTTTAGGTGATGACATCGCCATTAGCCCTCATGCCCTGGGTTATCTCAAGAGTAATGAATGGCAGGGCAATTGCAGGGAGCTCTCCATGATTATGAAGGGCCTTAAAAACCTGGCTGTAAATAAGCTGATTACGCCGGAGGCTGTAACCCGTATACTGGGCAGGGAGGATGGCGGTACCGCAAACACGGGCACAGGCCTTGTACCCTATAAAGAGGCCAAAGCAAAAGTATTAGAGGCTTTTGAACGTGATTATTTTAA
>CAZRWX010000084.1:8008-12672 GCA_964603925.1 uncultured Bifidobacteriales bacterium | reverse complement strand
GTATATCTTCAGTTATAAAAGATGCATTAGAATCCCTTGCCGGGCCATCAAGGACTATTTCATACAGGGTTTTATAATTAAAGAAGACGCCATCCAGGTCTTCATCGATTAAGCCATCGTTGTCATTATCAATTTCATCTAAAATCTCTTCGTCTACGCAGCCATCATAATCATTATCCAAGTCGTCGTCTACTGTAAAATATTGTAGATAACCGCCTTGATAGTCCGGTGGCAGGGGAGTGTGTCTGCATGAGGCCGTCATCGGGTTCCGGCCAATATTTAATATACCGGTATATTCGTAGAAAAGTTTTAGGCCGGTAGTAGTTTCTACAACACCTGTGCTGGAATCAACAACTGAAATAGTATCAACAAACTTGCCCCCCCAACGCCCTTCAGAGAGATTATTTCTCTCAAAATGATAAAGGGCTGTTAAATTTGAGTCACAGCGTCTGAAAATATGCGCATACTCATCTTCGCTGATAGGCTTGGTGATAAAGCGGTAGGTTTGGGCGCTCATCTGGCCGTTAATCTCCATATTTATGGTAACATCGGGGTAGGGGAGTATATCCCTGCAGTTATTGCTCAGGTGGTCAACAATTAAGGTTTCATCAAGCTCAACAGTATCCTGATCCTTTTTAAGGATAAAGTCTGACAAACAACCGGTATAGATGATGAATTGGGACGTTTCAATATATAGAGCTGCCCCATTATAGGCACCCACTGGTAATTTAATACTCCACCTGCCATTACTTTTTGTGCGTATGGGCTTATTAGATGTCACGCTTCTGCCACTAGAATCAAAAATAAAGACTTCCCCATCACCTACGGGTAAAATAGCCCCTTCCGCAATAATTAATTTCCCAAAAAGGAACCCTCTTACATAAACACTGTCCTTGATAGCTAAGGAGTCATTAGTGGTGTCTGGCTCTGGACATATGGGAAGGAGAGGCAGATGGAGGCTATCATAAAAGGCGTTCTGCTGTGTAGACGTTGCGCACAGGTTATTGTCCATAAACAGGTATTCCAGGTTTGAAAGTTGGGTAATAGATGATGGCAGACTGTCGATATTATTGCCCTTGATGTTAAGTACTTCCAGGGAAACAATTTTACTTAGGGAATCTGATATGGAAGTGATTGAATTATTATCTAAGGTTAAACGGGTGAGAGAAGGGAAATTGCCCGTAATATCAGGGAATGACGTTATCTGATTGTTATTTAGGTAAAGGTGTTTAAGTGAATTAGAGTTACTCAGCTGTGTGGGAAAACCGGTAATTTGATTGTAGCTCCCATCCAGCACATTTAAAATAACAAGGCCTGCGAGTGAATTTGGAAGCCCTATTAAAAGGTTATTAGAAATATTTAGATATTTTAATAATGGGACATACCCCAGATTACTGTGGAGACTTTCCAATGCATTCCCTGATAAATCCAGATAATTAAGTTCATACAGAAATTTTATATTTTCGGGAATTTCCTTAAGGGAATTACCCGATAGTATTAAGGTGTCAAGCTCATCCAGCCATTTTATTGAATCGGTAATGGCCAGCAGTGCATTGTTAGAGGCATTTAAAAATGTCAAGTTATTAAGGCGGCCAATTGATGAGGGTAAAAACTCGATTTTATTACCGCTGATATTCATGTAATATAAACTGTTCAGTTCACCCAAATCGTCTGGGATCTCTGTAATAGAATTATTGGAAATAAATAGCTGCCTCAGGCTCTTTAATCCGCCAATTGCCGCCGGCAAACTTGTAAGGTGCTGATTATTAGAAACAATGAGAACCTCAAGTTTTGGCAGCAACATAATATTATCAGGAATGAAATTGATGTTGGTGTTTGAAATTTCCAGTAAAAGAAGTTCGGATAACAGGGCAATAGAGTCATAAATATGCTCAATATGTGACCCCATAATACGTAGCTCAATTGCTCTACCGCCTTTAAACACTGCTGTCTGGTTGAAATCCTGACTGGAAATCTTATAAATTTTTAACATATTGCTTATTATTACGGAATCTCCGGTTCCGCTGTCTATGATTATGGGACCGGAGGATGTGTCAGTTGTGTCTATCGTACTATCACTGTCCGTAGACACAACCTGAGGGCAACTCCATAAAAATGCCATTAAAGCAAAAATTGCTGAGATTTTAATCAGAATATGATATTTCATTATTTATAAAGAAACGCTTTCTTATATTTTATCATTAAATTTCTACGGATGAGCATATACTGTAAATGTTATTATGGACCTTATGGCTATCGTTTTAAAAAACCAATACTACCCCTATCAATTACTCATCGGTTTTTTTCTCCTTTTTGTTTACGCCCAATCTCAAGAAAAGAGATCGCTTGTTCATAACGAGCCAAATCATCATCTGCAGAATGGTTCTGAAGAAGATATCTTTGTCGAAACATACGAAAATGGCCGTTTTAAGCAAAAGGGTGCCGTAAAAGACGGCATGATAGAGGGTCGGTTAACAAAATGGAGCGAAAATGGCAGCAAAAGTTCCGAGACTCACTATCACCAGGGCAAAAGGCATGGTTCATCCATAAGCTGGTATAAAAATGGCAATATTTTATGCCGGGAAAATTATTCCGAGGGGAAGCTTAACGGCGGCTACCAGAAATATTATCCTTCCGGCAGTATTCATATTAAATGTTCATTTAATCAGGGTAAGTTAATTGGTACAGCCGTAATCCGTAGTAAAAACAATAAAATTATGCTTAAAGCTAAATTTGTAAATGGTAACTGCAAATCAGGCAAATGCAGGGAAATCCGCCAGGAGATCCAAAACCTTTAATAGAGCACATCCATTAATTTCCGCGCCAAAACAGTGTCTTTTTGTGCTATTTTACGCATTTGGACTCTAGCATTCTTTATATCACCCATTAAATTGTACACTTCTGCTAATTGATAGTATGCGTTCAGCCAGCTATTTCGAAGTTTGACAGCCTGTTCATAGCTGCGAGCCGCATACTCAAAATTGCCCGCCCGACGGTACGCCAGCCCCAGTCCCATATATGCTGACGCATTGCGCCCATTTATACGTAAGCATCTGTTAAAATGGTTAATGGCCCCGTCAAGGTGGCCGTTTTGCACTTGAAGCCAGCCCAATGCCTCCAGAGCCTGTTCATTGCCTGGGTCTGTAACTAGTATCCCCTCATAAGTTTTAATATCACCTTTAAGGAATTTGGTGTTGTCAAAATCCCCCTCTAACTCAGCATTGCCCAGTTGGGAACACGATTGCAGTCCCCAGAGACAAATAAGTGTAAGAAGTGAATTAAAATGCCACTGCCAGAAAAAAGGCCGCTGCCGAAAAAGGGACTTTAACATAGTCTAAATATATTTTTTATTCATGCCTGGAACCCATTAATAAAGTTAGTCCGGTCTTTCACTGTCATAAGGCCCTTGACATGTGCGGCAAAGGCTTTTGGTATCCCATATCGGTTATATCCTCCCTCCAGGGTGCTTACTACTCTTCCCTGACAGTAATATTCGGCCATGGTTTTTACCAGGCAGCTCATTTTGTAATAGCCATTGTCACTCAATAAAAATCGGCCCTGAGCATCCCCTTTGCGGCCATCAAAACCCGCTGATATTATAATCAGCTGGGGTTTAAAGCTGGCCATAGCCGGTGCGAACCGGGTATTAAGGCAATTAAGGACTTCCTGGTCACCAGAGCCCTTGGGTAGTGGAATATTCAAATTATAACCAGTTCCCTCGCCGGCTCCAGTTTCTGTTGAATGGCCAAGACCAGTTTTTGCCATGGGATAAAGACCATTCTGATGAATACTGCAGTAAAATACAGTAGGATCACGGTAAAATATTTCTTGAGTACCATTACCATGATGAACGTCCCAGTCCAGTATGGCTATGCGTTTAAGGCCGTATCTGGTTTGAGCATAACGTGCTCCTATGGCGGCGTTGTTTAGTAGACAATAGCCCATACCGTAATCGGTACCGGCATGGTGCCCAGGGGGACGGTTAATACAGCAGCTGCTTGACCATCTGTTATTTAAAACCAGATCAATTGACTTTGTTACCGCTCCTGCGGATAGTAACGCCACGTTGTAAGATTCGGCGCAAATAAAAGTGTTCCCGGGCTCTGTATACAGGCTTCGTTTACCAGAGAGTACTTCCTTTTTAAGCTTCTCCAGGTATTCCTCAGAATGGACGCTTTTAATTAATTCCATACTGGGTATATCAGGCTGAAAGGTATTGCCTGCTGCAGCCATGCCCAGTTTTTTAAGGTATTGGATGATAACGCGGGCGCGCCAGGGCTTTTCATGGCTGCTCGAGCTGGTAATGTGTCGCAAAAATAGGGGCGTATATACTATTGATACAGTGGGAATAGAAATTATTGGCTTTACAGTGCACCTTATTAAGCCCAGGGCTAACAGGTGACAGGCATAATTAAGGCATTGACGTCTGTTTAAAATCACATTTCCTCTATTTGCATAATCCCAAAGACTTCCCTTGAGATATTGACAGACTTAATCTGGAGGAGCTTAACGCAGGGGCTGATTTTAGTTAGAAGACAGAATCTATTAAAACCTGTAATGGGTCATCTTTATCGGTGTGAGGTTCCAGAAAGTGCACGCCGAAATGCAGGTGATTGTTTTTACGGGAGAGCCAGCAAACCCTGGCCTTAGCATTTGATAAGCCC
>CAZRWX010000084.1:0-7998 GCA_964603925.1 uncultured Bifidobacteriales bacterium | reverse complement strand
CATGGGTGTGAATTTCAAAAACTTTGACATCATCAACTTCTATAGAGACACTTTTTTCGTATTCAGTAACTTGAAATTTGGCTCCACTTGAAGAAATATTGACCATGAGACCCTCAATTTGCTCGCCCTTATGGTCAAAATATGCTGTACAGTAGGTGCTCAAATCATAACGTTCATAATTTCTACGTTCCGACCAGTTAGACATTAAAATCTCCCTTTACTTGATAGTAAGCCTTTTTAACTAATTATACAATATCATTAATATTCTTCGCTAATCATTTAAGCAATTAATCGTATGTGCGGAAACTTAAAATCCTAATTATATTGCAGCTTTATTCTGAAAAAGGTTGAAACAGAGCATTTGTCTAAAGCTCAAAATAGCCTGTCTGCTTCCTTAAAACCTAAAAAAGCAGTAGGAATATCGAGTCTTTCACCTAAATTACGGCAGGTATATTAAATTTTCTGTCAGGGTTATGCTAAAAATAAACGGGCTAAATAAGACTTTCGGTGAGCAGATACTATTTCAGGATGCTTCCTTTCAGGTTCTGGCTGGTGAAAGAGTCGGCATTGTGGGAAGAAACGGGCATGGTAAAACTACTTTGTTTAACATATTGCTTGGGGAGGAGCTGGCAGATTCAGCTGAGATAAATATCCCGCGTAATTATCTAATTAAGGGGCTTCAGCAGAATTATACCTTTAAGAGTGCTGTGGTTATAGATGAAGTTTGCGGTTGTCTGCCAGCTGATAAAGTAGATGAAAAATGGAGAGGGGAAAAGGTACTGTCTGGTTTGGGGTTCAGCCAGGAAGCCATGTTACAATCTCCAGTGGTTTTTTCCAGCGGTTTTCAAATAAGAATCCAGCTTGCCGGGCTGCTGGTTTCAGAACCCCATATGCTGCTCTTGGATGAGCCAACAAATTATCTTGATTTACCTTCTATCCGGTGGCTTTTGCAATTCCTCAGGGTCTGGCCGGGGGAGGTTATGATGATTAGCCATGATCGCGGCTTTCTGGATAAAGCATGTACCCATGTATTAAGTATACACAGGCAAAAATTACGTAAAATGGCTGGAGATACCTCTAAACTGTATCAACAGATACAATTAGAAGAGGAGGTGTATGAGAAAACCCGTATAAATGATGAGAAAAAACGAAAGCAGGAAGAGGACTTTATTCGGAGATTTCGGGCTAAGGCCCGGTTGGCGGGTATGGTGCAATCCAGGGTTAAGTCTCTGGAAAAACGTAACGTACTACAAAAACTGGAAATAATTAATACACTCAATTTCCATTTTAATTACAAGGAATTTCAGTCAAAGAATTTACTTGAAGTCCAGGGTGTGGGGTTTCATTACCCGGGTTGCTCAGACATGCTATTAAATGACTTAAGTTTCAGTCTGCATAAGGGGGACAGGGTAGGCGTGATAGGCCGAAACGGCAAAGGTAAGTCCACATTGCTGCGTTTACTTGCTGGTCAGTTATCATCATGTACCGGCCATATTAAAACACACCCGGATTTAATTTCGGGTTATTATGGGGACAGCTGTATTAAAGAGCTGTTACCAGGCAGGACCGTTGAAGAAGAAGTCATGTCTTCAACTGGTTTTAATGGTGACAGGTCCAGGGTCAGGGGTATTTGCGGGGCCATGATGTTTGAAGGGGATAATGCCTTAAAACATATACAGGTATTATCCGGAGGGGAAAAAAGCAGAGTGTGCCTGGGCAAACTATTGCTTCAGGGTACTCATTTGCTGTTATTGGATGAGCCTACCAACCATCTGGATACTGATTCCTGCGAAGCGTTGATCCAGGCCATAAATAAATATCCTGGCGGGGTAATTTTTGTAACCCATAGTGAGATGCTGCTGGAGAAGCTGGCTACCCGTCTGATTATTTTTGATCGGGGCAGTGTAAATGTGATGAATATTCCTTATGGGGAATTTTTGAGAGAGGTAGGGTGGTCTGGTGAAGAGGAGAGCAGATCAAAGCCATCATCTGCCGGGGGACCATCTAAAAAGGAGCTCCGCAAGCTCAAAGCACAATGTCAGGAAAAACGAAATAAGGAATTAAGACCTCTTAAACAAGCCATGGAAAAATTAGAACAGTCCATTGAAAGATTGGAGCAGAATATTCATAATAAAAACCAGGAGTTAATATCAGCCTCTTTGAAGAATGACAGTGTGGTGATAACGGCCCTGTCAATTGAAATTAATACCTGTGAGCGGGAATCTGAAAATTTATATAAAGATCTGGAAGAAACTACCTCGGCTTATGAAAATGCCCAGCAAAAATGGGAACAGGAGCTGGTACTGTATGATTCCTGATATCTGCTACTGGTTAAGGCCCAACCACCCGGTAATACCCTCTGAATGTTATTTTTAGATTAATTTATAGAAAGCAAATAATCACCTTTTTACTATTTTAGGTTTATTAATAATAAAATGTTTGGTAGAATGTAGAGTATTATGGTTAGAGAAGAAACACTTAAACAAGATGTAATAATCAGAGCCGATAGCGTTAAAAAGCGCTATACTACGGAGGGTGAAATAGTCTGGGCCCTTAAGGGCATTTCGCTGGATATTTTTCGCGGTGAATATATTTCCATTATGGGGCCGTCAGGTTCGGGTAAATCAACCTTCTTCAATCAAGTTGGTGCTTTGGATATGCCCAGTGAGGGTAAGGTCTTTTTTGATGGCGAGAGTGTTTTCGATTTGTCAGAAAGTGAGCAGGCCTGGCTTCGGTGTAATAAAATCGGCTACATTTTTCAGACCTTCAATCTTATTCAAGTTATGAGCGCTCTGGAGAACGTCAAACTCCCCATGGTGTTTCAAGGTATGAAGCACGAGGCCGCTGTGGAAAAAACCATGGATATTTTAAAAAAGGTTGGTCTGGCTGATAGGGCAAACCATAAACCTTTTGAGCTTTCCGGGGGTCAGCAGCAGCGTGTGGCAGTCGCCAGGGCTCTGGCAAATACTCCTACTGTTATATTAGCCGATGAACCCACAGGCAACTTAGACACCAAGACAGGTACGGAAATAATAGAACTACTTAAAGAATTAAACGAAGAACAAGGTGTTACTGTTGTCTGTGCTACTCACGACGAGAAGATGGTGGCACCTTCAGATCGAGTTTGCTGGATCAGGGACGGTCTGTTAGATGAAATTGTAACTCAATAGTCTGTTTCTTTTATAGTTTCTGCCTTTTTTTAGAGTAAACACTATGAAACACTTCATCATAGCATTACTTATAGCTATAGGCGCCTACCTCCTTTTTTTATTTCCTTTTCAGCTGCTTCAAAACCCCGCAATGCAGAGCGTAATACGTGTACTTGCTCTTTGCATTATCGCCTCCAGTCTGGGCTTTATATGGATTTCCCGGGTATCCAATGTATACATAAAAAGCCTGGAGCATGATTGCGACCATATGAAACTCATGAGGAAAAATGACCTTGTTAAAGTTGCTGTCTTTAATGAAATCGGTGAAATCCTGGAGTTTTTTTCCGAAACCAGGGACGCTGAGCTGGTAATTAAAAAAACTGTAGATGTATTAACTAACCTTTTGCGGGTAGAATATGTTGTTATACGTATTATGAGTGATAAAGAAAGCACAATGATGATGCGTGCAGAGAGCGGAGATACCGATATTGATTTGGGTGAGGAGCTTATTGCGGAAACTGTATGGCGGGGGCGCAGCAAGCTTATCAATAATCTGGCTCATGATGACAGGTATAATACTATGTTTAAAAAAGGTTACCGCTCACTGGTTGCCTGCCCCATGTTTACGCTGGACAGCAATAAACAGAAAAGGGGTATGGGTTTGATATGTGCCCTGTCTAAACTAGATCACAATTTTTCCGCTCACGATCTGGATATGCTTAACTTGTTCTCTTCAGAAGCCTGTTTAATTATTGAAAATGCCAATTTGTATAATAAAACCTCAGAATTGGCTATTCGCGACGGCCTCACCAGTTTATTTAATCACAGCCATTTTAAAGAAACTCTCGAACTGGAAATAACTAAAGCAAAAAAAGCCGGGGAGGCTGTGTCTTTAATAATTGGTGATATAGACAATTTTAAGGTTTATAATGATAACAACGGCCACCCCCAAGGGGATGCTCTTTTACGCCAGTTGTCACAAATATTAATAGACGGCACCAGGAGGGCGGACACAGTGGCCCGCTATGGCGGTGAGGAATTTGTCATAATTTTACCAAAAACAGATATAAATGGGGCCATGGCTGTAGGGGAGGCCATAAGGCGAAAAATAGAGTCCTTCCCGTTTCCAAATCAGGAAAAACAGCCTTCCGGTAATTTAACTATTACTTTTGGCGTAGCATGTTACCCCGCCGATGCCCAGGAGCCCGGGCTGCTTATAGAAAAGGCTGATAAAGCCCTGTATCATGGCAAACATTCCACTAAAAATGTGGTAATTTCCTATGATAAGTTCGCCAGCGATACAGCAAGCTAAAGCTCTTGAGCCAGCTTCTTTTAATATTGCTCAGGCATAATGTCAATCATGATCTCATGCATGAGATCAGGCGCAATCCCAGGTTAATAATTCTGATGCAGGCGCTTTGCGGCTTTTATTTATGAATAGCGATTTCAATTCTTATTATGCTTCCCATTTTAAAGAGCGATGGAGCAATTTACGCGAAGCGCTTTTATCCGAAGTTAAATACAAAGAGCTGAGAACAGGCTTGAAGCAATCTTACTTTCTTGATGAAGGTTCATTTTTGGTGGCCAGTGCACTTAATATTGGCCTTGAGGATTCAGTACTGGATATGTGCGCCGCACCTGGCGGCAAAAGCTTAGTTTTAGTCAGGGGTCTTGGCTCAAAAGGTTTTCTGTGCGCAAACGAGCTTTCCCGTCAACGCAGATGGCGGCTTAAGAATACTTTTCTGTCTCATCTGCCGGAGGATCTTCAAAAACTGGTTAAAGTAACCGGGAGGGATGCCTCAACCTGGGGGCTTTCTAATAAAAGCTGTTTTGATAAGATTCTTTTGGATGTCCCCTGTTCATCAGAGCGGCACGTATTAAATTCACCTTCACATCTACAGAAGTGGAAACCCGCCCGTCCCAAATTTCTCGCTCAAAGGCAGTTCGCAATGCTGGCATCTGCTCTGGAGGTGGTGCGCCCAGGGGGCATAATTGTTTATAGTACCTGTGCGCTTCTGCCTGTAGAAAATGATGAAGTTGTTCGTAAGCTGTATAAAAAACGCAGTGGTCGTTTTGAAATAATTAAAGACAAACAGTCCCCTGGCCAAGAAACCGAGTTTGGCTGGCATTTTTTACCAGATACCTGTCAAGGTATGGGCCCCTCCTTTTACAGCAAAATTAAACGAATAAGCTGAGAAAAAGGGAAATTAATGCCGCTTTATGTGTATTTTAGACAATTTTTCAATTTTTATTGGTGTTGTTGTAGATTTTCCTGTTTCTTTTAGATATATTAAATTTTATAAAACAATTTAGAGCCTTTTGTAGTAGTCCTCCCAAATCCCCACGTAATCATTTTGCTATCACACTTCCATGTTATCTGTTCCCTTTCTTAGTTTGTAGCTAGTTACCCCGCATTTCTTTTCCCGATCTTTTTTTGCAGTATTTTTTCCCACTTATCAATCATTATGAGGAATCATCTTTTGTGGTCTAAGCCATAGTCCCAAAAATTTCCCCATAACTATTCAGGAGGTACCCTATGGCTACAAAACTTTATGTCGGCAACATTCCCTGGCGTGCCACAGAAGAAACCCTTGCAGAGTATTTCGGCCAAGTAGGCGAAGTTCAATCTGTAAACATTATTACAGACAGGCAAACGGGCAGGTCCCGCGGTTTCTGTTTTGTTGAAATGGAAAATGGCAAAGAGGCTATTGAAAAACTCAATGATATTGAGTTTGAGGGTCGTAATTTAAGAGTTAGCGAAGCCAAGCAGCGCGAGTCCAGGTAGTTCTGGCTGCACCTGTATTACAGGCTGCATTCTTTCAGCCTCTTCTAGCCGTTGAGGGGCTTTTTATGTTGTATTTTGTATAGTATTATGACTTTATGGTCAGCAATAGCTTAGTTTATGTAACAGTGCTTCCCGCTGGCAGGCAAATTACAGCTGAGTCTGGGGCATTTCTTATAGAAATACTAGCTCGTGCGGGTTTTAATTTACGAACCCCCTGTGGTGGCAATGGTACTTGCGGTAAATGCCGGGTGCGCATTGTTAAGGGCAAGTGCGCTGTAAGCGCTCTGGACAAGGAAACCCTGTCACCAGAGCAGTTAAATGGCGGTTTAAGGCTGGCCTGTCAGGCAAAGGCCGCCGAAAATCTAACTATAGAAATACCCCCTGAAACGCAGTCTTTAGCTTTACATAAAGTTTTGGTTTCTGGTGTATGGGGTGGCAGTGGCGATACTCTTTCTCTTGTCAGAGCAGCCATTACTTCAATTCATAATGGGCATTATGGGGCGGCCTTTGATATAGGTACAACCACTATAGCGGCGGTTCTAATGGAGTTAAGTACTGGTAATGAAGTGGCGGTATATTCCTGTATGAATCCACAGATTATCCACGGTGATGATGTTATTTCCCGTATTCAGTTTGCCTGTTCGGGAACCACAAGCGCCAGACAGCTTCAGAGTCTTTTACTGGATGTGGTGCGGGACGCTCTCCACACTATGGCATCCCAGGCCGGGGTAGGTGTCCATAAAATTCATAAAATAGTATTTGCGGGCAATTCTACGATGCAGCAGTCTTTGCTGGGACTGGACCTTTCTGCTCTGGGAAAGGTGCCGTTTACGCCCGCTTTCCGTAAAGGCTATATGCTTGCTGCCAGTGATCTGCAACTGCCTTCAGGCCCCGGGGCACAGGCTTATGTGTTTGGGCAAATAGGCGGCTTTGTCGGCGGGGATACAATTGCCGGTATGGTGGCCTGTCAACTTGATAAATGGCCGCGTCCTGTTTTGCTGGTAGACATTGGCACCAATGGTGAAATTGCCCTTGCTCATAATAACAGGATACTGGCTACCTCCGCGGCTGCAGGCCCGGCTTTTGAAGGTGCCAGGATACACCATGGCATGCGGGCGGTGCAAGGTGCCATCGAAAAGGTTCAAATACATTCCAATGTGGAACTTGGCGTAATTGGTGATGCCCCGCCCCTGGGCATCTGCGGTTCAGGGCTGGTAGATGCTGTAGCAGAAATGCTGCGTTCGGGTATAATGGATATGACCGGGAGAATTCTAACCAGCGAAGAGGTGGCGGACAGTGTCCCCCACTCGTTGCGAAAAAGGCTTAAAAACAGCTCGCAAGGTGTTGACTTTATTCTGGCTGAGCCCGGGGAGTCCGGCAACCGGGAGGGTGTATTTATTACTCAAAAGGATATCCGGCAGGTTCAGCTGGCTATGGGCGCTATACGCGCAGGCATTCATATTCTCTTAAAAAAGGCCGGCGTAACATTGGAGGAAGTTGATAAAATATTTTTGGCAGGCGCTTTTGCTAATTTTATTCGTCCTGTTAATGCCATCCGCATGGGTCTCTTTCCGGCAGCAGATCTGGAAAAGATCCACTTCATGGGTAACAGTGCCTTCCTTGGCGCTGTACGGGTACTTTTATCGGAAACTGAGCAGGCTTATGGCGAATCACTCAGGCAAAAGTCAGAACATGTAGATTTATCTCTGGATCCTGAATTCCAAATGGAATTTGGTATGGCAATGATGTTTCCCGAGCAGGGCGTGTGATTAGTGCCTGTGTAAAAACCAGAGATTGATATTAACTTAAGTCAAAATGTACCAGATATGTCATTTCGACCGAGTTTCGGCTTGTACTGCCGGGAGAAATCTCCCTGGATATTCTCAAGGAGACTTCTCACTTTACCTCTAAATTACTCACCGTTCAAAGTGACAGAGGTAGAGCTTAATTTGAAGCAAACTTGCTGATCGCTGAAAGCTTGTTTATTTAAGACAGGGTGTCTCTCCTGGGATTTTTTTATCTTGCCTGCAAATGAAAAATCTATTTGAAAATAAATGGGCCGGG
>CAZRWX010000083.1:3345-12704 GCA_964603925.1 uncultured Bifidobacteriales bacterium | reverse complement strand
TGAAATGAGCGTCGCTGGCAGGGCCCACCCACTGCAGTGTTACTGAAACGGGTGTAGAATCTGAGACAGCGAAGCCAGCAAGCCCGGTGGGATTACGGGTGTCTACTGTAAAAGAGGATGAGGTTACAGTGTCCGTACTGCCGGAATCATCGGTGGCAATAAGGCGCAGGGTAATGGTGGTATCTATACTTACCCCCAGACCGGTATTGATATTCCAGAGTATCTGTTTGTCCCCGGTTATGCTGGTATCTACCAACCCGGTATCACCCCAAACCGCTGACATAGCCGCCCAGGTGCCCCCCTGAAGCAGGTATTGGCCGGTAACGGTAACAGAATCATCGTCATAGTCGGTAACCTCATAGTTTATAGCAACAGTGCTGGAGTCCGTTTGACTGGTGCCAAGGGTGGCAGAAGCGCTGAGACCAGTGATCCGCGGGGGGATTTGGTACCAGATATCCAGATAGGGCCTCTGATTAACCGTGGCATATTCAGCGGTTCTAAAGCCCTTCCAGCTGCTGTAGAGCACATCATTAACAAAAACCAGTCCGAAGTTGTCCCAGCTGCCATCCACCCAGTTCTGAGCTGCCGCAGTCACGTCCCAGGTGTAAAACTGGGCTAAAGCGTTAATAGTTTGGGAATCTACAGGCGTGGAAGCGCGATCCGTAACACCATCACACCCGGCCGTCTGCCAGGAAACCACATTGCGCTTAGCATCATTCCAGTTTACAGCCCCGTATTCGGTGGCTCCGGTACTGGTACCCTCTGCCCACTCTGTTAGAACCCGGTAACATTTAACCTGACGAGCGGTGGCATTCAAACGGGCATGATGATACCAGCTAAAAAAGGCGCTGTCTATGGCAGCATAAGGGGGAATACTGTCAGCCAGATAAGCCGCACGCCACATGTTACGGCCGTTAGCGGTAGCGGTGCCCCCTGTGTAGGTAACATTCTGGCCGCCGTAATTTTCATTAGGCAGATCGTCCCGGATGTAAGCGTCCTCAATATCATCATTGGTCAGCCGGATATAGTAACCCATAGCCAGGCCCGAAGCCAGTAATAAAATTATGAAGACTTTTTTAAACATTTTACTTGAGCATTACCTTAAATACAGATTTAGAATATGAACCTTCCATAATAATAAAACCTGACCAGGATAATGCCTGGCCAATATCATTTATATTAAAATTCAAATAATTAGCGCCATATACAAGCTCCCTGGTGCCTAAAAGTGTGACTTTACCATCCATACCCGCGTATTTAACAACTACCCTTACTGGCATACCCGAATTAGCAACATGCAGGATTAGAGCATTTTTTCCGGATTGATGGATGCTCATAATGTTAGTAATACCCGCATTTATGTAATCCATTTCCGAATCCACACCCAGCCGGTAATGTTCAGGTACAGCGCCATCCTCTACCCGCACCCAGCCCAGAGGCCCCAACCAGGAAGAATCAATAGTTATGATACTGCCAACACCCAGGTCAGGACTGTGAGTGCGTGAAAGAGAAATTGCAGAGTCCATATAACTTACGGCCGATAAAGCCAGCTCTGCCACTGCGGGCAAATTAAAAATTAGTGGGAGGCCCACGGAACTTAAACGGGCCTGCACCGGCATAGTGCCATGTAGCCGTGAGCCCTGCCCCAAACCGGTAAGATTTAAAAGAAGAAAGTACAGGTCCCGGCCCTGAATCACAGGCTTAATTAAAACTGTGCCGGCACCTTCAAATGGTATTATTCCAAAATTATCCTCGAGATTAAGAGCAGCAACTAACAACATACCCAGGCTGTCACTTTCCGGGCTTTTAGATTCTTTAAGCCCCCCTTGAGGTAAACCATCGACAGTCAGCGACTGTAGCCAGGGAGTTGATAAATCCTGAACTCGGGAGGCCTGATAAGGGAATATATCCATGGACCCATCAGGTTTACCCAGACTGGGATCACACACATTCATGGTATTGCCCGATACAATGGCATTACCAGCTCCAAACCCTCCCGCATAAGTGTTAAAATTATTAAACTCCGTCGTGTCCAGACAGACAACAGCAGGAAAAATTACCACCGGGTTGGTATTACCCGCCAGGTTAGCGGTAACCGTAACGCTGTAGTGGTAATGACCCAAAGCCATAAGAGTACCATAAAAAGAAGCCTGATGCCCGCTTTTATCCCCATTGTCATAAAAGGCCGAAGAAGCGGAGTAATACACATTTATGCCGGGAGGAAAAGAAAGAGAATCATACAATACAGAACCCTGTGATTTAAGGAAACCCAAAAAACCGCCCAGTGCGGAGTAATTTGAGGCTGCGCCAAACTTATGCTCACCGCCTGTTACCCATATACCACCCCCGTTATGGGCCAGCACAGCCAACATGCTTTCCAGGTTAGTGCCTGAAGCCTGACCAATGGCGGTAGGTACAGCAGAAGTATCATCATAGGTAATAAACCAGGTGGGATAGGGGCCATCCATCTCGGAGAGGGCCTTAACACCGGCATTAAACAGGCTCCATTCCCAGGCAGTACGGGTTTTAGCGTCCCCATAAGGTGAATACTCATGGATAAGCACATCGCACAGGCGACTCAAGGCCACAGGGTCTGTGGCATAGCGCGACATCATGGGAGAAATACCATCTTTAAGGATCAGCATGGTTTTGACATTACTGCTTTCATTTTTAATAACTGAATCTATTTTAAAGGCCAAATTTTCAATAAGCTCCTTGCGAAATTTAAGCCAGGTAAGGAAACCGGTATTGTTAAAATCACCCTGCTCATTAACCTCGGGTACAATGGATGAATTAACAGCTATAGCAGCGGAATCCAGAGCAGCCCAGGAGTTACGCCATATACCACTCAAGGGGTATCTGAGATTATCAACACAGATACCATCAGGATTCAGGGCAGCCACATCTTTTACCTGTTCCAGGAACTTGTGCTTCCACTGATTATTAGCCGGAGACACCCAGGCAACCTCATCCCCCACTGATATGCCTTCCCCGGTTTGATTATAGATGACGGCAGCGTTATTACCCCTGTCACGCATAACCCATTCAGGATATTCCCCATATAAGGACAGGGTACCATTATCCGGTGCTCCATCCCTGTTTAAATCTGCCTGTGGGGATACTACCCGGAGCGCGCTTAAGTATACAACGGCCTTGAGTCCAAGCGCGTGTGTTGATTTAATGGCGCTATCCAACAAGGCCAGGGCAACAGTATTAGCCCCGTTCCGCCCGGAAAGCCATTGGTACTCCCCCACAGTATCCTGCCGAATAATAACAGTATTGGCATTAAGCCCCGATGCCCAATTCAGCTGAGATGTAATAGACGCTCTGCCGTCAATATTTATACCGGCGATACGAGCATTAGCGGGCCAGCCAGAAACGGCATTAACAGGAAATACCAGAAACAGTACTAAAAATATAAGGGAGAAAAAACTGGAAGTATGTACGGAGCTTTTTACCACATTAACACCTGGCTTAATTATAATTACTAGTTACTGCATCCCCTTTGCTAATGTGCCCTTTTGCCAGATTTTAAACTGCAGTAACTGCCTACGACCCCGTACCGTTAAAAACCCACAGAAAGGGTAAACTTGTGACCCAGACCGAAAACCGACCAGGGTTTAAGGGCCGCATAGTCCAGAGTGAAATAAGAATATGTGACCCCAACACCAAAGAACCATTCCGGGTCCAGAAACCTTATATCGTCCTCTACATAACCCGTGGCCGAAAGGACACCAGCACGAAGAGCCAGTATTTTAAGCACCATGGCCTGGATACCAAGAGAGAACTCTATGGGCTGCCCCCAGGGCTTCATAATATCTACCTCCGCGGCAAGCGCACTGTCCAGAAAATTACCAGCTACACCCAGGCGAAATGTGGGCACAACCCAGTCATCACGCCCAGACTCCCAGGCCAGACGGCCCGGCACATTAAGAGCCGCAAACCCCACCCCCATATTGCGGATGGGCTCATAATACACGCCTATATCTAACGCGGCCCCATGGGCCTTGCCCTCGCTGTAGTCACCAACCTTTTGATAGAGGTAACGCAAACGTGCGCCGTAGGAAATAAGCCCAGGCACTTTACCCGCAAAGGTGGCATCAAAAGCGATTTCGTCATCATCAAACTTATTGCCTGTACGCACGCCCTGCCCGGTGACGGGGTCTTCGATGGCCTCTTCAATATCTGTTACACCATACCCGATAAGAGAAACATTAAAAGCATACAGCCCAAATACAGGCTGGGAATAGCTGATGCCGTTAAATTTTTGGTCTATGTTAAGGGCTGTGTATGTAGCCTGAACCAGCTTTTGACTGGCACCTGCCAACAGAGCTGGATTAAACTGCACACCCGCAAGGCCCGCCTCCCAGGCGGTAACGCTGTTAGCCAGAGCGCTGGAATTAGCATGCTGGGGGCGCTTGAGATACTCAGCCCCGAAAGTACCATAACTGCGATCGTAAAAATCGGCCCCAAACAGGCTGCCGCCTGTTACGAAAATTGCGGCTGTAATAATTAATAACGCTCTCACAGTTGGCTCCTACTTACGAATAATGGCGATTTTAATCCATTTTGAATCTTTATCCCCTGAACCCGTGTATTTAACCTCAACTTTACCGAAATATATGCCATTGGCTATGTCGTTTAGCTGCCAGATAATGTCGCTGTCCCCGCTGTTAACCTGCTCCCTGAGAACGGTAACAGGGCGCTCAGCGGTATTATAAATGGTAACAGTAACCTCGCCTGCCAGGGAGAGGTAAACGTGAATATTGGCCTGGGTGGCATTGTCACGTACAGGGTTGGGCCAGGCAAAAACGCTGTCCCGGAAGATTTTGGCATCGGCCTGCTCTTTAAGCTCGTAAGCATACATATGCCCCTGCATGGTGGCAAATACCAGCTTGCCGTCTGATATAGCGGGTGAAGATATTACATGGCCCTGAAGGCTGTCCTGCCAGATAACCCTGGTGGGCTCCTGCCCGGCAGCGGGTTTAAGAGCGTAAACCCTGCCCTCACCCCAGCCAAAATAAACCACCTGGCCGCCCTCTATTAAGTTGGCAACTACGGGAGATGATGTATAGCCCAAACGCTCTGACACACGCTCGTCCCTGTATAACATGGTGGGAGTGCCTGTGTTTTTATCAAAGCCTGTAAGAGTGAACCTGGGCATATACTGTGTAGACCCATCATCGTTAAACAAACGCCCCAGCTCTTTTTGAATGACATACACATTGTTGGGGCCTACAGCTACAGAAGAGGTTTTCATGCCGCCTTCATCTACCCAGGAAGCCCCCTGAGACTTAAACCTGCTGCTGGTAACAGCCACTTTGGGCAGAACCATACCGCGCTTGGCAAAGGCATCCAAAGCCTGCAGGCGATAGGCGGGGCTATGTTTAAGAAGCATACGGAACTGGTGGGAGGGTAGAAAGCTCTGGCCGGCGGACTTTTTGGGAAGATAAGACTCTGTGGGAGAGCGCTTCCATTTTTGAGCCCCTGACTGCAGATACTGAGCATATATTGCGTCATCGTAATTACCCGGCGCCATGTATACTATGCTGTCGTCTATGGCAGGCGAAGACATATAAATACCGCCCCCGGTGCCAAAATCCCAGACATTGCTGCCGTCTAATGCCCCTTTTGCATAAAAGCGGCCATCCATAGCACCGAAAACCGTAATATCCTTGAAAATAGCGGGCGAGGAATAGCTCATTTGAGGAAGAGACGCTGACCAGGCTGTGTCTACCATCTTCCAACTGGAACTGGCAAGGTTGTAGGCCGTAAAGCTGTTGACCGGCGGCCCCAGACCTGTAAGAAGCAGCTGACTATTGTATACAATAGGAGAAGACAGCTGAACGCCGGCAGGGAACCTGGCTAATACCTCACCTAAGTTTATGTCCACAGCGTATATATAGCCGTCCCGGGACCCTACAAAAACCCTGTTACCGAAAACCAGGGGTGAGGAATCCACCCAGCCGCCGGTTTTAATAGACCAGATAACCTCACCGGTAGAGGCGTCAATGGCGTAAAGACTGCTGTCCCGGCAGCCCACATACAACACACCGCCAACTATGGCAGGAGAGCTTACAATAGGACCAGGAAGCTGAATGTGCCAGAGGCGGTCGCCACTGGCCGGGGGCACCCCCACCTTATTGGGATAAAAACCGGTCCGCTGGGCATTGCCCCTGAATGTGCTCCAGGGCACGCCATAACTCAAAGAGACAAAAAGTGAGCCAATTATGGCTGCTGAAAGTAGATACCGGGTTTTCATATTACTGCTATGGATAAATGTATGTCTTTAAGAATTTTAATATTAGCCCAGAATGCAAGTAAATTATAAAGTAAGCGAAAATATTTTTATAACCAATTCTGCAAAGATTAATAATCAGCTTTGCCTTAACGTTTCATCTAAATCATATCATCAAATCAACCTATATTCCATATTTTTCGCAACAATCCGCCTGTCAGAATGGCAAGATAATAAAAATAGTCATAATAGTCAGGTTAAAATAATCATCTTTGTTATATTTCAATTACCCGTTTACGTCCACTCTCACGGCTACATGGCATTATGCCGGTGCGGGCCCGTTTAAGAGGTTATGCCTGATACTGCTCCCGCGTATATCTACGGCCTTTGCATATTTTTGACAGCCCGAAAGGGCAGCCAAATCAGTCGAAACAAAATACTTAAAAATATCGCCAGAATAGAAGATGGAAATGTAAGCCATAAGCTGGAAAACTGCCCTTTTTTACTTTTTTTAGCAACTACGCCTATAATTTCATCGGCTTTAACCCAATAAGGCTTTAACGAACTGAAATCCCCTTGAAGCCATAAAAGACGCCCAGCCTTATTCTGAGAGCTTTTCCATACTATTCTATGAGCAATAAGCTGGTTTTCTAAAAAAAATACTGCCACATCCCCAAGTTTCAGGCCACCTGTAACCTGACGGATGAGTATGGTATCCCCATTACGTATAAAGGGCCACATGCTCCACCCCCCTACCATTATCTGGCGCTCACCTGTTTGTTTAAGGCTTTCCAGGACTGCCTTTTTTTGCGATTCTTCCATTATTTCTGTGAAAATTAAGCCTTAATTTTCTTTAAAACTGGATTTGACCCAACTATCACCTCTAAAAAGCCCTTATCACGCTTAAAATACAGATTACAGGCACCTGCCGCCATAATGACCTCAAAGGCAAGAGTGGTAACAGCCTTTACATGATCTGGTGTTTTTTCAAAAAAACACACGCATCTTAAAAAAGAAGGCAGAGAAAGGGCGGGCTCCAGTGTTTCAACCCTGTGGAGGGGGGCTTTATTTAAGAAAAAAATACCCAATAAAGGGTAAGAGCGCTTAAATACAGGCCCTGTGCCCATTTCACCCCAAAAAGGCGTGCCGTAAACCTGACATTTACCCTTTTGCCCCAGCCTGACAGCGAGGATTTCATCATTGAGAACAGGTGCCTGGGAAATTCTGGAAATAGTTGTTTTGCCTGCGCCGGAAACTCCCGCAAACAGGCAGGCGTGGTTTTTAACGACAATGCCGGAGGAATGCACAAACAGGCAGCCGAAATGGGGCCCCAAGGTGGCACATATCACACGCAGCGCTCCGTCAAAAGCATAAATGGATAAAGCCGCCTCCATAGAGCCATGCGCCCCCTGCCACCGGCAGGCGAAATCGCGCCGTTTAACAGTAAATTCACCACAATCAAACGATACCTTTACACGGGTAGAGCCCTTAATGGGCTTTTGGGAAAATGTACAATCTATAGTGAGGTCAGGCCTGAAAGGTGCCCGCAAATAACCCTGATAGCGCCTGGTTATAGCCCCCCGCATAGCGGCATTACGTACAATAAAGCCAAGCTTGAGCCCGCCGACAGTTAGATATAATTTATCTGCATTCATAATAAGTGACTTATTCATGCCTGAGCCTGATTCCTGCCTTCGCCTTAATTATACAACCTTTGCAGAACCTCCGCAGGCTTTATTGCTATAAAAAATGGAATAAGGTATCATAATAATATGGCAAAATTATACGGACCTTTGTTGCCCCGTGGCGAAGAGCAGTCAACACTGGCTTCTGGTCTTGCGGCATATCTGCAGCAGGAATCCATACCATTGGATCTCACCCTGGAGATAACGCGTTCCTGCAACCTTCGATGTCGTCATTGCTACAACTTCGACCGTTCACAATGCCTGCCGCCGGACAATAAGGATGTAGCCCTTGCTCATCAGGAAATATTATCCATTATCAAAATGGCCGAAGAAGAGCGCAGCCTCAACATCACCTTCACAGGGGGTGAGCCACTCTTAAACCCCCATGTATGCGACTATGTGGGCATAGTCAGGCAAAAACACATGGGCGCTCATCTTAAAACCAACGGCACTCTTATAACCCCGGAGCTGGCAGAGGAACTTAAGCATAACCGGCTGATGAGTCTGGAGATAAGCCTTTACGGCTCCAGTGACATAACCCACGACACCATGACCCGGGTTCCCGGCTCCTTCCAAAAAGCACTTGAAGGCGCTCAAAACGCTATAAAAGCTGGGCTTAAACCCAGATGGGTTTTTACGCTGACAAATAAAAATGCTCCGGAGGTTCAGGCCATGATAGCCCTGGCCGAGGATATGGGTATGCCATACGGTTTTAACACCCAGATCAGCGCCCGTTACGACTCATCCCGCTCCTCTCTGGACTACCGCCTGACCAGGAGTCAGCTTAAAACACTTTACAGCGGTGTTCTCAAAGACCACCTGCCCACCCCGGACTTTGACCCAAAAGCCTCAGTACAATGCGGGTGTGCCAGGGGCATTTGCGGCATTTCGGCAACAGGTGATATATACCCCTGCATAGGAGCGCCCATGGTGGCGGGCAACATACGACATACACCGCTGCGTGAGGTATGGAACAATTCCGGGGTCTTCAAAAATATCCGCAGCCTTAAGCTGGAAGATTTTGAAACCTGTAAGCCCTGCCCCCACCGCCCTTATTGCCGCCGCAGCTCGGGCTATGTATACGTAAACACCGGCAACTACACCGGCCCTGAGGAGTGGACGTGTATGGAGGCGGAGGTTATCCACGAGGTATTTGAAGAAAACAACAAATTATAAATTAGGAATTAGGAATTATGAATTGAACCGATGGCAGCTTGGAGTGGAAAAGGTGAAATTATTCTTGTGTTCCGCTTCGTCAGCTCTCGGCTTTCCAACCTCAGAGAGGAAGGGCTGATGCAAAGCGAAGATTTTTATGCGATGCCCCACTGGCCCTACCAGAAAGGAAATCTATGTCTGAATTAACACTATCTACCAAAATAATCCGGAACCCTGATGTGGCCTGGCGTGTGCTGGGCGACTACCTGGTGGCTATTACG
>CAZRWX010000083.1:0-3245 GCA_964603925.1 uncultured Bifidobacteriales bacterium | reverse complement strand
CCGGAACCCTGATGTGGCCTGGCGTGTGCTGGGCGACTACCTGGTGGCTATTACGCCCGAGGACAACAAAGTCCACCGCTGTAATGCCACAGGTGTGCTTATATGGCAGTGTCTGGAGAATGGAGCCAGGGACATTGACAGCATCAAACAGGTTGTAGAAGAGGGCTTTGATACCGATGGCAAAAGCGTTGACAAAGACATCGTAAATTTTATTGAGGACATTCATAAAAAAGGCCTTGTTAAAATTGAAGAATGATAATTCTGTCATGGACGAAGTCCACGACCTGTACGAAAGCCAGGGAGCGCCTTACAGCGCTATTTTTGAAATAACCTATAAATGCGGCCTAAAGTGTTTTCACTGCTATAACCAGCCGGAACAAAAGGCTGAGCTTACTACACAGGAGGCCATTAAAGCTCTGGGTCAGCTGGCGGGTTTGGGCTGTATACATCTTACATTCTCCGGAGGTGAGTGCTTTTGCCGCCGGGACTGGGAGGAGTTATTCCTGGAAGCCAGGCGTCTGGGCTTTGCCATTAATGTTATAACTAACGGCACTCTTATCACACCAAATATTGCGCGTAAACTTAAAAACCTGCGGGTTTCAGAGGTTAATGTCAGTGTGTATTCCCTGGACCATACTATTCATGATAATTTCACCGGCAGTAGCCGCTCACTGGCGAAAACATTAAAAGGCATAGACCACCTCCTGGGCCAGGGGGTTCGTGTAAATATTAAATGCGTATTAACACGCGATACCGTAACCGGATACAGGGACATCATAGACTACTGTAAAAGTAAAAACCTAACTTGGCAGTTTGATACACGCCTTATACCGCGCTATAACGGGGACCAGGAGCTTATAGAGAAGCACCTTACCCATGATCAGCTTCTGGGTCTTTATCAGGACTCTGATGTATTTCACATTATTTCAGAACCCGGCATAAAACCGGCATCCGGGGAAATTTTAAATTGCCATAATTCTCAAATCACCTGTTCAGCGGGCAGGACTACTCTTAGTATTGACCCTTACGGTAATGTGTACGGCTGTGTCCAGCTACAAGATACCGCGGGTAATATAAAAGAGCAGGATCTGGCCGTTATCTGGGCTTCTTCGCCCCAGTTTAAGTCCCTGAGGGCCGTTGTGCCCGCTGATCTTAAAGAATGTTTTAATTGTGCTCACCGCGCTCACTGCGCCCGGTGCCCGGCACTGGTTATAAAAGAGGGCGGAGAATTATACGGGCCTTCAAGATATGCCTGTGAGATGGCCGGAGTGGTAGAGGCTGTTATAAAGACCAGGGGCCGGAAAAAAAGCTAATCCGCAAAGCTGTTGATTACAAGTAATACAGCCAGGATGATAAAGAAGTACACTCCCAGGGCTATGTAAACGTACTTCCAGCGATCAAATGCCAGAGCGTTTTTGGCGGCCTCCGCTTCAAAGGTAAGGCCTTTTAATTTAGAAGCTGGCGGAGCGTTAAAGAACAGGCTTACAACATACCCCACAATAAAAGTGGCCGCGCAGCCAAAAACGTTCCACCATAACCAGGAAACCATAGGTGCGAACTTCCAGAGCCCCAGGTTTAGGGCAAAGCCCGCCAAAATACCCGTAAAAGCCCCATGCCCGTTAGCCCTCCTGGTAAGAATGGCTAACAGAAAGGTGGCAAGAATAGGGCCGTTTATTAAGGAGGAAATTTTGTTGATAGACTCAATGATGGAGGATGAAATACCCCCGACATAAAAAGCAAATATGGTACATAACCCTCCCCAGAAAACCGTGGTACCTTTAGACCACCAGAGGCGGGCACGGTCACTGTCGCCGCTTTTGGCAAAAAACCGCTCATAAATGTCCCGAACCGTAGTGGCGCTGAGGGAATTGATGGTGGAGTCCAAACTGCTCATAGCGGCCGCAAATAGAGCCACCATAATAAGACCTATAACCCCATGGGGGAGAAAATCCAACACAAACTGCGGTGTTGCCAGGTTGTAATCGGTTGTACCGTCCTGGCGAACCAGACGGGTGATAAACTCGGGATGCTTAACCGCGTAGGCGCCAATGGCAACCCCTACAAAGCAATAAGATAAGACCAGAGGAAACCTTAATATACCATTCATAAACAGGGACCTTCTGGAATCGTCTATGCTCCGGGAGGAGAGCTCCCGCTGGACCTGAGTTTGATCGCAGCCATAATAGGCTACATAAAGAAAGAGCCCGCCTAACAGCATGGGCCAAAATGCATAGATGCTGCCATCGCCAACACCATGATGTTTAAAATCCAGAGTAACAAACCGGGAATCATCTGCCCATTGAAGAACCTCCCCTAAACCGCCCATAACTTTAACAGCATAAACAGCAATCAGCACAATCCCCAGAAAGAGAACCGCCATCTGTATAACATCACTTAAGACAACGGCCTTCATACCGCCAAGAGAATCATAGATGATTGTAATTACAGAAAGCAAAAGTATGCTGTAAACCAAAGGCAGCCCCATGCAGCGCTCAACCACAAGAGAGATACCATAAACCGTAACGCCTGTGCCGAATGCCCTTAAAAACTGAAATAAAACACTGAGAAGAGTGCGCGTGCCAACCCCAAAGCGCATCTCCAGGTATTCGTATATACTGACAACGCCCGCGCTTCGATAAAACGGAAAAAGAAAAATCATAACAATGATCATGGCCAGGGGCACAGCCAGCTCATACTGAAGCCAGATAAGGCCGCCTGCGGCTGAAAATGCTACAAAAGCCGGGGCACCTAAAAGACTGTTGGTACTACACTGTGTGGCCATGGTGGAAAGAGAAATTTGCCACCATTTTATATTGTTACCACCCAGGTAATAGTCTTTAATAGTCTTTTGACCGCGCGCCAGATAGACACTGAGACCTATCATGCCTGCCATATAGATGATAACGATTGCCCAATCCAAATAATTCATAAAATTCTCTGTATTTATCAGTTTCTATTCAAAACAACCAGTGCAGAGAACGCCAGATTTTGAAAAGCAACTAACTAGTATCTATCTGAAATGCGCTATTTTAGCATTCAGTCATTCCGGCTTGACCGGAATCAGAATTGTATGCCCGCGAAAATAGCTGGAAATAAACTCTGATTCCCTTCCTGCCTTCGTGTTTACCACTTTGGCAAGGCAGGCGCGCTCCCCTCCCTGGTCGGGGTCACTTGCGGGAATGACTAATTTAGACAAATACTAATCAATTATATATCAATATTTGTGATTAAACACAATCATAATC
>CAZRWX010000082.1:0-12769 GCA_964603925.1 uncultured Bifidobacteriales bacterium | reverse complement strand
CATCCTGAGCGGAGTCGAAGGAGACATTTTTGGTTACGCTGAACAGCAACTAATTCGATAGATTCAGAAGTCTTTAAGGGTTTTTAGATTTTTATCAGCTCCTAATCCTCAAGGTCAATGCCCTTTTTTCTAATTTTTCACACTCACACCGGAATTCTACTATGAAAATCATTTACCTGGGCACACCTGAGCTCTCCATACCCGCCCTGAACGCTATTTGGGCTAGCCACCATCAGATAGCGGGCGTGGTAACCCAGCCAGACAGACCCAAAGGCAGAGGGCAAAAGCTATTATCTTCCCCGGTTAAGGTCCGTGCTCAGGAGCTGGGTGTTCCAGTTATTCAGCCCCAATCTTTAAAATCCCAGGGTTTTCACAATCAAATACAAGCTTTAAACGCCGATTTAATGGTTGTTGTAGCCTTTTCCATATTGCCAGCCAGCCTTTTTGCCCTCACGCATCATGGCGCCATCAACCTTCACGGCTCACTTCTACCCAAATACCGGGGGGCCGCTCCCATACAATGGGCCATAGCCAACGGTGATAAAGAGACAGGGGTCACCGTTTTTCAACTGGATTCCGGCATGGATCACGGCGCTATCCTTGGCAGCCGCAGCCTTACAATTGACCCGGATATCACCTCAGGGGAACTGGGCCCCAGGTTAATGGATTTGGGTACTGGTCTTATTCTGGAGGTTCTGAACAAAATGGAGACTGGCCAATCTCAGGAGTTCCCCCAGGATCACACCCTGGCCTGCCCGGCCCCCAAGCTTAAAAAGGAAGACGGTAAAATTGACTGGGCACAAAATGCCCAGACAATCCATAATCGCATCAGGGCCTTTAACCCCTTTCCTGTTTGTTTTACCAGCGCCACAAGCCTGGGTAAAAGCCTGCGCATATACCGCACTCTAATCAGTAATGAAGCCAGGCCTGCTCCGGGTCACATTGCCATATCCCACGATCGCTATCCTATGGTCGGTTGCGGCAACGGGGCCCTTAAGCTTCTGGAGGTACAGTTGGAGGGCAAGCCGCGTACGGATGGGGCCAGTTTTTTTAACGGGGTTCAGGATAAAGCCGGACTGATCTTCAACTAATCCACATTATGCCCCTGCACATTCCAAAAACCCAAAAAGGCTTAAAAGTAAGACGCATTTGCTTTGAGGTGCTAAAGGAGCAGGAGGAGACTGACTGTTTCCTTAAAGACATCCTGCCGGACGCTGTCAAGAGCCTTATTCCCATGGACCAAAACCTGGTAAAAGAAATCGTCACCGGCGTTATCCGCTGGAAGTCCCTGCTGGACTATAACATCGCCCTGGCTGTGGCTGATAAAAGAATTTCTCATAACATGGGAAACGTTTTTCGCCTTACAGCCTATCAGCTGTACTTTCTTAAAAGCGTTCCCGATTACGCGGCCGTTTTCCTGGGTGTAGAATTAATAAAACAAATTGAGGGCAAAAGGGCATCGGGCTTTGCCAACGCTCTGCTCAAAATTATAGCCCGGCAGGGGTTAAGCAAATTAGAGGAAAATGACAAGCAGGCCCAGTCCATAAATACCTCCCACCCTGAGGGTCTGGTTAAAGCCTGGGCGGGCATGCTTAACTCACAGCAGTTGCAGGCCGCTCTGGAGGCTGGCAACAACCATCGCCGTCACTGGGTAAGGGTCAATCTTAAAAAAATGCAGCCAGCCCAGGTAATAGGGATTATGGGCCCGTCCCTTTCCAGTCAGTCACCCGCTGTATCATTCCCCTTTATCCGCGTTGACGACGAGCTGTCACGTTGGCTCACCTCAGATTTATTCAAACAGGGCTGCCTGGCAATTCAGGACCCTTCATCCCTCTTTGCCTGCAGGCTCCTGGACATTCATAAAAATGACATCATACTGGATATGTGCTCAGCACCCGGTGGTAAAGCCTCCCTTATCAGCGAGAACTTCATTTCAAGTGATGACCATACTACTCTTATCTGTGGTGATATATCCACAAAGCGCCTGAGCCGCCTTAAGGATTCACGCCGCCGCCTGGGCCACACCAACCTGCTGCCGGTTGTATGTGACGGGCGTCAACGGCCCTTTAAACGCATGTTTAATAAAATACTTCTGGACTGCCCCTGCAGCAATTCTGGCGTTATGAACCAGAGGCCGGAGAGTAAATGGCGCTGGTCGCCGGCCAGTTTAAAAAGCCTGCAGCTGCTTCAGCGCCAGCTTTTAAAGGCAGCGGCAGCTCTGGCCCGCCCCGGTGGTGTGGTGGTATATGCCACCTGCAGCCCCTCTCCGGGGGAGACATTAGATATTGTAAAGCGGTTTTTAAAAAAGAACCCTCAGTGGGAGTTGCAGGATGCCGCCAGTTACATACCGCCGCAGCTGGTCCGGGAGGGGTGCCTGTGGGTGTTTCCCGGGGAAAGCGAATATGACGGCTTTTTTGCGGCGCGGCTAAAATTTAAAGAAAGCTAAAACCCGGGAGCTGCCATTGACCATAGCGCGTATACTGCTATTGGGCCTATTACTGTTGAGCAGCGCCCCAACCCAGCCCCTGCTTTTCAGCCAGGCCAGCGTATACTTTAAAACTGCAGCCATAATTCCCCGGGGTACACTGAAAAACGTGTTAGATCCCGCGCCTGCTGCCGGCATATACCTGACTACCCCCTACTACGGCCGGTTCAAGGCCCATGCCCAGATGATGTACAGTCTTCTGGATGGCGCCCAATCCCCTGTTTCCGTACACTACATAAAATCTGGAGCAGCACTATCCTATACACCACCCCTGCCATATCTTCCAGGGTTTGGAGCCGGACTGGGACATTATTATACACGTGCTCATCATGTATACACCCCCAGGCCCTCAGGTTACCTGCTGCGGGACAACGAATCTGAATTCGGCTGGTACCCGTTTATTCTATGGGAATTGTCCATCGCCAAAAAGCTTAGGGCTGCCGCCGGCGCCGAATGGGACATTGTGTGGAGTCAGTCCCATTATTCCCATCTACCAGTAATATTTATTGCTATGGGTTGGAGCTGGCCATGACCCCCCCCCTTATATCAGCATACATCGCAGTGCAATTATGTCTGGTCTTACTTGTTGGCAGTCAACCAGCATATGCCACGGAGGTCTTTGAAGCTTACACCACCCTTATTAAGGCGGAAACTGATGTATTAAAACAGCGAATACTGGCGCCGGACAGGCAGTTTTTAATAGACGGCGCTCACAGCCTGATACTTGATAAAGACTTCCGTTATTCAATGTATAAGTCTTTTATCTTCCCTTTCAGCCATCAACCCCAAAACATGTTCTTTAATGATTGTGCCGGTTTAAGTCCTTCCTCCCGCCCTGGCTATGTATCCTTACCAACAGGAGAAGATGATGCCCCCAATTACTTCAGTAATACAAACTCAAGCCCCTGCGCTCCTGCTCCCGGCCGCTATCAGATAGATTTCCTGGTCGGCAATGAGGTGGGTGACCCCTTCCTGCAGGAACTGGTCAATGATAAAGGCCATCTTAACCGCACCCCGGTAATTAATACCACAGCTACCGCCGCCCCGCTACCGCAAATGCGCACAGGCCTCCACTTTCATCAGAACGACCATTTTTCCAACCGCACCCTGACACGCAGAAGCGACCAGTCAGGAACTGAACCATGGGCCTGGTTCGGAGAAAATAAACCCCCATCCAGCCAGGCAGGGTTCTTTATTAATTGGGATCAGAATATTATAAAAGCAGGCACCACCTATGATCAGGGCTGGCTGTGGTCTGTGTCTCCTGCTTCAGGGCGTACTTACCCCTGGCAAACTAAAAGAGGCCTGATACGGGCCGATTATGGCAGTAATATTGGAGCGGAGGTTGACTACACAACATATACATCCATCAGCCCCGCTCAGGGAGAGGGCAGGCTGGAGCGTCTTAATCTTGTCTTTCACCTGGCTGACAGCGTATATATTCTGCCCACCCCCACCTGGTGGCGGATGTCGTTTGGGTACCAGTCTGTTACAGGACCCGCACCACCCTATCTGCAAATTGAGCCCCGTCGAGTACTGCCAGTAAGTTTTAGCTTTAATCACCATGCACGCTCAGGCCGCTCATCTATTAACGCAAGTTCCAGTTTTAAACGTGAAGATGAGGCCTGGTCAATGTCCACACACAACAGTTGGGTTTATAAAAGAGGCACCCATACGCTTATCCAGGAACTTAAGGCTTATGATTACGCGCCCGCATTCGGGTTGACCAGTATGGAGGAGGCAATACCCGCGGATATTGGCACTGCTCGTATGAGCTTGACACGGCATTCCCGCGGAATTAATTACAGCGCGGGGACAGTCAATAATATGCTATGGTTCCGGTGGAGGGCCAGGGCGGCCGTAACGGGTGAATGGGCCCTGCCCCAGTTCATAACGGACTCCACCTACCGGCCTTTCAGCTCCACTGTCTGGCGATCGGGCATATATGGTAACCGCCGCAGTGCCATATGGAAAACAGAATATGAATTAAGCCTTGGCAAAACCATAAACCGCAGCGGGAGGGTGGACATAAACTGGCGCTCCCATAAAAATTTTTATAAAACCGAAGTACCCGAGTATTCTCCCAGCCCTTATCTTCTGCAGCTGCATGGCTCCTGGGAGTTCCCATCTCATCTTAACCTAATCCTGGCCGCAAATTATCTGGGCCCCAAAGAAATACACGGCTGGGGGCCCATTCATACCACCCCCGCGCACTGGGAAAACAACATGTCCGCAATTCAGCGCCTTAAAGGCGGTAAAATAATTCTGCGCTACACCCTGCTTCATGCCTTTGGCGGTGATATTCTGGAATACCCGGGAGGTAATCCTTTAAGATTTCGCGTGCTGGCAGATGCCAGCATAAGGTTTTAGGAGTCTGTTGGATTCAGCATTTGAGCTACGCCCGGCTGCAAAATTCCAGACTAATATTTAAGAGAAATTGTAACTACTCAGGTATCTAGGGAAGGCAAAACGTGTCATTTCGAACGATTCTCAATATATGTTCCAGTGAGAAATCTCGTGAAACAAATCGTAAACGGGATTTCTCCCTTGAAAACAAATGAGGAACTGGTCGAAATGACAAAATTGGAGCATCTATGGTACCTGAGTAGTTACGAGAAATTAAAGGTTTCTTTTTATCTTGAAGAATTTATCCTGTTTCACCGCCATTTTGCCGATAATGTCTGATGAGCATTCTCACAAAGTTGGGATATGCTCCATCAGTTTATTAGAATGCAAAGTAGAGCTTTCCATTCTAATTAAGGCATATCTAAGTTTAACTCAGTACAAATGATTATCCAGGAACTACTTAAACCTATCAGGGAAGCTGCCAGTCAGACAGACATTATTATATGGCTGATACTGGCTGTTTCTCAAGCGGTTATACTTGTCATATTCATTATCCGTTTTAAGAAAACGGCCCATTTCCTTAAATATGGGCTTTTTTTTGGCAATGGGGCTTTTTTACTTCTTATACCAAATATTTATTATGAGTTTTCCATCTCACCAAATTTGCCCCCCCCGGCCTATTTCAGAGATCAGATCTTATTATTACTACAGAGCGTATTTATTGTCTCCATGGGGGTCTATTTTTGCCAGGGCATGAACACTGCGGGGGCGCCTCTGGCTGCGCGAATATTAAAACGCCGCTGGCTTATATCCTGGTCTACACTATGGCCCCCAATTGTTATCGCCGGCTCACTTATAATATTTAATTTCGTCTTTTCTATTCTTCTTTTAAAATATACCGGTGCCCGCCCCTCACCCAGTATAGAATACATGCGCAATACCGATTGGCTTAACCAGAGTGCGGATCCTTCCTTCCTGGTTTTTATCAGCGCTATTGTTATTTCCTCTTTTCAGGAGGAATTACTTTTCCGCCTGGGTATTCAAACTCTGACCGCCAGCCTCATGGGCCTGCGGGGGCGCACATACTGGCTGGCCATAATAAGTACTTCTCTGATTTTTTCTTTAGCCCATGCCAACGTAATGCACCCCGACTGGGTTAAGTATCTGCAGATATTCCCCTTAAGCCTTAGCCTTGGCTATCTGCTGAAAAAGTACGGTTTTGAATGCTGTATAATAACCCATGCAATATTTAACGCCCTCACAATAGGGATCTACACCTTCATGGGACAGTAGAATTAGGGTGTGTACACCCCGTTATACATTAGAACGGATCCCGCAATGCGGGACCGTTCTAACAAACTGATGAAGCGTGTTTTAACTTTGTTAGAATGCTCATCGGACATTACCCAGTAATAACCTGATACCCTCACCGGCCGCTGTCAGGCCAAAAATACCTGTGATGTGACACATGGAGCCTAATATACCCCGCTTGCGCCCCCGTTCCATAAAGTCTTCCTCCTCAATGGTAAACTTGTTGGAAATTTTTGGCTCAGTGGAGTACACACAGCGTATGCCCGAACGTATACCACGCCGCCCCAGCCTTTTACGGATAATGCGGGCAAAGGGGCAGGTGCGGGACTTGGAAATATCGTCGGTATGCACGGCTGAGGGATCCATTTTATGAGCGGCCCCCATTGAGGATACAATGGCAATACCAGAGGTAACTGCATACACCAATAGGTCAACCTTGGGATTTAGGCTGTCGATGGCATCAATGATTAAATCGGGTTTGGTTGTTAATATACCAGGCAGAGTGCGTGCATCGGCAAACTCACTGGAAATATTAAGGATTGCCTGAGGGTTAATGCTGAGTGCCCTGGCCTTAGCTGTTTGGGCTTTGGCGCAATGCAGAGTGCTGGTTGTTGCCAGGATTTGACGGTTAAGGTTGGAAGAGCGGATTTCATCGAAATCCACCAGAAGGAACTCCCCTACACCGGAGCGCACCAGAGCCTCCAGAGCAAAGCCACCTACAGCGCCAAGCCCGAATATAGCAACACGCGCGCTTTTAAGACGCTCCATGCCCTGAGAGCCCAGCAGTAACTCTGTTCGGATAAAATTATCAGCCATGACCTAAAAGTTAAACAGCCTTGCGGCATTTTCATAGGTAAGAGTGGCGCATTTTTCCCGGGATATTTTTAGAAGCTCTGACATGGTATTTATATTCAGAACAATATTAGCTGGTTGATTGACCTTATCGGTAACGCCAAAGGCTTTTAGATCGGGGCTGTCAGTTTCTGCCAGCAGGCGTTGAGGAGATACCGCCGCCAGGGATTTACGCGCTCTTTTATTATTTGTGTATGTAATGGTACCACTGAAAGATATAGATAAACCGTAACTCTCCCAGACAGGTACCATATCGGCAGAGCCAGAGTAGGAGTGTATAAGACCGCCAGCGGGCAATGGACCATTTTTTTTAAATATACTTTCCAGAGCTCCCCATGCTTTTCGGCAGTGTATACAAACTGGACGTTTTAATTTAACCGCCAGCTCCAGCTGAGAAGATAAGACATCCTGCTGTTGCTCTTTGTCCAAACCATCTATAGCGAAATCCAGGCCGATTTCACCTACCCCCGAAGGTTGACCCCCAAGAAAAGACTCCAGCGCTGATAACCAGCTGGGACTGGCGGCCTTTACATACCAGGGGTGAAGACCGAAAGCCGGAACTATAAAGTCGTAATACTGGTTTTTAAGTTCTGCCACACGACCCCAATCAGCTTCAGAAGTACCACAACATACCACTCGCCTGACACCGGAATTGTGAGCACCGGCAATAACACCGGAAATATCAGGACCAAAGCCCTTGTCCTGCAGATGGCAATGAGCATCAAATAAATACATAATGGAGAATATTAAATTCAAAAATCCCAAAGCCCAAACAAATTCAAATAAAAAGCGAAATTCAAAATATCAAACATCCTGGCTGCCAGATAATTTATACATATCTTGAGTGGTTGTAATTTTGGCTAGATTTCTTTCATTTTAAGCTTTGAATTTCGGATTTCTGTCTTTATTGTTTGGGATTTAGGATTTGGGATTTTGAATTTTTTATTGTAGCTACTCAGGTATAAAAGGTTATTGCCTCTGGCCTGTTATTTCGAGTATAATGGCCACCACTTGTTGTTTATTTATCTGAGTAGTTACAACTATTATGGTTTGGATGTAAGCACTTTATTAACCTCGGTGGACCAGTCTACGGCTTCCAAATAGGCGTCCGAGATAGTATCTGCAGACAGGTTTTTGTAGCCCACATCAGCCCATTCACCCTTTTCGTAAGCCAGCACACATTTAAGTAAATCACCCAATTCCCCCTCATGGCTGAGCAGGGCCAATTGCACCTCTTTTGATAACGGCACCTGGGAGAGTATCTCCTGCAGGGGCATATCCATGATGGCGTCTAATACCGAAAAAAGACCCACCGTAAACTGCACTTCGGGGTTTTTAACTTTAAGTGCCCTTGCCATTGTCTCACACATTTTACCGCGTATCATGGCCGTAATCATAAGTTCAGGCGGTTTATTTTCCGCCTCTGATAACAATAGAAGACTAATCCACGACCGGATTTGCCGAAGCCCAAGAAGTGTGAGGGCCTGACGGATAGATTTGATCTCCGTAATACGGGCATAGTAGGCAGAGTTGATAAGGCGAAGCAGCTTATAGCTTAGGGTTACATCCTGCCGGATAATATCGTCTATACGGGAGAACTCTATATTGGGAGTTTGAAGCTCTGCCAGAAGTCGCAAAATGGTCATTTTTATGCCCGTAATCTTCTTTTCTTTGACCACATTGGGCTTACAAAGGAAATAGCCCTGAAATAGCTCAAAACCCAGTTTTTTACACATTTCAAACTCCCGCTGGGTCTCAATCTTCTCAGCCAGAAGCTTTACATTTTTACGTTTATAATACTGCACGTGCATGGGCAGCTTAAGACGGTCAACACTGAGTAAATCTACTTTGACAATATTCGCAATCCCCAGAATTTTGTCCACAGATTTTGGGTCTACAACATCGTCCAGGGCAAGAGTAAAGCCCTCTTTGGAAAGTACAGTAAGGGCGCCTAAAAGCTCATCGTCTACGGTTATATCCTCCAGTACCTCCAATACCAGCCTGTCATGACGAAGAGGAATGGGATACTCACCTAAAAGAAAAGGCCGGGTAAGATTAATAAAGGCAAGTTTATCGCCTACCAGCCTGTCCAGGCCAATTTCCAGAAAAGCATTGGAAATAACCGCCGAAGTAGCCATGTTACCGTCGGAGAACTCGGCCCTGTCCATATTGGCGCTGCGGTAAAGCAGCTCATATCCTACAACGTTTAGATCCGCGTCGAAAATAGGCTGTCTGCCAACATAAACGTCACTCATAGGAGCCTTTCACCGCAAAATTCCACTTCTATCTGAATTATAATACAACTAAGCCGCTCAATTTTATTGAGCAGCCGTTATGTAAAAATAATAGAATTGAACCCCTGAGGGGGATATTATTTGACTTTGCCGGCTATACCGTGCCTGGTACGGCCCGCCCACCAGACTACAAATGGTGCAGCAATGGCTACGGAAGAATAAGTACCCACAACAACACCGATGATCATGGCTACAGCAAACCCCAGAGTACCCTGACCTCCCAGTACGGCAAGAACAACCACAACAAAAAGGGTGGTGATTGAGGTTATAACTGTACGGGAAAGGGACTGATTAATAGCATCATTTACCTTGGATGCGAAACCCTGACGCCCGGATATTTCGATATTCTCCCTAACCCGGTCAAAAACCACAATGGTATCGTTCAAACTGTAACCCACAATGGTAAGTGTGGCAGCAACAAAGGTAAGGCCGATTTCCAGACCCATGAACCCAAGAAGGCCATATATGCCAAGAGTTATAAGTACATCATGGAGCAAAGCAACAACAGCACCCAGACCAAAGCCCAAACCATGCTGGCCGAACCTGACCCAGATATACAAAACAATCAGTATTAGAGCCCAGAAGCATGCCTGAATGGCATCCCATTTAAGCTCCTGGCCTATGGTGGGACCAACGGACTCTTCACCCACTATGCGGCCTTCATCACCCAATACACCGGTAATTATTGACTTGTAGGATGTGTCGGCAGGGGACTTTTCCAGGCTGATCATAACCTGTTTGTCGGCGGCAGTACCAATAGCACGGATTTTAGGATTAGCTAAACCCGCCTGCTCTACACCGGCACGGATAGCGGATATATCGGGATTGGACTTGAACTGAGCGATATAAACATTACCACCGGTGAAATCTATGCTCCAGTTAAAGCCTGTGGAACCTACCACTGCCCCTATGGAAACTACGATAACTATAATAGAAGCCGTTGCGAATAACCGGCCTTTGGTAATAACATTAAGCCGGTGATTTTTAAGAAAAGACAGGCCCTGGCCGATGGAAAGGCTCTGCGCGCTAACTTTAGAATAAAAAACATCAAAAACCAGACGGGTAATAAAGAGTGCCGTAAACATTGAGGCGCCGATACCAATCATGAGGGTAAGCCCAAAGCCCTTAATAGGGCCGGAACCTATACTGTAAAGGATAAGAGCGGTACCGAATGTTGTGACGTTAGAGTCGAAGATAGTTGAAAACGCCCGCTTATAACCGGCATCTATAGCCGCAAGTACAGAGCGCTTACTGCCAAGCTCCTCCTTAATGCGCTCAAATATGATAACGTTGGCGTCCACCGCCATACCGATTGTGAGAATAACACCCGCAATACCCGGAAGAGTAAGGGTGGCATGCAGCATACTGAGGACAGCGCCAATTATGACCAGATTAAGAACCAGAGCGATAACGGCCACCAAACCGGCCCCAAGGTAATAAAGAATCATGAAAAGGATAACGGCTAACAGACCCACAATCATAGCCTGAATACCCTTCTCGATGTTCTCCCGACCAAGGGTGGGCCCTACAGAGCGCAATTCGGCAATATTCATGGATGCGGGCAGGGAACCAGCTCTTAGGGTGGTAGACAGTAGTTTGGCTTCATCAAAATCGCCAATACCTGTAACAACCGCCCGGCCCTGAGTAATTTTGCCCTGAATAACAGGAGCAGAATAAACGACAGAGTCCAGTACAATGGCCAGCTGACGCTTGACATTGGCGCCGGTAACCCTGGCAAACTCCCGGGGACCACGGTCTTTAAACTCCAGACCCACCTCCAGCTCACCGGTGCTGGGTGAACGCTGCACCTGGGCATCTGCTATGTATTTACCAGTCATTTCTGACCGGCGGTTTAAGAAAAAAAGCTCGCGGGCATGGAGTTTGCCGCTTTGCAGGCTCTCCACACTACGCCCCCACAAAAACATGTAACGCTTAGGGATAAGGGCCCTGATATCTGGAGAATTGAGGATTTTTTTGGCTTGACGGAGGTTCTCTACCCGCACACCAACACCACCGCCTGGCATACCCACCAGCAATGAGCCAAATGGACGGGAACGAAATGAGTCTACACTTTCGTCTGGATTGCCGGAAGAATCGGCAGCCTTAAGAGAATTAGAATCGCCTGCCATGGCAGACCCTTCTGCAAAACTGGAATCGGATTGAACCTCGCTCTCCCCGACAACAGTGCCAAAAATATCTTTAACAACTCTAACTGAATCGGGAACTTGTTCGCTTGTATCTAAGTTAAGACCCGCCTGCCGCTTCATGTGATTATCGATTTTGTCCAGAGTGGTTTTAAAATCTTCTACCATACCCACAAGTTTAAACTCCAAAAGAGCAGTTGAACCAATAAGCCTGCGGGCCACTTCGGCATCTACACCCGCTAACTCTGCCACAATACGCCGTGACCCCGATTTGGTAATGACCGGCTCACTGACGCCGAATTTGTCTATGCGGTTACGCAAAATCTCCAGACAACGCTCCTGGATATCGGCCATATCTGACTCTGAAAGCTTGGAATCGTCAATTTCAACAATAATATGGGTACCACCGGCTAAATCCAGACCCAGAGAAACAGCTTTATTAGCGGTATTGGGATTGTCCTTAATGTAATTGGCACGCCTTTGCTCAGAGATTGGCTTGTCAAAATCCTGCGGTTGAGACAAAACCAACCAGGTAGGACGTAAAGTATATAGGGCGATTAGAAATACACCAAGAGCGACAACTATTTTTAAACCGTGATGTTGTTTCATCTACTTATAGCTTCCTTAATTAAATGCCGGGCTGAATGTAGAAAAAAGACAGAGATTATCAAAAAAAGAGGGTGGGGTGAATGAAGGGGTTTGAACCCTCGACCGATGGAACCACAATCCATTGCTCTACCAACTGAGCTACATCCACCAAACAGAATCAATAGTAATTTCCCTGCATATTTTCCTCAAGAGCCCATAAGGCATAATTTTGACATCTCAGGGATTGTATTCTATGTACGGTAATATTAGAATGGAAAGCTCTGCTTTGCATTCTAATAAACTGATGGAGCATATCCCCCGCTCATCCTGAGCGGAGACGAAGGATGAGCGGGCTCAGCACTCAGTACTCAGGATGAGCGGACTTGTAGTCGAAGCAAGGATGTGAGAATGCTCATCAGACATTTATAATACGCACAATTCTTAATTTCATTTTGGGGACGTCTGTCATAATGTTCTTTTTCAGTAATTCCCCCCTATTCTTTGGGCTGGCCACATTCACACATGGGATAGCGCTGGCTGGAGGTAACAAATTAATTTTTTCACTATAATTTACCATATCACTGTCTGGTTCGACTCCGCTCACCATGACAGTGATTAAGTCCTGTCACCCTGAGTACTGGGCCTGCCGAAGTATCGAAGGGGCGACGTCTCAAAGTAATGTATTTTAGACAGGATCTAGTGTACTGTATCATAAGTTTTACCTTCCGTATTGGCAATTTAAGTTCTTC
>CAZRWX010000081.1:6192-12873 GCA_964603925.1 uncultured Bifidobacteriales bacterium | reverse complement strand
TTTAGAGGTATACCTTGAGCAGTTTTATAAGGAATGGGGTATGAATAATTATGAACCGAGCTAAGGCGCCATGGAAGTGCAAATGCGAGCTTGAAGGAGGACTGCCGAAGGCAGGCTGACGACCAATTATAAATTATGAATATATTTTCAATATTAACCTGAAACAAAAAATTAGTGTCTTCGCTTAAATCCATAATTGCTGAGCTTAAAAGTCAGTCCCGGCCCAATCAGCTGGAGGGTATGGCGCGCTTTGGTATATCTATTGATAATCGGCTGGGTATTTCCATGCCTGTTCTTCGCAACATGGGTAAGGCTATCGGTAAAAATCACAAACTGGCTCTTGAGTTGTGGGAGACAGGCATTGATGAAGCACGTATACTTGCCGCTCTGGTGGGGGAGCCGTTTGAGCTTACTTCTGCACAAATGGAGACCTGGGTTAGTGGTTTTAACTCCTGGGATGTATGCGATCAGGTGTGTATGAACCTGTTTGATAAAACACCTCTGGCCTTTAAGAAGATTATACAGTGGTCAAAAAGGGAAGAGGAGTATGTTAAGCGCGCGGCTTTTACTTTAATTGCCTGTGTGACCCTGCATCACAAGGAGCTTACGGATAAAGACCTGACCGCGTTTTTTCCTCTTATAAAAAAGGGCGCTCTGGATGAACGCAACTATGTGAAAAAGGCCGTTAACTGGGCTTTGCGTCACATAGGTAAAAAGAACTTATTTTTAAATAAATCCGCTCTGACCTTTTCCAGAGAGTTGTTAACTCTGGACTCCAGGGCGGCTAAATGGGTAGCGCGGGGCGCTATCCGTGAGCTGGAAAGCACCGCCGTTCAAAAGCGTTTACAAAAAGGTTAATGTCTATGCAGTTTCAAATTTTTGTATCTGCCATAATCCAGTATCAGGGGGGTGTCCTGTTTGTAAAAGAGGGTAAAAACCCCCCGCGAGGGCGCCTTAACCTGCCGGGCGGCCACCTGGAGTTAGGGGAGACCGCACTGGACGGGGTAAAACGTGAAGTCATGGAGGAGGCCGGCTTACAGTTTATTCCCGGGCATGTTGTGGGTGTATATGTGCATTGCGACAAATTACACGGGTTCCAGTTTGTGTTCTCTGGTACCTGCAAAGACTGCCGCAATCCTCAGCCCGGGGACGATATTCTGGGTTGCGAATGGGTGCCGCTGGAGGGGTTTGCTTTTTTAACAGACGAGCGGCTGCATCGCCCGGATAAACTGCGGCAGATTATAGCAGATTATAAAAGCGGTCGGCAGTATCCCTTGTCCCTTATCCGGGAACTGGCCTAGTAATCTGAACGTTTTACCTTTCGCTAATTGACAATCGGTCAGAATATGGTATTATATAAAGACCGGAGGTTGATATGAATATTATTCAGGATATTAAGTCTGTTACTTACTTAAAGGCCCGCGCCGCGGATTTGCTGGATCAAATCAACACTACTCACAGGCCCGTTGTCATTACTCAGAACGGGGAACCTAAAGGCATATTACAAGATCCTCAAAGCTATGAGAGGATGAGGAATGCTATTGGCCTGTTAAAGCTTATATCTCAAGGGGAGCGTTCTATTAAAGAGGGTAAAACAAAATCTCAGCAGCAGGTGTTCAATAATATTGAAAAAAATTTAAAGGCCAGGTCCCGCAGCAAATGACTGGCAAAATTATCTGGAGTGCTGTCGCAGAGAATGATTTAATCTGCATTATAGATTATATAGCTGAAGAAAGTACGGCCTCGGCTTTAAAGGCTTTTTCACGGATAAAAGAAAAGTGCTCAAAATTATATCAGCATCCTCTTCAAGGCCGTGTAGTGCCGGAGCTTAAAGATTTTGGGGTTTCTGTGTATCGAGAGCTTATTGTGGATGTATGGCGCGTTATCTACAAGGTTGATAACAAAACAGTCCATGTTGTCTCTGTAATAGACGCCAGGCGGAATGTAGAAGATATTCTGCTCGATCGTTTTATATAACAACCTCAAGTTTATCACTACTCTTTGCCCAGCACCGCCACCCGGCTGAAAAGCCTGCCGGGGGTTTGTAATATCTGGAAACCAGAAGTTTGGGCAGACTTTATTGTGGCCCTAAACTCTTTTCGGCTTACATGGAATATGGGCTCTACCACCAAAAGCCTGCCACCAGGATTTAAGCATGTAAATACTTCATGAAAAAGGGCTGCCGGGTTGGGAGTTTCGTGTACCATGTAAAAGGCCAGAGCAAAATCTACCCCCTGGGGTAAGCCAATCCTGGAGCTCTCACACTTTACAGTAGTAATAGTATTACCAACGTCATGTTTATGTGCATGGTTCATAGTAATATCCAGCATTTCCTGCTGCAGGTCGCAGGCATAAACACGGCCCCCTTTGCCCGTAAGACGTGCCATGGGTATGGTAAAAAAGCCCGGACCGCAGCCAATGTCCGCGGCTGTCATACCTGACTTAATATAGGGTAACAGTATTTTCTCCGGGTTCTGCACTAGGCGGCGTCCCCGGTTATTCAGCCATTTGGCATGTTCGTGTGAGCATATATGTTCTGCCATTATTAGCCCTCCAGGGTCTTAAGCCTGATTAAATATATAGTAACGCCTGTAGCTATTAACAACAGGAGTACGCGGGCATGCACAAGGTCTATGAGAAATACCACACTCAGGACTATGGAGAGCCATATAAGAGTAATGGCGGTAATTTTAGTTTTAAGTGTTAAGCCACCTTTTTCAGTATAATCACGGATATATTTGCCCAGTACTTTATGATTAATAAGCCAGGCTCGATATTTGGGGGAGCCGCGACTGAATAAATATGCCGCCAGCAGTAAAAGGGGCGTGGTTGGCAAAATGGGTAAAAAAATACCAAGGACGCCTGCTCCCACACATATAAAACCGCCAATGAGGTAAAGAGTTTTCACTAACAGTGATTATAACAAAAAATCAGGGCCCAGGCGTTTGTAAAGGTGCAGATTCTTTGCGCGTTGATAAAGATGCAGACCCCCACCTGGCTTAAAGGTGAGGGCCTGCCAGCGAAGGAAACTCTACATTAACGTACTACGGTTATATCGGCAACCGGCAGTCCTACACCTATATTAGTGGTACTTTTTTCTGAAAAAGTTTCAAGATTAAATAACCTTATACCGTTGACCTTATCCCCCACATACAGGGTTTTGGAAACACTGTCAATGGCCAGGCCATAAAGGCTCCAACTGGCTGTGGCACCCAGTTCCTTTATATCTACGGCATCCACCGGGGAATATAAGATTTTGTCTGAACCCACAGATGACACGCTCATAATAACAGTATTCTCCCACAGGATGGCTGTATTAAGGTCGCCGCCCAGATCCGCTTCTGTTAGTATGGTATCGGTTATACTCATATCACCGGGGTTTAGCGAAATAATGCCCCCATCCTGCTTGCCGTAGGTGCCCATGGAGGTAATATAAAGCTTTGATTTGTCGGCTGAGGCCAGAAGGGTAGTTGGGTTTGTGAAAGGCAGGAGCTTGTCAGATATTTCTTTTGAAGTAAGATCCGATCTTAACAGTCTGGCATGCAGACCCGCCCTGGCATTTGTGCGATCCATGCGCTGCAGCAACACATACAGGGTATCCTCTATAATAAGGCCCTGGACGGCTTCGGCCAGGGAGTCCGCGCTGTCGGCGTAGGCTGAAATATCAATGGCCTCAAGGTGTGTGCCCGTAGCCTTATCGTGTACTTCAATGCTGTTTTTTCCAAAAAGGATAAAATAAAGTTTATCTTCGCTGGCGGCCATATCATTGGGGTTGGAGAGAGCGGGCAGGGCAAACTGCATTTTGGTTTTGAGATTGTTACGGTCTATGACCTGTACATTGTCACGTTTATAACGGTTGATAATGTAGATGTCATCGCCGCCAAAAAACCGCACAATGGCATCGGAGTGGATGGGGGCAATATTGTTTTGTATAACAGCGCCCTCCAGAGTGATGGCCGAATAGCTGCCGGCAAAGTAGTCTGATGTAACTGCCAGTACCATGTTTTCGGCCAGGTTAAAGGTGTCGCTGACTAAAGCCCGGACTATGGTTGTATCGACTGCTGCCGGTAAGTTAATAGAACCGGGAATAGTGTCGGCATTCTCAACCCAGGCCCCGCCGGCATCCTGTGACCAGGCAGAACTGATATATTTGTAATTATAGATAGTGACTGTTCTAAAAATAGTGGTGGTTTTTATTGAATCCTCCACAATTTTCAGGTTATCTACAAAAATTTCCTTTTGAGGATAAGTCTCCTTAATTATTAATGTATCCAGCTGATTACTGTCTATGGTAAGGGTGCCTGCCTCCAGCTGATAAGATGCAGTAAGGACTGTGTCTGCGCTGGTTGTTATAGCGGGGATAGCGTATTTCAGCTCCGCTATGCTGTCCAGGCTACCCAGGGTTACTGTGACCGTAATCTTAAAAACAGAGTCTTTCCTGTCTGTGGTATCGGTAATGGTAAAAACAAGTATGGAATCCCTATTGACATTAAGTAGTGTATATTGAGCTGTGCTTACACTGGAAAGTTCGGGCAAGACCTCCTGAAAGGTTGTATCATTTTTAATAATCTGATTATCTGCCCTGCCTGATGTTTCCCCGTCGAAAAGGCACGCCGCCAGGGTCAGAGTGATGAACAGGGCAAAAGCCGTTAAGAAAGTTGATTTCAAGATAAACTCCTGTTGTTTAAAGATGTAGTTGTATGGTGGCTTTAAAATTCCGCCCCGGCAGGGGGCTGCCGAATACGTCGTAAAGGTTTTCGTTAGTAATATTATTAAGGCTGAGGGTGGTCTGAAGTTTGTGGAAGCTGTAGCTCAGGCGTGTGTTGTGCTGCAGGTGATAGTTGGTGTTCTCACTGTAGAGGTCCTGGATGGCGGGTGTGTTGGAGGGGTTATAAAATGTAAGGCCGCGCAGAGTGGATGCGGCATTAAAGTGGAAGCCCTTCCAATAGAGGTCCTGAGAGATGTGCAAAAGTATAATGGGCCGGTAAGGCAGAAACCTGTTGTCCCGATAAGCGCCATCAGTAGCCAGGGAGCGGTTGATGGGTGTTTGGTGGGTGAGGTTTACCAGAGTGGAAAATATGCCGCTTTCAAAAATCTTTAAAGAGATTTCCTCCCCGTTTATTTGAGTGGCGTCTGTGTTCTGATATACTATGGTATTCTGGGAGTTCTGTGATGTGGTAATGGTTTTGTTGCCGCTTATGTGGTAATAGCGTGTGGTAATTTCCAGGTGGGGCAGATGGTATATAAAGCCAGTGCTGAAAGTTATATTTTCTTCAGGTAAAATATTGGCGTTGCCCTTAATGCTGCCCCGGTCACCAAAGCGCTCGTAAAAGGTAGGCATGCGGTAGCCTTTGCCAGCCAAAATATATGTTTCCATATTGGCCGCCGGTGTATACTGGTATTCACCGTATAGGCTCCACAGGGTGTTTTGTATGCTACGGGGTAAAACGTCATTAAACTGGGAGTAACGAACGCCACTGTAATACTCCTCAAGATAATTTGTAACCGTGAGCTGGGTCTTAAACCGGCTTTTTATATTAAAAGTATAATCCGGGGCTAATTTTACTTCACCCGAAAACCGGTAAAGTTCCGGATAGGTAACATTGTTAAGCTTATCGGCGAACTGATGTATATTAGTTGAATAGCTGCCCTGACCGCTGAGCCGCAGCTTTTTATTAAGCTGATACCGATTCCAGATAACGGCACCGGCAGTATAAAAGTTATCCTTGTCCAGGTCGTAGCCATCACCCACGTAACCAGCGCTGTCTATGTATTCGTCCTTGACTATATTAAAGTACAGGCGGCCTGAAATGGTGTTACGAGGGCCATTATCCCGGTAATTAAGCTGCACATTGGCTTTGGCCGAATTACGCCGGGCACCCACATTGGAGTCCACCCGCAGGCCGCTGGCCGGGTACATCTTCTCCAGATCCGAATAACCGGCATCTATTACCAGAGAGCGTGTACCACTGGTATACACGCTGGTAACAGAATGAAGTGAAAGCAGGCGGTGATCGTTATGCAGTAATACGCGTCTGGTAAGGTCGTCCTCACTTTTACCACTCTCCAAACCCAGATCATCAAGATACTCGTAATCGTTTACGCCCTGGTCCCAGCCGGCGTGAAAAAAAGAATTGACAGCCTCCCCACCCAGCTGGACGCTGGCATTGGCTTTGTAGTTGTTGAAAGACCCCGCCCCTATATCACCTTGAACCAGAGTGCCCTTTTGCCCCTGCCTGGTAATAATGTTGATAGTGCCGCCCATGGGGCTGCCTTCCAGGAAGTCGGGCGCCATGCCTTTGTATACCTCTATCTCCTCTATTTGAGCGGGATCGATGTCCGAGAGAAAGGCCGCCCCGTTAGCGGCCTGGTTTTGTAGTATACCGTTAACGTAAACATTAACCTGGTTGGCCGAAGACCCCCACAGGCTTACGCCCATGTAGTTGCCGATACCGCCGGTTTTAACAGTAGTGATGCCGGGTGTTTTTAAGAGCATCTGGTCTGTAGTGAGATGCAGACGCTCCTCGTCTGTGAGCCGGATTATGTCCCGTACGCAGTTACGATCCTGGTAGGCAGCTTCCTGTACTTTTAGAGTGGGCAGGTTAAGAGTGTCGTATGATGGAACCGATGGATTAACGCCAGCCGAAGCGGTAGCCGAAGCGGTAGCCGAAGCGGTAGCCG
>CAZRWX010000081.1:0-6092 GCA_964603925.1 uncultured Bifidobacteriales bacterium | reverse complement strand
AGCCGAAGCGGTAGCCGAAGCGGTAGCCGAAGCGGTAGCCGCATACTGCACAACAAGAAGAAGCAGCGCCGCAAACCTTAAATTAGCGGTAACGCATCTGGTTATATTTATTTGTAAAAACTTCACTTTATGTCAGACCACGTGACTTGTTAAAACCAGGCAAAAAAAATTGCCAGAAAATCAACCCGGGAATGTATAGTGAAGGCGCCCTTACGGCACACCCCAACTTTGCACCCGAAAGTTGATGGGCTGAACCGGGGAGTGTTCTGGCTTGCGGCTTTGCTGCCTTGTAGTTAAACAGGGCAGGCACCTACTCTCCCGCCTTCCCATGTAAGGTCTGACTTTACAGACCGGCACAGTGGCAATGTGTAAAGAAAGCAAGCTTTCTTTACCTTGGGATTTCGTACCGCTTACAGCGACGGGCTCGCTCCCGAATTTAACGGGATTCCTCTTTGCCCCCATGGGGGCCGGCTCAAGCTTAAGAACAATTTACAGTCAGGATTTCAGTTTTGCAAGGGTAATTTATGTATTAGGCCTTTACCCCCCTACAAATATGTAACCAATTTCCATGGATATCACATTAGTTGCTTTTACCCAGCGGTGGGAAGTGTTAAGCAGTAACTTATCATCAGAATTGAGATATTGACCAGAGCAAATAGTGGCGATACCCAGACTATAAAGAAAAGCGCTGGTAAATAATTTTGAAACAGTCAGGAAAGATATCATAATGGTCATTTGTAATTACCTAAATTGTAAGCATGAGTATAAAAAGAACCCATGATCAGTTATTGCTTTTTTGTCATAAACCCTTCTAACCGGGAGTAATCTCCTATGGATGCGAATCCCAAATGGCTTGATTGGGCAAATAAACTGCAGTTTATTGCTCAGGCAGGTCTGGCTTATTCAAATAATCCCCACGATTTACTGCGTTTTCAGGAGATCAGGGATTTAAGTGTGGACATTATGGACCACTACACTGAGGCCGGGGTAGGCAAGTTAAAAGAGCTTTTTGCAGGGGGAAAGGGTTATCAAACACCAAAAGTGGATGCACGGGCGGCCATATTTAAGGGAAATGAGCTTCTGTTTATAAAAGAAAAGGTTGATGGCCTCTGGTCTTTACCTGGGGGATGGTGTGATGTTGACTGCTCTGTTAAGGAGACTGTAATTAAAGAATCAAAGGAGGAAGCCGGTGCCGTAGTGCGGCCAAAGCGCCTTATAGCCGTTCACGACTCCCGTAAACGCAATAAGCCCCCCTGGTTATACACCATCTATAAATTTTTTGTAGAATGCGATTATGTCTCCGGCGATTTTAAACCAAATATCGAGACCCTGGATGCTGGTTTCTTTAAGCTGGATAATCTGCCGCCTTTATCGGTAACACGAAATACCAGGGAGCAGGTGGAGATGTGCTTTGAAGTCCGTGGTAAGGATACCCACGAACCCTATTTCGATTAGCCCCTACCCCTCTCGTAGGCAGGGTTACGCCCCATCCCTCTCGTTGGCAGGATTACGCCCCATCCCTCTCGTAGGCAGGATTCATGAATCCTGCCTACAAGAAGGTGGGGTGTAGCAACGGGATTTGGGTTTTTGCCCGACCCCGGTTGTAGCCTGTAGAGTTTCCCATATACCAAATCATAGATTAACCTGTATAGCCTGTTCTGACAGGAGGGGAAACTATGACTGTTCACAATCCGCATATCACACTTGGGCCTGGAGACAGACGCTTTTATCTCACAGACAGGCTGGAGGCAGATCGACGATCGTTTCTGGGTTTTATGGGGAAGATTATGGCAGTAGGTCTGGTAGGTGCAGCCGCCAAAGAAGCCAGGGGGCAGGACACAGGGGAGGACGTTAACGGGGCAGGGTCCCGGGTTGCCGGTAACCTTATGCTTATACACATGATCATCAGCCGCGCTCTGCATGTATCTGTTACCACCATGGCAAAGTATGCTGATACAGGTTTTCCCACTGCTGAGGTTCAAAAGGGCGCGTGCATGTATATGGAGTGCCTGCGCACGGCGTTTGTGGCCCACCACTTAACTGAGGATGAAGTAGCCTTTCCCATTTTTAAAGATAAAATACCCGATGCCCCTTACAGACTTATTGAGGAAGAGCATGTGGAGATGATAAAAGCTCTGGCGCAATTTGAGCATTTACTTAACAGGATGCAGATAGATACTTATCCTCAAGAATATATAGGCGCCCTGGGTGTCATGCTGGTGGATCTGCAGTCTTTGTGGGGCCCTCATATGCATCGCGAGGAAGTTAATTTCTCCGAAATCACCATATCGGGAAATGTTAATTTGGAAGATCAGAATAAGCTACTTAAAAATATATCAGTGCACAGTGAAGCCCATTCACGCCCGGCTAATCAAATCCTGCCCTTTTTACTATACAACCTGCCCCCCCGGGAGAGAGAATTGTTTTCCGAGGATTTATCTCCCATTGTTACAAATTTTCTGGTGCCTAGAATCTGGAAAAAGGAATGGGCCCCGATGGAGCAATTTCTTTTAATATGAATTACGCAGGCCTAAATATCTGAGTGCCAGGCCCAGGTGTTTTCGTAAAGCACCAGCGGTATTTCGCCGGCAGCGGGGGTTTGTTATTCCCCTGTCGTTCTTTAATACTTGGTAAATGCTTATCTAAGTTGCTGTTTTGACGATGCATTGTGAAATGCAACTTGCGTTTATCGTTAAAATACGGGTTATTGTGATTATTAGTATGATTTATTAATTAAATAACCCCAATTAGCTTAACATTTCAAGTTGCATTATATATATTAACTTGAAAACCGCAACTTAGATTGTTTTGGATTTATGAAGCCCTTAATCAGAAAAGATGAGCTTACCCAACTCGAAGCCTTTGCGGGTTCGGGGAAAGCCGAACTTATGTACCTCAGGGGGCGCAGGCGGGTGGGCAAATCCTGGCTTCTCCAAGACTTTGCCAATTCTGACCCTGGCAGCCGGTTCCTGTTTGCGGGCGCTTCAGATATCAGCGCGCCCAATTTGCTGAAGTCCTTTATCAATAGATGGGCGGCTTTTTCCGGGGACCAGACATTGCTGGAGATAAAGGCCTCGTACCTGGATTGGTCCCGGGTTTTCCAGGAAGTCCATCAATACACACAGAAAGCAACCAAATCACCCGTTCTAATTCTCGACGAAATCCAGTGGATCTGCCGGGAGGGAACCGGGTTTGCGGGCGCCTTGAAAGAGGCTTGGGTGGGGTGGCAAAAGGGCGGCCTTATTAAGGTTATTATTTGCGGTTCCTCCAATAAATTTTTCACCAGGATGACCGGTGGCGAGGAAAAGATATTGAGAGGCTTACAAACCAGAGCACATCTGTGGGTCCGTCCTTTTACACCCGCTCAGGTCAAGAGCCATTGTTTTCCTAATTGGAACATGGAGGAGGCTTGTCTGACATACATGATGACTGGGGGCATCCCTTATTATCTGGAAAGGCTTAATGCTTCCAAAGGTTTTATTCATGCTGTAAACGGCGCCTTCTTCACACAATCACACAATCTCCTGGACGAAGTAGAAGAACTTCTGGATTTGGATTTTAATAATGCCGGCAAAAAAACCGTGGAAAAAATGCTCTCCGTATTGGGCCAGGCTGGGTGCGAGCAAAAGAATATCGCCCTTAAAACCGGCATCCCCAAGTCCTCTCTTTCCAAAATGATTGAAAAATTGCTTGATTATGAAATAGTTTTCAGCAAAAAGCCCGCGCACTGTTCCCCTAAACGCAATGGGGAGGGTGTACGCTATTACATGAAAGATTTCTTCCTGAATTTCTACTATCAGATCCTGGCGCCGCTCAGTTATAAAATTAAAAATAATGGCTCGGGCCTGATATTCCCGGAGGCTTCATCGTTGTTACAGACCGGCTATTTTATTCCGGATTTTTCGGGCCTGGCTTTTGAGCTCCTGGTGCGGGTAATGCTGGAGAACAGAATCGGAATCGGCGCTCCCTTTTTTACCAAAATGATGCTCAAAGACGACAGATACCAAGTGCTCGATTACTGGGACAATACAACCCAGATAGATATAATCATTGAATGCCCGGGGGACAGGATATCCAGGGTAGTGGAATGTAAATGGGGCAAATGTGAATCCTCCTGGATCCACAGCCTGAAAGCCAAATCCTATACCCCTCCCGTGGGTTATTCCAGGATGGACGTGCTAGTAATGGGCAATAAAAGCCCGGAAAGCTTCGAAGCCCGGGCGGCCCGGGCCGGTGTTACCGTCATATCTATGGAAGACTACTTTAATTACGCTGGCTGAGATACCTGGATCCCCGTTAACGGTATGGGGTTTATACCCGTAGGGGTATAAAATTCCTTAATAATCTATAACTATACCCTTTCGGGTATAATTATAGCCGTTTCCCTTGACTTTATACCCGTAAGGGTATATTATATTAATGAATAGTTTAAATTATACCCGATAGGGGTTATCAATAAATTAAAAGGCCAAAATGCTTATTAAGTTTTTAAAAGAAAAACGGGCACTCACCCACCTTACTCAGAAAGACCTGGCGCTCAAGGCTGGGGTGGGGGTGCGCTTTATCCGCGATATGGAGCAGGGCAAAAAGGGCCTGAGGCTGAGCAAGGTCAACCAGGTTCTGGCTCTTTTTGGTCATGAACTGGGGCCGGTGCCCAAAAGGGATCTGAATGAACCGATGGGGTAATGTATATGTGGATGGCGTTCTGGCCGGGGTCATAGAGGAGAATGATGAAGGGTACTCATTTATATACAATGCAGAGTACTTATCCCGGTCCTCCCCCCGGCCGGTGAGTGTCACGCTTCCAATCACCCCTGAGGCGTATACCAGCAAAACACTATTTCCGTTTTTTGACGGCCTTATACCAGAGGGCTGGCTATTAGCCATCGCCCGGGAAAACTGGAAACTGGATCCCCGGGACAGGATGGGGTTACTTTTAGCCTGCTGCCGGGACTGCATCGGCAATGTAAGCATACTGCCAGCTACCGGGGTCAGTAAATGAAGACACCCCCCCCTGAAGTCCGGTGCCCGTATTGTTATGGGAGTGTTGAAGGGCAATTGGCCGCCTTCCACCCAAAATGCAGCCGTAAAATGTTTGATGCGCCTGTGCCGCCCATTATCCCTTACCGGAGGCGTGACTTGTACAAGCTGGCGGGCCAGGTGGTGGGGCGTAGCGTTTCGGTACCAGGGGTCCAATCCAAGCTGTCTCTGGAGCTGGAAAAAATAACAGGGGAAGCTGCACGTTTGACCGTTGTGGGCCTTTGGGGCAATTATATCCTCAAACCGCCCACAGACGCCTACCCTAATATAGCCGAGATAGAGGACATGACCATGCACCTGGCGGCTATTTTTAAATTGGAGACAGTGCCCCATTGCCTGATAAAACTAAAATCCGGTGAATGGGCATACCTCACGCGCCGCATAGACAGGGTGAAGGCCGAACAAAAACTTGCTATGGAAGATCTGTGTCAGCTGAGTGGGCGGCTTACGGAGGACAAATACAAAGGCTCTCTGGAGATGACGGCAAAAGTTATCCGCAAATATTCCTCCCACCCCCTGCTGGATTGCGTAACATTTTTTGAAATAACTTTATTTTCATTTTTAACCGGCAATGCCGACATGCACCTTAAAAACTTTTCGCTTATCAATGTCTCCCCCGGCGCCTTTACTCTGGCCCCGGCCTACGACCTGCTGGCCACCCGCCTCTTAATACCAGAATCCAAAGACAGCGAGGAGTCGGCCCTTACCCTTAACGGCAAAAAAAGGGGTATCGGCCCCAAAGACTTCGCCGCCCTGGGGGAGAGTGCGGGCTTGAATACAATTCAATTAAAAAACACCTTCGATAAATTCAGTATCCTTTTCCCCCGGGCGCTTGAGTTTGTGACCCAGGGGTTCCTGGACGCTCCCACCGCTGCTGAGTACCGCAGTCTCCTCATGTCCCGGGCGGCGCGGCTGGGGTTGGTTTAGAGGGAGGATTATGCGATGAGGATTCGTATAAATGGATGAAATTTGATAAAGATCAACAAATAGAAATGGTGGGTGTAGGTCTCATATAACGCATTTTATTGCTAAAATTCTAATCAAAAAACAAA
>CAZRWX010000080.1:11211-12913 GCA_964603925.1 uncultured Bifidobacteriales bacterium | reverse complement strand
CGTCTCACTTTGGTGAGGCATTATTTACCCAAAACGGCTTAAGCGGCCCCATAATATTAAACCTGAGCAAGAATATTCAGGAATGTGACACCGGGCCCCTTACTATAAAAATAGACTTCAAGCCGGCACTGGACTACGCCACTCTGGACAAAAGGGTACAAAGAGATTTTGCCGAACAAAACAATAAACAGTTCAAGAACAGTTTAAAAATGCTTCTGCCAGCCAAGCTTATACCTGTAATTATAATGCTGAGCGGCATAGACCCGGACAAACAAATAAACGAGGTTACCAGAGTTGAACGAAAAAATCTCCTGGCTCTTTTAAAAGAATTTACACTCACCTATAAGGGCCTGGCAGGCTTTGAAAAAGCCATCATAACCGCCGGAGGGGTGAGCTTAAATGAGGTGGACCCTAAAACCATGAAATCGAAAATTGTGGGCAACGCCTGTTTTGCAGGCGAGCTTTTAGATTTGGACGGCCCTACAGGCGGCTATAACCTGCAGGCGGCCTGGAGCACCGGCTACCTGGCAGGGGAATGTCTTAAATGTCATTTCGAACAAAGCCCTGTTTTTGGATAGTGAGAAATCTCCGTTGGATTTACATAAATGTTCCACTCCTGGATACTCCAAGGAGATCTCTCCCTTAACATAAGAGTTGAGAACAGGTCGAGATGACATTTTTGGAGCTTATATGGACGAAGACATCCATATAAAAACTCCTGCTACTCCTTAACTATTGATATCAGCTCTACATCAAAAACAAGCATGGTATTAGGCGGGATAGCGCGGCCGGCACCGCGGGGGCCATAGGCCAGGCGGGAGGGTATAAAAGCCTTATACCTGGAACCAACCTTCATGAGCTGAAGAAGCTCTGTCCAACCCGGGATTACACCACCGACCTTGAATTTAATGGCCTCACCGCGTTTACGGGAGCTGTCAAATTCCCGGCCATCTAAAAAAGAACCGGTATAATGGACCTCTACCATATCCTCAGCTGTAGGAATATCCCCCTCCCCCTGTGCTATTACCGTATATTGCAGACCACTCTCAGTGGTTGTGACACCAGCCTTAATTTTGTTCTCATTTAGAAAGGTGGCTTCCTTAGCCACATTCTGGGCTGTTTGTGCGGTTTTAATCCTTTCGAAAGCGTTTTTCTTAATAGCCTCAGCTGTATCGGCTGGTAATTTAGACAGCCGGGCCACCAGGGTGTCCCTGAGACCCTGTATAAGTACATCCACGTTAAGCTCGTCTTTGTACTGATCTAAAGAGCCGCCGATATCCACACCAAGAGCGTAGCTGAAAGCCTGACGCTCATCGGTTAAATCTACAGCCGCAGACTTCTTTTCCTGTAAATTGCAGGCCATAAACAAGCCGGCAGCAGCAACAGCGGCTATCAATATTTTAATTTTATTCATTATACTACCCTTCTTTTAAAAAATACAGGCTCATTGGAGCCCGTGTTTTACTTGTTATTGAAATGGTAAAGCCCTATTGACTGCTATTGCGGATTTATAAAAAACTCTTTATTAAAAGCCAGGACTTACCCCTTGGAATGATACAGTATAAGATACAATAATCAAGAACATTGAGCTTAAAAAAAAGACCCGGAGCACAAATGACCGGCTTCCAGCCTTAGCCGCTCCAACCTCAGGCACTTTAGCCGGCAGGCACTTTAGCCGGCAGGCACTTTAGCCGGCAGGCAC
>CAZRWX010000080.1:0-11111 GCA_964603925.1 uncultured Bifidobacteriales bacterium | reverse complement strand
GGCACTTTAGCCGGCAGGCACTTTAGCCGGCAGGCACTTTAGCCGGCAGGCACTTCAGCCGGCAGGCACTTAAACTGCTTGACCTCAGCCCTCGGCCTTAGTCTCCCTGTTCATGAGATCTTTAATAGCCTCCTGAACTGGTTTGTCCTCAAACAGCACCTTGTATACCTGCTCGGTAACGGGCATCTCCACACCCTGCTCCCGTGCTAACTCGTACACCAGCCGCGTAGTGCCCACACCCTCAGCGACCGCTGTCATATCGTTTAAAATATCCTTAAGCTTACGGCCCCGTCCCAGGTTCTCGCCTACAAAATGATTACGGGACAAGGTACTGGAACAAGTAACGATTAAATCGCCCATGCCTGCCAGGCCGTAGAAAGTCTCGCTCTGAGCCCCCAGCTTAAGGGCCAGACGGGTGATTTCTACCTGACCGCGCACCATTACGGCGCTCTTGGCGTTATCGCCTAACTCCAGGCCGTCAATAATGCCCGCCGCTATGGCGATAACATTTTTTAGGGTGCCCCCAAGCTCCGTGCCGGTTACATCGTTATTAGTATACACACGTAGATAATTATTATTAAAGAAACCCTGTATAGCACAGGCAGTGTCATTTTCAACAGATGATATGACTGTAGCAGAGGGCTTTTGACGGGAAATTTCCCCGCTGAGGTTGGGACCAGAGAGAACGGCCATCCTACTCTTAAGCCCCTGGGGTAAAAGCTCCCCTAATACCTGAGAGGCCCTTTGTTTTGTTTTTTCGTTAAGGCCCTTGGTTGCCGACAACAGCCAGGCATCAGCGGGTATATGGGGTATCATTTTTTTTACTGTATCACCAAAAAAGGCTGATGCCACTACCATCACAATAAGGCTTTTACCCACACAGGCTTGCTCCAAAGAACAGGTAGAGGTAATAGAAGCAGGCAGATTGACCCCCGAAAGCAGTAGACTGTTCAAGTGGTTGTCATTTATGTCCCTGGCGATGGCCTCATCATGACTCCAGATAACCACCTGATGGCCGTTCTCTGCCAGTACCTTGGCCAGAGTGGTTCCCCAGGCACCGCAACCAATAACTGCTGCATTCATTTATAAACCCCTTCCACGCGCTTGTACCAAACGCCCAATCATAAAATAAAAGCCCCAAAAGGCTATACGGATAAATTAAAAATACAAAAGTTAAGGGAGAAACCTGCTTGTATTAATACAAACAGGGTTCCCCATCTACTCTTTGGAGAGAGAGTATAAAAGGTGGTAAGTTAAAACGATACCGTTAAAACGGCACAATAACAAGGTGCGTTAGGCCACAGCCCTGTGGAAGGGAGCAGACTGACTGCCGGTATCGAATTGATCGAAATAAAGCAGGAGCTGATCTTTTGATTTTTTATTTCTGGAAAGCTTGCGAAGCGCTGTCTCCCTGACTTGGCGCACGCGCTCTCTGGTAATATGAAGCTGGCTGGAGATCTCCTCCAGCGTGAAGCACTTGCTGTAATTAAAACCATAATAAAGCCTGATAATCACTGCCTCGCGCTGCTCCAGACTGTCCAGCGCCTGCTCCAGAGAACGCTTAAGCGAACCGGTCTCAAAGCTGGTATCATCATCACTGGGAGCCTCCAGCATATCTAACAAGGTGGTGCGGCCGGCATCCTTGCTGTTGGAAGATGTAATGGGGGCATCCAGACTTGTCACTGTCATAGCCTCAGCCATATTGGCGATATCGCGCTCCCGGCCCTTGAGTTCATCACATTCAAAAACCTTATTTAAGTCCCCCTCGCACTTTTCCAGTTGACGACGAAACTTTTTGAGCAGCAGCTGCTTATGAATGGGAAGCTGAACAACACTGGCCTGGTCATAAAGCGCTGTCTGAATACCTAGTTTTATCCACCAAACCGCATAGGAGATAAACTTGACCGACTGCTTAAGGTCGAAACGCATGGCGGCTTTATGCATGCCGATAACGCCCTCGCTCACCAGCTCTACCAGGTTGAGACCATGACCCATATATTGCCTGGCAACAGAAATAACGAAACGCAAATTATGCATGATAAGATCGTCCAGGGCCTCCCTGTTACCCAGTTGACTCTCTTTAATAAGATGCCGTTCTTCCTCAAATTTCAACCGCGTAGTCTGCAAAGTACCGAAATTTGCTGCAAAATAAGGACTATAACTCATAAATTTCCCCTTTGTTACAAACCACTAAACCTAAACCTAAACCTGCACCTGCCATACTCATACAGTGCGAATTCCATGCCATTAGTATTTATACAGGAAAATGGCAAAATTTGTAGTTCCAGCCAGTATTTGGTAATTATTATGCGCAAATATTGAGCATTTATTTCAACCTTTGAACGATAATGCCCGATGCCTGCCTTGACGTAGTGGGGAACCCACGAAGGCAGGAGCATAACTCATGTTTGTGTTTAATTGCTCTGCAATTAACTAACCTGTTTAAGAATTTCCTTAAACAGGCGTGCTCCATGGGATTGTTAGAACGGAAATCCACAAATTAGTGAGTTCCCGTTCTGACTAAACGATTCCCGATAAAATTCAAGATATTTATCTGAAATTATCCGGTTTGGGTCTATGCTCACGTCATCGTACAGGGCCCTGAGTTTGTAAACGGGAGCAAGCGCCCTTTTGAGGTACCCATTTCGGGGCTATTCAAAGGGGCGACCGGGTAGTAATAGTAAACCGGCTACCGGCTAATAAACTTGAAAATGCCCTGCAGATCGGGAATAAGAACACTGAGAAGAAGAAAAATACAAATCCCGATAATGAGGACTTTTAAAATGAGAGAAAGGTGTTGAGATAAGTTCATTGAGTAATAATAAATTATGAATTAGAAATTATGAATTATGAATTAAAATAGTGGCGCCTTACAGGCGCGTAATGGAGGAGAAATTTCCCTGCTATTCCAGGGAGACTTCTCACTTTACCTCTAAGTCATGTAAGTGTTCGAAGTGACAGCAAAACGCAAAAGCCCTTATGAATAAAGAAAACATTCCGCCTCCTTCGTCCCGCATCCTTCGATACTTCGGCAGGCTCAGTACTCAGGAAGAGCGGGTGGGATCAGGATAAAAGCGGGACTGCACTTCAACAATTCATAATTCATAATTATTTTCCCCCCTCAATGGCCTGGGCCAGTTCAATCATGCGGATAAATTCCGACCGGTAACCCTCCTGGTCTTTGCCTTTGGAGGATTTGGCTATCTGGAGTACACGGTCATAATCCATTTGGCCTTTGTGTTTTGATTTACGCAGGAGCATACCAAAACCCGCTACCGCCGCAGAGAACCTGAAATTCTCCGATGCATTTGTGAATCCGGCACCCATATCTTTAAGGTTGTTCACAATAAGCTGGCTTACAGAATCCTCCGGGGCTTTATAGCGGAATTTTACAGTCAGGATTTCATCAGTTTTGGCAGAAAATGATTTATTTGTCTTCTGGTATTTGAGTGTATCAATGGAGGGTATATCTATTTTAACACCAGCGGGAACAATTTCGTAAAGAGCGGTAACAGTGTGGCCCGCGCCCAGCTCGCCGGCATCCTTTTTATCATCGTTGAAATCTCCGGCTTTGAGCATGCGGTTTTCATAACCAATTAGGCGGTAAGCGTTGACCCGGGCGGGGTTGAATTCCACTTGAATCTTAACATCTTTGGCAATGGTTAAGAGAGTGGCCCCTATCTCCTTAACCAGCACCTTTTTAGCCTCCAGCAAATTATCGATGTATGCATAGTTGCCGTTACCCTTATCGGCCAGTTTCTCCATTTTGGAATCCTTGTAATTGCCCATGCCAAAGCCAAGCACTGTAAGGTATACACCACTCTCACGTTTTTCCTCAATAATGCGGGTAAGAGCGCCGTCACCGGATACACCAACATTAAAATCACCGTCAGTGGCCAGTATTACCCGGTTATTACCGCCTTTAATAAAGGTATTTTCTGCAAGCTTATAGGCCAGTTGTATACCGGCGCCGCCGGCAGTGGAGCCCCCCGCCCGCAGGTTCTCCAGCGATTCCAGTATCCTGGTTTTATGATGGCCTGCCGTTGGCTCCAGTACCATACCGGCGGCCCCCGCATATACCACTATGGATACACGGTCTTCATCCCGCAGCTGGTTAACCAGCAGCCTTAAGGCCTTTTTCATCAACCCCAGCTTGTTTGCGCTCTCCATGGAACCAGATACATCCAGCAGAAATACCAGGTTGGACGCAGGCAGGTTGGCGGCCTCAACTGTGCGGCCCTTTAAGCCTATATGTACAAGTTTGTGCCCGGCAGCCCACGGGCATTGGGATACCTCAGCTGTAATAGAAAATGGATGGGATCCATTGGGTTCATCATAGGTATAGGAGAAGTAGTTAATTAATTCCTCCAAACGAACAGCATCGGCAGGAGGAAGCTGGTGGCGGTTAAGGAACCGCCGGGTATTGGCATAGGAGGCCGCGTCCACATCGATGGAAAAAGTGGAAAGGGGCTGCCTGAGAGCGTCTCTAAAGGCATTCTCGTAAATACGATCATAGGCTTCAGCGTCAAAGTCATCAGTCTCTGAATAAGCGCCGCCTCCCAGACCCATACTCCCGCGAGACATACCCCCAACACCGGCGGCCATGAATTTTGCCATCCGGGGAGCGGCGCCAGCTCCTCCAATACCTCTTCCGCTGCCCATGAGTAAGTTTTCAACTTCTCCCAGCGAAGATATTGTCGGACTGGAAGCTGGTGAAGATTTTACTTTTCTGATAGATGAGACTCTGCCCTTGTCCCCGGGCTCAGGGGTATTAGCCTGTTTTTCTTCAATTTTGCCGGCCTCCTTTTTTTCGACCACTGGTACTGGAGACTGATTTTTTGAAGTCTCCCTGCCAATATCAGGCGCCTGGGTAGTACAGCCAAAAATAAAGGCCCCTATGAGCAGATTTTTTAACGCTTTTTCCATATTTTCCTCCAAATCCTGGTGTTTGTGTAAGGGATTTGAGGATTAGACCAGACGAAAGCATAAAAGTTCCCGGGTTTCAGGAATAAAATTAACCCTCTGAGGCAACAGTAAGCGTAAACAACACTGAATTACCCTTAACTGGTAAAAAACCTTTAGGCAGGCCCTTTAACTGACCCAGCTTGCCGAGATTTTCCAAAAATTTTTCGAATTTAAGAGCAGGTGTATTAAACTTATACCGCCTGGCGTTCTCCAGTACACCCTTGAAAATTATTTTAACTCCAAATTCCCCCGCCAGGTCTTCTATACTCTTGTATACCGGACTGAGGTTTGTGCTCTGACCTTTATCTGTACCTGCCTCAGACACCCACAACTTAAGGTGAAAGGCCTCAGCTGAAGCCTCATCAGCATCGCCCCGGGAAACTTCAGATTCAGGAGCGCTTTGCTCCTGGTCAGCCAGTTCAAATGCCTGTGCACTTGTGCTGGTTGAAGGAGACTGTACCTTTGCTTTTGGGGCCGCAATTTTAAATACTCTGGACTTCTTTTTAGCCATGGCGCCGCCACTGCCGTACACACTGCCTTCGCCGGGGTCATCCTGTGGTGTGAGCGCTTCTTGCGAAGCGGCTTCCTGCGAAGCGGCTTCCTGCGAGGAGGAATTTTGTTTATCTGGTGCTGATAATGGAGCTTCAGATAAGGCGTCTTGTGATGCAGCATCCTGAGATATAGCTGAGGGTGCCGCTGACTCAGCGGTTTTTAATTTGGCCCTCGACGGTTTGCGGCCTCTTTCCAGCCGGCTATTACTAATGGATTTTTGGGATGAAACTCCAGGCCTGGGGGGCGATGCCGGTTTTTCAGCCTCATCTTTATCCATTAACAAATCACCGTCTGCCTGAGCCTCTTCCTCATAAGCCTGCGCAGGTACCAGGGGGGACATTATCTTTTCCTCAGCAACCTCTGCGGGTAACGGGGAGCCAGTCCATGGTTTGTAATAGGAAAGAAAAACCGTAACCACCAGTATGACAGACAATACAGCCCCTGCCAGCCGGGGCTGACGGGCCGGGGCCACAAACACAGCATTTAGAATACGCTCCCAAAGGGACTTCTTCTCCAGCCGTTGACGCACCTGTACCAAAAAGTTAGCGGGGGCGGGCACCCTCTGCAGGGCCCTCATCTTCTCCCGGTAACCCTTAAACTCCTGGAGCTCCCGGGCTGCCACCTTATCCCCGGCTATGAAAAGGTCCATAGCCTGGCGGGTGGCCTTATCCAGCCCACCCTCTAGATAATCTTCAAAGAGCCCCTGTGCTTGTTGTAAATTCATTAGAACAACCCCTTCAGGCACTTTTTAAGCTGATCCCGTGCTCGCGCCAACCGGGACTTAACAGTACCCAGCCCCTGCTTAATTATACCGGCTATTTCCTCATAGGCCAAACCATCGATATCCCGCAATACCACAATGGCTTTATGATCGCCTGCCAGAGCATTGATGCATTCCTGGATCTTTTCCCTCTCCCATTTTTGCTGGAGATCTTCCTCGGGACGACCCAGACGGCTGGTAACGGAATTTTCCCTTACATCATCATAGGTTACGCTTTGCTTTTTCCGGCGAAAATCCGCTGATGTCAGCCTGGTTTTACAGACATTAACCACGATGCGGTACAGCCAGGTAGAGAATGCAGACTCCATTTTAAAGCGCCCCAGGGCCTTATATACTCTCACAAATGTCTCCTGAGCGCAATCATTGGCCTCCTCATAATCGCCCAGCAGGCGATAACACAGATTAAAGGCCTTGTCCCGGTGTTTGTTCACCAGCTGATTAAAACCGCTCTCCAGGCCTGATTGGAACTCCCGGACCCAGGAATGGTCTTGATCATTTATAACATCTAAAACAGCCTTTTCCATTTAGACAAAATGTAGAATGAAAAGTTCCCCCGTAGGGAGATTTGCTTAGAGTTGCTGAACTGGCCTGAGTGGTGAGTGGTGAGTGGTGAAAATTTAGTGAAAAGTGAAAAGTGAAAAGTGAAAAGTGAAAAGTGGTGAGTTTTGAGTGGTGAGTTGTGAGTGGTGAGTGGAAAGTGAGGAGTGGAAAGTGGGGAGTCATGAGTCGTGAGTTGTGAGTGGTGAGTTGTGAGTGGGGAGTGGCTGCAAGGGGGGTATTACTATCGTTTGGGTGTTCTTGCAGCTTGAGATATGAGTTTTGAGTGAAAAATGACAAGCTGTGAGAATTATCCTTAGCTTGTCACTTTTAGCTTTTCACTTTTAACTAAGTGCCAGTTCCCCAGTTCGATATTATATGTGCTTATCTATGGCCTGCTGGAAAACATTTTTTGGGACAGCGCCTACAATATTCTCTACTTCCTTACCATTTTTAAAAATTTTGATATTGGGAATAGAATTGATACCGTACTGGGCGGCCAGAGACTGGTTCTCGTCCACATTAACCTTGGCAATGACCGCACGGCCTGCGTAATCGCCAGCCAGCTCCTCCAGAACGGGACCTACCATACGGCAGGGGCCGCACCACTCTGCCCAGAAGTCTACAACTACCGGCTGTGAGGAATTGATGGCTGTGGAAAAACTATTTTTGTTTAAGTGAACGACTTTATCTGTTGCTATTGCGGACATTTGAGACCTCCTTGAATTTTATTGTTTGTCCTGGAAATTAACTTACTGTTACTTTCTTTAGCGCAAACACCGTGCCTGAATTAATAACCCTGAATATAAGCGAAATTCAGCCTTTTGAGCTGCCAGATACATAATATGAAACAAGACATTGTTTCAGAGTAAAACAGTTAATGCTAATATACTAATATGATTACACGTGACATCAACAGTCTCTCCAGCCCATCCTGAGTAAAACAAGGGGTCAAAAACAGAGAGGGTAATATCGCAGTCGTTTTAAGCTGCAGACAACGTGATGAAGGATAAAGCGGACAATTATTGATAAAAAAGGTAAAAATGGCATTTAATCATCTATCTTTCTTTGTTTCAAAGCCAAGTCCTGGCTTACAGGTTTAACAAATGAATTACCTCATATTTCTTTTAGTCTCTTTCTTTTGGGGCATCTCCTTTTTTTTGATGAAAAAGGCCTCCCTCAGCTTTTCACCCCTGTATATCAGCTCGACGCGTGTGGTTCTGGGCGCTCTGGCTCTGGGAGTAATCTGGTTATTATTTTATAAAAGTAAAAGGCTGGCCAAAAAAGACCTACTACCTGTTTATACTCTTGCCCTTATAGGGTATGTGTATCCCTTCTGTATTCAACCCTACCTTATTGCCAGATACGACAGCAGCATTATCGGTATGATTGTGGCACTTGTGCCCATTATGACTATTCTGGTTTCCCTTCCCATGCTCAGGCAGGTGCCCAACCGCTACGAGCTTATTGGCGTAATAGGCGGGTTCGCGTTTACATCTCTTTTAATTTATGAAGGCTGGGACAGGCAGATTTCGCCCCTTCACATCCTGCTCTGGGCCACTGTTCCCCTGAGCTATGCTACAGGCAATACCTATGTTAAAAAGCGTTTCGCTCATATAGACCCCCTGGTCCTGGCCTGCTGTGCACTGATATTTTCCGCAGTCACCCTCTTACCTGTGGCCCTGACCCGTGGCAGTATACAGGCAAACGAGAATTTCAGCGCCGCAGTCCTCTCTCTCCTTTTCCTGGGCCTGGTGTGTACGGGCCTAATGACTTTTATTTTTTACAAACTAATCTACAGGGCGGGCCCACTCTTTGGGTCCATGGTGGGCTACCTTATCCCTTGTTTTGCGGTGCTCTGGGGGTGGCTGGATGGGGAACAAATAACACTCAGACAGATTATTGCCTTGTCTGGTATACTTGTGATGGTTTTTATTTCACAAAAAAAGGCTATTCGAATTCGGCTTTAAAATCCAAGGGCACACCACGGCCAAATTTGTCTACCAATTGCTCTATAACCTGGATTTGAGCAGCTGGGACACCGACGAAATGCAGGCCAATGCGAAAGCCGCCCACAGTCTCTTTACAATAAACGACCTTGCTATTGAGCGTAAGCTGATTAATGGTAATTTTAGCCTTGGTTTCGACGAGGATATCTGTAGGGTGGACAAAACCTACCCCCGTGTTGCTTAAATCGACCAGACCCGACTCTTTTTTACCTTCCGGCTGTAAGAACTCTATGCGATCACTTCTTTTTTGTACCATGGGATAATCCTTTGTAAATAACGATTAAAAGCACCCGGCCTTCAAATTTCTCTTTGCTCTAAAAGTAAATTTTTATTGGTAATAGGGTAGAAGTAAATGGTGAGGAGAGTGGGGACAGCAGAATTACAAACAGTAGATTTACGAATAATGAAGGAAGAGTGCTGGGATGGGGTGTTAGGTATTTACCTGGATTGTTGTTTTATCGGGGTCGCCGTCGGGGGTCGCCGTCGCGAGCGAAAGTGAAAATTGGGGAGTGGGAAGCAGAATTTCAAACAGGGGGCGGTTCCTGGCAGAACAAGGATAATGCCAATACGACACACCAGAGCCAGCTGTTCTTAGAACCGATATACTAAATCGGCCCCCTGAGAACCGTAAGCCAGACGAGGAACCAGCTGAATACGACCGCCCTGACCGAAAGTGCCCAGGAAATGCTTGCGGTTATATGCATGTGCGTGATTGTAGGTATCTATGATGCTCCAGACATATACACCGCCAGCGGCCAGGAAGGCGGTGATATTTATGGCTTTTTCGGTGCTGGTAAGTTCAGACTGCCCGAACTCTATGGTTTTCTGTTTTTTGATTTCGACCAGACTGTTGTTGGTGTCCCGGAAAAAAATACTCTCCCGGCCCCGCTCGCTGTTGATGAGAGCATAATTGCTGATGATGGAAGAAGACACTAAAAACAACCCCGCCATGATAGATGACTTGAGGAACTGACCTTGATATAATTGGCCCATACCAGGGAAGGTGACAGATAAAAGCGCGCAAAGTTTAGGGTCTTGAGGAAATTTGATCTCCTGCTTAACGCTGCTCTGAGACTGGATTTGAGGCACAAACACCGCAGAAGAAGAATCCGCTGAGCTGCTGGAATCTACAGCCTTCTGGCCAAAAACCGGTATTAAGAAAAAAAAGAAAACAGGCGCAAGCCTGATAATATTCCTAATCAATGTAACCTCCAAAAAGGTTGCGGGGCCAGGGCCCCGCGTTAGATAACCTGATATTAATCACTCTCTGACTGCCTGTCGACAACCTCGCCGTTTTCATCATAAAATATAACTTCACCCGCCGCGTTACCACGGGGTTTGTTATACTCAATAAAGCGCTTTGAATAAGTAAAGCCATCGCGTAAGGTACATTCGGCCTCTGTCTTGCCAGCGTCGGCACACACACGGGCTTTATAAACATCACCCTCTTCACGATACTGGTATGGGGCAGCAGTTGTGGGATTTGTCTCACCATAATGCCAGGCCACTATGTAGAATGTCTTTTTTTCCGAAGGATTGGTTTCGTCTTCCAGAGCGAAGTGGGTTTCAGCTTTGTTATCCGCCCAGGTATCGTTGGCCAGGTTAATGGTATTGTTGTGGTAAATTTTAATCTCGATATCCATTACGTTTTTATCCTTACTGGCATCCCAGTATTCAACTGTACCGTATTGTACCCAGTCATTGTCAGCAACAGAACGAACAATTGAGTCGGTAAAAATAGAAGCCCTGTCACCGGTATTGTCTCTCTCTGAACCAGTCTCGATACCGTCCGCCGGTTTGGTTGCTACACCCTTCCAATAAATACGACGATCAGTTTCAGGAATAAATACCAGGCCCTGTACATTGGACTCCTCACCTACCTTATCACCCAGACCATTAATCTGCACCTTTTTTTGTTTGCCATTAAAGGACCAGAACCGCCAACTCGTGGGGCTTGCTGGGTTGGGACCAGCGTTTACCAGAGAAGTGCCATTCTTAACTTCAAAGTTATCAGTATCATTTACTGTGTTTTCCATAAAAATTTGATCACCAACCTGGAAAAGCAAAGCCTCATTAGCTGTAATAAAACCCGCGTCAAACCATTTTGTAAGGGTATCCCTGGCAGCAGCTACTGTAATTAAGACAGCATCACCGTTGGCTGTAACCTTAGCTAAGGTTTTAGCTGTAATTTTAGGAAGCCGATTTACGCTCTCGCCTTCCAGTTTTTCTTCCATACCAACAGGCGCGCCCAGACTTTTAAGGAAGGC
>CAZRWX010000079.1:0-12987 GCA_964603925.1 uncultured Bifidobacteriales bacterium | reverse complement strand
GGGATATGCTCCATCAGTTTATTAGAATGCAAAGCAGAGCTTTCCATTCTAATAATTGAGAAATCTCTTTAAAAAGTCATTCCAGCTTGTCTGGAATCTAATTTTTAAAGAGATTTCATAGGTATTAGATTCTCACCACTTTCCAGTGTACTCAGTGTCATAATCCGCTATGGCGGATTATTTATACTTAAAAGCAGAGCTTTTAAGACGCTCACTTTCGGCTTCGGAGGCTGGTCAAGCCAGATAGAGGTGCCCATTATGAGAAAAAAACATATTAATGATATTTCTGTTAATGTTTCTGGTGATCTGCCGGTGTGGCCGGGGGATCCTGTTCCGGAGCTACGCCGTGTGGCCGATATAGAGGCGGGGGCCCATGTTACTTTGACAAAGCTTAAAATGAGCGCTCACACCGGTACCCATGTAGATGCCCCCGCTCATTTCTTAAAAGACGGCGGTACTATCGATACTCTGGACCTTGAAATTCTCACAGGTCGGGTTTGGGTTTCTCCCAGGATTGAGGAGAGCCTTATTACACTGGGCGTGCTGGGGCATTTAAAAATACCGCAGGAAGCAGAGCGTGTACTTTTTCATACAAGGAATTCCTCTTTCTGGGAAAATAATGATAATACTTTTCATAAGGACTATACGGCTATATCCCCTGATGGGGCTCAGTGGCTGGTAGACAGGGGCATCAAACTTGTGGGCATAGATTATCATTCTGTGGGAGCGTTTGAAGAACCTGCACCGGTTCATCATATACTTCTTGGAGCCGGTTTCATTTTGCTGGAAACTATAAATCTTACAGGAATAAATGCTGGTTGGTATGAACTGTACTGCCTTCCCATAAAACTGAAAGGCTGTGAAGGTGCGCCTGCCAGAGCTATTCTAATTGGGTATTAGGAGTCTGTCGGATTCAGCATTTGAATAGCTCTGGCAGGCGCGCCTGCACTCACCATTCTGGTGGAAAGGCAATAGTCTGTGCATATGAGGCTGTTAATTTTTATATTAGGCTTTACATCTTAAACGGGAGGTTTGCAATAACCCCGGGCGGTCTAATATATTGTTAAAATATATCAAGTTATTCTGGCAGCACTTCAATTTTATTCATGCAATTTTTGGCTATCCAAAGTTGGATCTTAAGCTTATAGAGGGTGGCTACGATGATTACTGGGCCCGCCGGCAGCAGGATAAAAATAAGTACCGGTTTTCTCTTAATATGAAGTGGTGGGAGAAGCTGTTCTCTCTGCGTTATCGCAAATCCATGATTGTGTCAAGTTTTATAGAAGAAGGTTCGCGGGTGCTGGATGTGGGCTGTGGTGAGGGTATGGTGCTTAAGTTCCTCCGAGCTCAAAAAAATATTAAAGGGGTGGGTGTGGATATTTCCCCCAAAGCCATTGAGCAGGTTAAAGCCGATGGCTTTGAGGGTGTTGTAGGCGATGTTACTTCCGGTATCCTGGAGGGTATGGCCAAATCTGATTACATACTGTTGCTGGATATTATCGAACATCTTTATGATTCAGAAAAGCTTTTACTTTATCTAAAGAGTCAGGCCAACAAGGGTATACTAGTACATATACCTAATACCGGCCACTATATTTACCGGTTACGGTTATTATTTGGCAGGACACCCAGCCAGTGGCTTTACTTCCCCAATGAACATATCAGGTTCTGGACAGTAAGGGATTTCCACTGGTGGGCGCAGGGTCTGGGTTTCAGGGTGGTTAAACATAAATCATCTTATGGCACCTTTTTGTTAAAAGATATTTTTCCAAATATTTTTTCCAGTGCTCATGTATATTATCTGGTTCCAGTCCGGGGCTGAGGTAATTCCCGGTGTCGGCAATAATTAATCATATTAAAACTACCATTAATGGCCGGTATGTGTCTGAGCTCCCGGCTGGCAAGGGGCCGTATCCCCTTTTAGTTGGCTTCCATGGCTTTGGTCAGGAGGCAGAGGCTGCCATGGCCATGCTTAAGTCCATACCAGGCTCTGAGAGCTGGCTTTACTGCTCCATAGAGGCCCTTCATACCTTCTATACTGGCAAGTGGGAGTATGGCAATAGCTGGATGACCAAAAAAGACAGAGAATTCAGGATTCAGGAAAATATAGAGTATATAAACAGAGTGGTAGATCAATTATATCAGGACCATAACCTAACAGGCACCATAGTATATTTTGGGTTTTCTCAGGGTGCGGGTATGGCCTGCCGGGCGGCCCTTCTCGGTAAGCACCGGGCGGCCGGCGTTATGATCCTGAGCGGTGATATCCCTCCAGAGTCACAGGGGCTGTTAAATATACCCCGTATATTGGTTGGCCGGGGTGAGAGGGACAAAGTCTTTTCTTCAGTATCTTTTAACAGGGACGTGGAGCGCATAAAAAAAGCCCGTATCCCCCATAGCGTATGCGCATTTCATGGCGGCCACGAAATGCATACAGATTACGCCCGGGCAGCGGGTAATTTCTGCGAATCTGTGCTTGGTGATTTATTGCCGGGTACAAAATAATTCAGACGATATGTACTGGTTATGGCTTTGGATACGGATTTGGGGGAGAGGGCAATGTAGGGGCAATTAATTGGTAGCAATATGTCTGTTTTCCGGTCGCATCGAAGGCTTAAACGCCAGGGTCAAAGTCACTATCAGAAAACCCCATGGTTTTAGAGAGTTAAATGTGTTGAAAATGGCTTTATTTCACCAATTAGGTAACTTATCTGAATATGTACTTACCCACAGATTCTGCTGAGGAACCATAATCTCAAACCTCCTGAAACCTGAAAAGGGGGCCATTTACTTTTCCCGGAGGTCAGGATGTCTGAAGATAACTCCAGACCATTATGATTAATAATACCCTCTTTGTCTATAGTTGTGACCAATGCTGATTTGAGTCCATTTTTTTTACAGAAATAATGCAAACTTTTAAGTTCACCGGGCCGTTCAAAAAACCGGTTTGACCATTTAGACTTTAATAATAGCAGCAGCTTATGACAATTGGGAAGGCTCCCGGGAGTGATTGTGTATTTTATTCCAGGCCTTTAATATTTGGTCTATGGCAGAGGCTTCCAAACGGTCAGTGTTATCAAGGCCGCAGATTTCCTTAATTGCGGTTTCTATGTCTTTATCATTTACCAGATTTATAACCTTTCCGTCCGGGCCAAAGCGCTCACCTTCATGGTCACGGGCATTAAATACAAAAGCCGCCGCTATGGCCTCAGCAATGGCGCCAACAGGATACTGACGCTCCAGTGCCAAAAGCAGAGCGGCAACCAGCCTGTCTTCTTTGCCCAGTTTACGGGATAAGTCCCGGCCCACTCTGAAGATGGTGTCTTTTAAACTGCGGTTGCGGAACCGGCTCAGCAAGTCCTCAATATGATCTACCAGGTCGTCCATGGGCAGGTCATAAGGGTATTTAACCCATAGGGCCATGGCAGACTGAACCATGCAGCGCCTGATCTTCCGAAGGATAGCGGGGTCTTCCACCACTTCGTAAATGTACCTGGCATGGGGGAGGTAAAGGCTGCCCAGGTAAGCGGCGGCCGCGTGCCCCAGGTTGTGTATGAATAACTTCCGGTCTACAAAGGCCATTATATTTCGCACCGGGTCAAGGTCGGTAACAGCTGGTATAGGGCCTTTAAAACCTTTTTTGTCTACAATCAGATGGTTGTAAGGCTCGGCTATAAGTAAAAGTGGATCCTGTATTTTCATCTCCGGGGTAATTATGGGAACCATTTTACCGATGCTGGTTTCCACCAGGCCTACGTGACTTTGCAGGTATGATGTATCTACATAATTTGCCAGGTAAGACCTTAGTAAATTAGCGCCATTCCGAATGTTTTCGGCGATAATAATATCTATAGGGCCCTTGGTTTTATCACCTCGTCTCCTTTCCAGAGCTCCGCCGATAAGGGGCATAATGGCCCGCATGGCTTTTGCTCCCACTGAGGTTGCTATAATGGACGCTGAGTAAATCTCCTCTATGACAGCGGCTTTGTCCTTCGCGTTAATGGCCCTGACATTTTCAACCACATGAGCCCTGTCTTCAACACCATCACTTCTGGAAATAACAGTATATTGTCCATGTTTGTTTAAGTGATTTATAATGGTTTCATCAACATCTACAAAGACCACCTCATAACCGCTCTGGGAAAATACTTTGCCAATAAAAGAACGGCCGATATTTCCGGCACCAAATTGAATTAATTTGTTTGTCATATTCTACCTGTTATGCTGATTAAAACCCGGACGCTGTCTGCACCCGGTTGAGTTGCTTTTTATAGTCCTCAAGATATCTATTTGTAAATTCAAGTTTCATACCATGCTATCCTTCATCACTGCCTGATAATCGTTTACCAGCAGGTGGATGGGGGCTGTGTCCTCTTCAACAGCCGGGAACCGTCCCACATTTTCGTGGAAACGGTTATCATTAGTGTCATCATTTACAGAGCTGACTTCGCCAACCAGAACCAGGCCCTTGCCGGCCTCACCGTAAAAGCGGTGGTACATGCCCGGGATTAGGGTGATGCTTTCACCTGGTGTAAGGATGACTTTGCTGCCTGGGGCTATTTCACGTATAATACCGTCAATAGAAGCGTTTACAGGGGTGGTTGCCAGGCTTTCATCTTTTGCACAATTGTATAACTCCAGGACCAGGTTGCCGCCGCCGCGGTTGATGATGTCCTCCATTTTTTTAAAATGGAAATGCATGGGGGTTTCCTGATTCTCTCTGACTATCATGATTTTTTCCGCGTAGATCTTGTGATTTACGCCATGTATACCATTTCTCAGAGTAAATAAAAGTAAGCCGCGCTTATAAAAGCCCTCACTGCCAAAATCTGTGATGTCCCAGCCCATTGCACTTTTTATTATGTCTTTGGCAATAGTATTATTCTTTGCCCAGTCTTTAGGTGACCAGAGTGCCCATGGCGGCAAGTGGAAGTTCATGGAATTAAAAAACTCCTTAGCTTCTTCCAGTATGTTGTTAATGACGCTTCTTTTCATTTTTTTACCTTCCGGGGATTAATAATTCTGTATTTAAAACATGGTCGGCAGAGGGGGTCTCATCCAGCAGTATGCGTGCGGCCAAAGCTCCCATTTGTTCATGGGGCTGTTTAACGCAGATCATGCCGCTGTTAAAATAGGCCGGGTCCTCACCGAATTTGGCCAGGTTCATATTGACGCCCGTATTGTAACCCAACTCCGCTAAAATGGTTTTAGCCTTAAGCGCTATACGACTGGTAGTGATTAAAAAGGAATCCGGAGGGTTGGGCGTCTGCATAATTTGGCTGAGAGCATTTTTAAGATCGCTGGACTGGGGGTTTTTGCTTTTTAGCTTGGGTCATTTTGACACTTTCCATGATAGCTAACCTATGTTAGCAATAATATATATCAAAAACCTGAATAGTCAAAGGTAGTGTAAAATTCTTTCTGTAAGGAGCTGGAAGTAGCCTGTGCCAATGATAATACCGCCATAAGCGCCCTTCGCTTTTTAAAAGAGAACAATGTGGATGTGCCCGGGCGTATATCGGTAGTGGTTTCGATGATTTAAAAGAGGCTATGTTCTACAACCTTACCGGTTATAATTTTAATATCCCCAGCATGGTTCAGCATATACTGCACTGTATAATGTATCCCGGCTACCGGAATAAATATTCCAAAGCCAAAATTGCTGAAGTTAAAGGGCGCGTAATCTCACGGGGTAGCTCATGCCCGCCAGGGTTTGCAGGGCAGGTGCTCAAGGTGATTGAAATGTGGCCAGTATTCTCATGTTACTCTGATCCCATCCGTTCATCGTGCCAGAATATGTTTTAAGCATATTCTTTAAAGATAATCCGCAAAGACGGATTAGCACGCCTGCCGGTACGAAGTCCGCTGTGGCCAACGCAGACCGGAGCTCCGCTCATCCTGAGCGGAGACGAAGGATGTAGGACGGAGAGTGCTGATTGGGTAATTATTCTCAAATCACTTGATACACATCAAGGTTATAACCTCTTCAAATAGCTAATATGGTAATACAAGCTTAAAACGGGAGATGTTATGGAAAAGCTTCTTAACAGGTATATAAAAGAAATTATAGATGAATTTCCAAAAGTGGGAACACTTCTGGAAGAGTTTAAAATTGGCTGTGTTACCTGTAATGTTGGCACCTGCCTTCTCAAGGATATTATTGAGATCCACAATTTGCCGGGGGATGAGGAACGGGTAATTCTGGCCGGGATAGCTAAAATTGTCTATCCGGACAGGGAGATTGAAATACCAGAAATAAAAAGGAAAGCCAAAAGTGAAGGTGTCTCCTATTCGCCACCTATGAAGATTCTTGTTGATGAGCATGTTTTCATAAAACGCCTGATAGCGCAGATTCCTAATTTGATTAAAGAGCTTGAGAGTAATCCGGAAAATGGAAAAATATTAGCGGAAAAGAGTATAGACTTTATTAAGAACTACGCTGATAAATTCCATCATGCCAAGGAAGAGGATATTTTATTCAAATATTTTGATGAGAACCTGGATATTTTGAAAGTAATGTATGAGGAGCATAAAATTGGACGAGGTCATGTTAAATCTATAGTAGAAGGGTTGGCAAGCGGGGATGGTAAATGTGTTGCTGAGCACTTAGATGCCTATGGTAAGCTTTTAACTCAGCATATTAAAAAGGAAGACGAAATTCTTTACCCCTGGCAGGACAGGAACCTTACAACAAATCAGGTGGGTGAGATGTTTAGTAAGTTTCAGCAGGTTAGGCAACAATTTTGTGATAAGCCTGCAGAGTATGAAGAATTTGTAATCAGCGTGGAGCAAATATTTAAACCATAGAATCTACGGTACGATTGGATTTAATCTGGTTATTTCATCTTAAATAGTAAGGGCCTATATGCTTCAGGCAGTGGCTTTATTATACCTTCCCTGGGGTCGGATAAGTCCATTATTAAGTCTTCTACAGGGGTGGATGCATATGGGGTTGTAAAAACTCCTTCAGGTGAATATCAAGCATTAAGGCAAAAAGTTATTACTTCAACTCTTGATAGTCACTTTACTTACGCAGGTTCAGAAGGATGGTCTTTGGATCTAATATCATCTGATACACCTTATAGCTATCAGTGGTGGACGGATGACAGTCGATTAAGTGGCCGTGTGGTTGAAATGACCTATCATCCCAAATCAGATTCAGTAAGCCAGGTTAGTTGGGTACACTCTGTTGAAAATCCTCTCACAATTATTAGAAGTCGAATACAGGTTAACAATTAATATGTTATAAAGGTCATTTTATTATCACCCGGTTTAAGTCAATGCTCACGGCTACATGTTATTCCATAAAAAGTTTTTTACCCTCATATATGGGCTTAACCCAAGCCTGGAACATATTATTTTTATATAATTGCACGTTAACTTACAGGTTTTGGAGGATACATGGCTGAGAAGTTTGTCTACTATATGCACCAGATGACCAAGGTTTTTCCACCCAATCGGGAGGTGTTAAAAAATATTTCCCTGTCTTTTTATTACGGGGCTAAAATAGGCATCATCGGCGTTAACGGTTCTGGCAAAAGCACTTTGATGAAAATTATGTCCGGGTTGGATGATGAGTTTATGGGGGAGGCCTGGATAGAGTCGGGCAGGACAGTGGGCTATTTGCCCCAGGAGCCCCAGCTCGATCCTTCTCTGGATGTCAAGGGCAATGTTGAAAAAGCCCTAAGCAGTACCAGGAAGCTCCTGGAAGACTTTGACGATATCTCCATGAAGCTTGGTGAGGAAATGGAAGACAGCGAAATGGAAAAGCTCCTGGATCAGCAGTCGCAGCTGCAGGACAAAATCGAGGCCTGTAATGCCTGGGATCTTGACAGGGAGCTTGAGATTGCCATGGACGCCCTGCGCCTTCCGCCGGGGGACACCCACCCCGACACCCTTTCGGGCGGAGAAAAACGGCGTGTGGCCCTATGCCGCCTGCTTATGGAGGCTCCCGATCTACTTCTACTTGATGAGCCCACCAACCATCTCGACGCCGAGAGCGTGGCCTGGCTTGAGCATCACCTTCGCTCCTATAAAGGCTCTGTTATTCTGGTAACCCATGACCGTTACTTTCTTGATAATGTGGTGGGTTGGATTCTGGAACTGGACCGTGGCCGCGGCATCCCCTGGGAGGGTAATTATTCCTCCTGGCTGGAGCAGAAAAGTAAACGGTTGGAGCAGGAAGAAAAGTCGGAGTCCAAGCGCCAGATGCGCCTTAAGATGGAGCTGGATTGGGTACGCATGTCTCATAAGGCGCGTCAATCCAAGGGCAAGGCGCGTCTTTCGGCATATGAGGATCTGCGCAACCAGTCCGCACCCGATCAACTCAAGCGTGCGGCCATTGTTATCCCCCATGGTCCCAGGCTGGGGGATTCTGTCATTACCGCTCAAGGTGTCAGTAAGGCCTTTGGTGATAAATTGCTATTTGATAATATGGATTTTTCTTTGCCCAGGGCGGGCATTGTGGGTATTGTTGGTCCCAACGGCGCGGGTAAGAGTACTCTTTTCCGCATTATCACGGGCCTTGAAAAGTCCGACAGCGGCACGTTGACACTGGGGGATACCGTCCAGCTCAGTTATGTCAACCAGGACCGGGACACCCTGGACCCGGACAAAAGTGTCTTTGAAGAAATAACAGGGGGGCACGACACCCTCAAGCTGGGCGATCTTGAATACAATTCCAGGGCCTATGTGGGGCTCTTTAATTTCTCAGGCACAGACCAGCAAAAACAAGTGAGCAAGCTCTCCGGCGGTGAGCGTAACCGCGTGCACCTGGCTAAGCTGCTGCAAACGGGCGGTAACGTTCTGCTTCTGGATGAGCCTACCAATGATCTGGATGTTGAAACCCTGCAGGCTTTGGAACAGGCCATTTTAAGCTTTAGCGGGTGTGCGGTCATCATTACCCATGACCGCTGGTTTCTCGATCGTGTGGCCACCCATATTCTGGCCTTCGAAGGCGACAGCAGCGTCTACTGGCATGAGGGCAACTATGCCAGCTATGTGGACAACCGGCAGGAGCGTCTGGGTATTTCCGATGAAGTTCCCAAGCGTATCAAGTACCGGAAGTTAAAAAGGGATTAGAGCTGCCGCTATTATGGTGGGTTAACGCTGAGGCGGAGCTACCAGCCTCCCAAACTGTTCTTCAATAAATGCTTATCAGGCATTTTGGTGATTAGCAAGAATATATTACAAAAAATCACAATCCTTTTCATGCACTTATTATACGAATTCAGGAGGGATAAATATCAAAAAAATAACCGGTCATGCACTTATGACTTGAATTCAGGTTCTTTTAATCCGCTATCGCTCTGTTTAATGGTGATGCCCTTAAACTGCAGAAACTCATCAAAATCCAGCGGGCTGATTTCTTTGATAACAGCCCTTCCTGTGAGAAAGGCTTTTTTATCCTTAAGAAGGGAGCTGCTGGATGAGGCTGCAAAAACTTTTGCATTTTGGCGATCGTGGATGGTCTTTAATTGCTGTTGAAACTTGTCTTTATACGCCACCTCATCCAGGAACAGATAAACATGCTCTGCAGAGGTCAGTTTGTGGATCTTTCTGAATTCAGATATGAGGTCGAGAATGGAAAACTTTTCAAAGGAATAATCATCCAGACTGATGTAGCATATACATTGAGGCTTTGTTCCGGATGTTATAAGTTTTTGCACAAGCAGTTTTAGCAAAGTGGTTTTGCCAATGCGTCTGAGGCCGGTTAAAAAGATGATGGATTTACGTTCTGGAAGCCGGGTTGGCGGAGCATGGCGCAAAGCGTTGCTTGAAAATCTCGGTCATCTTGTGCAGAGCGTACGAGGTGCACGAACGCCTCATTCTCCCCGACTGACCGGGTTCTTTGTCTGAATAATAAGAAAAGTGTCGAATTCGGGAAGAAACTGACTGATCAGAGGATGGAGATCATAGGACAGTGGACGGTGGGGCAGACTGCAGAATGAATACTTGGGAGAAGAGTTCCCCACGAAGACGCGAAGGAGGGACAGGGGATCGACGGTCATGGACCGCCGCTACAGGGGGAGATCGTATGGGGGGCTACCCATCTCTCAGGATACGCTCACGATAGCGGGATGGCGCTACGCCCATAAGGGCCTTGAACGTACGGCTAAAGTGGAAGGCATCGGTAAACCCGAGGTCATCGGCAAGTTCCTTGAGCGCGACATCCGATATAGCAAGACGTTCGGCCGCCCGCTCAATCCGATGGCGTTGCACATAACGACTGGGGGCCTCACCGAAGTGCCGGCGAAAAAGGTCTGAAAAGTAATTGGGCTGGAGATGAACCAGACGAGCCAGCTCCGACAGGCGGATTGGCCTGGCATAATGCTCCTGGACATAGCGCAGGACCGGCGCAAAGCGTCCCGCACCGCTGAGCAGCGCGGGTGCAGGGTCTGACGCTGCCTCGAAGAGCGCCAGCAGTTGCCGCAACGCCCCGTCTTTCATCAGGAATGCGTCCCGCACGCCCTTGCGAAGAATCAGGTCAATCCGTTCCTCGACCCATTGCAAATCGACGGGAATGATATCTAAGGGCCACTGAACAAACTGATGCAGATGCCCCAGCCCGCCCAGTCGCGCCGAGAGATGCATATACGATAGATCCATGGGAGTAAGGCAGCGATAGCGATACTGACTGTAGGCGGGAATCAGATAGAGCCTGCCTGCCACCAGTGGGATTACCTCCGTGCTTGCGAGCAACTCCCCATACCCTGCCCGCAGATAGTAAAGCCGACTGAAGGGATCATTATAGACCGTTGCCCCCCCGTTACCCCAGCGCCGGTCAACCACCAGACGCTCGGAACTGATTAACGTAAGCTGCATGGACATATAAAGCGAATTCACAAGCCCCCCGAATCAGTGATTTATACATGAACAACATATATAGTTCTATTCCCAATGTGAAGCGCTAATGCTATTTTTATCTCGTTATTATGAATTGAGATCAAAAAAAGGAGCTATTCATGGGAGATGCAACATACGAATCGTTCATGGGACTTGGCCCGCATCGGGTTATCCATTGGGAACACTGGTCCTGCCCGGATGCAGAAACCTATCTGAGCGGCATCGATTATTACGATCATCCCCGGCAATGTCGCCAACGGCTTGCCGAACTGTATCCTCAGCTGGGGCTTGAAATACCAGCAGAAGATAAACCCAAAGTCCGGCCCGAAAACCAAAAGGATCAAGGGCACGGGCGCTGGGGCGACTCCATGCGCGACAACTGGCAGCAGCATGACGCCAGCCACCGGTTCAAGACGCAGGAAGACATGCTGAAATTCAGTCCCCTTGCGCAGGGCGACTTCACGGGATGGAATGTGATTGTGGACGGCGATTTCAGCAGCGAAGAGGTCATCTACGAACGGTTCCGTGCACAATTTCCGGTCGAGTGGGGCGATAAGGCACCGGAAGGATCTTCTGCCTCCGTCTTTTTCTATAACACGATGTTCATGTGGCCGATGCTGGTCTTCGGTTACGAAAATTTTCTAAACATCTGCCTTGAACCGGAATTTGAACGAATCATGGACGAGTTCGCAGAGATCAACCGTCGTGTGTTTAAGGCGTTTGCCAGACTACCGGTCAATTTCGCGGTGTGTCACGACGACATTGTGCTCAGCACCGGACCGGTTTGCAGCCCGACATGGATGCATAAGTATATCTTTCCACGCTATGAAGAGTACTGGGGGATTCTGAAGGATGCAGGCAAGGAGGTCCTCTTTATGGTTGATGGATGCGTGGACGCTTTTGTTGACGACATCATGGCGTGCGGTGCACGCGGCATCATCAGCGAGCCGTTCACCAACTATAAGGCCATTGCACGGCGATATGAAAACTGTTTCATTGCCGGCGAAGGTGATAATCGCGTTCTGTCGCGTAACAACCCGGCTGAGATACGCGCCATGGTCGAATCCATGGTCGAGACCTCAAAGATGTCTGGCGGTTACATGATGTGTGTCGGAAACCACATTCCTTTTAACGTTAATCCCGAAGGTATCAAGCGCTATCTGGATTTGTCCGCTGAGCTGGCCTGGAGGTAACGGAGAAAGGCTATAGGCGTCATCCAAGAGGCGGATGTCTCGTCATGCTTCTCCTTTCCTGAGCAACGCTGCAAACTTCAGCCAAGACGTGAGCCTTACACAAAACCGTTAAATAAATTACAGGCTTTTTGCATTTCATCCAGCACATCACCCTCAATAATGAACTCCTGCCCCCAGTACCCCCTGTAGCCGGCTTTATGCACAGCCTTTACTATGGGAGCATAATTAATTTCGTCCTCAAGGGCGGGGCAGCTGCGTTTAGGGCTGGCAGCCACATGTATATGACCAATAATATCCAGATTGTTTGTTATGTCTGATATGATATCCTCACCCATACGGAACATATGGTAAATATCGTACAGGACCTTAAGTGAAGGGCTGCCTATGCTCTTAACCAACTCAAAGCCAAAGGCACTTTCGTCGGCCTGATAATCGGGATGGTCGTATTTGCACAGCATTTCAAAAAGAAGATTAAGGCCCAAACTCTCGGCTATGGGCAATATCTGCTCAATGGCCGCGCTACAGTTAGCCAAACCCTCTTCACGAGAGATATTGCCGCGGCTACCACTAAAAATTATGAGAGAAGGAACATTACAATTACTGGCATCCTCCAGAGCGCTCCTTATCATAGGGATTAAATTGGCGTGATTGGCTTTATTGTTAATACCATGCTGCATGCCTGGTGCCCCCAAATTTAGAAGCTCCAGCCCGGCGCCCAGTACGGCAGAGTGACGCTCTGGCGCAACCATCTCCATACCGCTGTACCCCATGTCTTTAAGCTTACCAAAGAACTCCCCTGCCGCCTGACCCTGCCTGTTGATACACCAGTCTGCGCCACTTTGCTTTAATCCGCTCATTAGAACCCCTTTTTAAATAGTTGCCAAAATAAAAAAATGGCCGGTGCATATAACATAACATCTAAAAACCAGTCATCCAACCCAACCTGCTC
>CAZRWX010000078.1:0-13070 GCA_964603925.1 uncultured Bifidobacteriales bacterium | reverse complement strand
TGAGAACTCCTTACTGTCGAGTACCTAATATCATTAAATATAAGTACTTAAGCTAATGAGTTAGCAAAATCTAACAAATAATCGAACACTGTAATTCTGCGCGGGCCTCCGGAGCGCAAGGCAAATGCCAACCGCGGAAGGCAGAAGAATGACAGTGCCACACCCAACTCAGTACTCAAACTGCAAGAGCACCACAACGATAGTAAAGCCACACTTGCAGACACTCACAACTCATGATTCACCGAATAAGGTCTTCTTCAAGAACTTTATGACCTGAAAAATTTTCCAGTATATAAACGGCTTGTAGAATTGGGGTTTTGGCCTTTTGCCTGCTAAGGCTCTCTGCTCCCAATAGTATGATGGGTAAAGATTTGGCTAAATCCAATGTCCAGCCATTTTGTACACGGGTAAAAAAGAAAACAGGTGTATTAGGGGCTTTTTTTAAGCCCACTTGACCCCGACTGCCATTTAGGCGGAAATCGGCCAGTGGGAATTTCAGGAAGTTCTTTTTTACCGGTGGAACATTAATAATAAGCTGACTGATAATGCTGACTGGGTCAAATTTGAATTCCTGATTTATACGCTCCTGCTGGCGCAGAGCTAAAATACTCAGCAATTCAAAGAATGGCCGCTGATCCAGATAATCATAAGGTTCAGATTGTGCCGCATATCTAATATTGTTTATCCATGACTTACTGTCCGGTGAGAGTGAATTAAATATAAACAAAGCGTCACCTCTTTGTATGGCGTGCTGAATGCCGCGGAAGAGCGTCTCCATTTGTTCGGATAAACGAGCGGATTCCTCTGGAGTTATAGGGGGCGCTGGAGTGCATGAACTCATGGGCAGCGCCATTATAAAGCACACGGTGAAAGCTAAAGGCAGTGTTCTCATGGAGCTAATGTCTGATGAGCATTCTAACATCCTTGCTTCGACTACAAGTCCGCTCATCCTGAATACTGAGCCTGCCGAAGTATCGAAGGAGCGGACTTTCGCTCAGCATGAGCGGGAGACACGCTCCATCAGATTATTAAAATGTAAAGTGTAGTTTTCCATTCTAATAGGTAATATAAGGCGAGTTGGAGAGCAGCTTGGACGATACCCTTTTAAGCCTGTCATCCCACAGGGTTTTATCCCAGGCCTCCTCTTGACTGAAGTTTTTTTGCTTTAAGGCTGTTACAAGATCGCCCGCAGCGACAGCGTCAAATGGATCCCAGTTATTAAGATAAGAGTATATCAGCTTGAGAGATTGATTGAGATTTTCAGTTTTTGAGTTATTGTATTGCCGCCATTGGCTGTAAGCCAGGTTAGCACTGGAGCCATCTAATAAACCCTGAGCCATTTCCGAAAAGATCCTGTGGATAATCTGTAAATTAATGTGGGCCAGATGCTGGAGATCAGTTTGTTTCAGCAGGAACTCAACCACTGATAAATCGAGATCTTTGTAGTTCCGGGACTCCAGAAGTAACTCCATAGCTTTAGGCCGGTTGCCGGTTTTAATATAGCTGCCCGCAAGGAGGGCGGTTAGAGAGTGATCCAGGCCCTTTTTTCGCCGGTATTGCTCAAGAAAAGAGGAGACCTCATGGTATCGGCCCTTTTCTATTAGAGACAAGATATAAAGCTTTATGACATTGTCATCAATACCCTTTCCCAATAAATAGCTGTGAGAGGCACTGTCGGACGCGGTTGTATCTGGAAACTTTTGAGTAATGGCGGTATATTCCCAGTTTGCGAATAAAAGCTCTTTATCAAGAGAATTTTCCAGGTGCTTTACACGATTTGAGAGAGGGTTTCTTGAGAGTGAATAGTTTAAATATTGGAGATACTTTTCATTCAAAACCTCAATTCGGTCCCCCGTTATGCTTTTTATTTTTTCAGAAAGTGAGTCTGGTGCAACTACAGCAATCATCCTGTAGCTTTTATTCCATTCCTCACCAAATTCATGCCAGCCTCTTTCGTCCCATATCTCTATTGTGGCTACATCGTAAGTGATATAAGTCTCCAGCACCTCATCATAACCAAAAATTGAGATGACGTGGCCGGGGATAAAGGCCAGAACAGGAATATTATTAGATATCAATTGCCTGAGAGTATTATGACTGCAAAAGGGTAACACCCAGTGGTTTAAACCTCTGTCCTCTGTATAAAAAGCTTCATCAGACATATAACTGCCATAAGCCAGCTTTGTTATGGAGGCGCCAATGCTTTTAGCCCCTACTGCATCACCCCAGTAATTGAGGACCAGACCCAGAGAGTTAGGCACACAGTAGGCGGCTTTGTATTCTGTACGGGTTTCAACCCCTGGTATTACAAACCGCTGGCCGGCCCCCTCGTCCCAGTCCCGCAGCCGCCGATGGAATTTTGTGGCTTTATGCACTATTTCTGGATTAGAATTGTACTTAAGCAGCACACGGCTAAAGGCCTCCCGCGCCTCCAGGTTCCTGCCGTTTTTGCGGTAAAGGAGACCGATATGAAATTGGATATAAGATTTTAAATCGTCAGAGTGCATCCAGTTAAGGGTTTTACCGTACCAAGTTATGGCCTTTTGGGTGTAGGCGTACTTTTCATATTGTTTGCCTGTTAAAAGCGCGTACTCTACAGGCATTCCGCTGATTATGGACATACTGAAAAGAGCAAGACAGATACCGGTAAAACCCCGTAAATATGTAACAGCCCTTTGTTTGAAGCCGTCATTAAAAGCCGCAAGCTCACCGAACAGGAAGGAAAAACCAAGTAAAACCACTAAGTAAATGATTTTACCCCGCCAAATTGAGACCCATTGCGGGAATGATTTTACAAGAAGCGCATGCCTTTGGGGAATGTCAATTAACAGGAAATTTAACTGGGTAACAACCAGACTGCCTGCCGCGCACACCATCAGGAAAAACAACGTTTTCTGGATAGACAAAGATTTAAAATAAAGACAGGGAAGGATAGATACCACTGCTACAAATAGCCAGTAAGTGACCATGCTGTTGTAATAACCCTGGCTGATATGATCAGGTGAAAAATTAACTTCTACCAGAGAACTCCAGAAAGTATCCGACACCCAGCGCTCTATGGCTGCATATAATACAGAAACAGGAAGAGCAAGGCCAGTGATGGTGAACCAGTTTTTAAGACTTTGTATGGCAGGGGCTTTGTCAGCATTTGGACGAATTGGGCGGTTGGCACCTAAGAAAAAAAGGAAGAAAATAAAATTGTATACGCTAATGGAAGAGAAAATAAAAACCCAGTGAAAGCTGAGAAAGGGGATGACAACATAGGGTAACACCGATAATAACAGCAGGCCTGCAGTGGCTTTGCCCGCCTTATGACCAATAATATATGGCAACAGAACTAAAGGCCCCCCGGCCAGAAGCAGGAAGTCAAACCGGGCGGGAAGATGACTGTGTTTCATAATTTAGCTCCAGACAAACTGCACCTTTTATACCACTTTAAATGGAGCGCCTCTTTCTTGCTTTGACCTTGATGGGCATAATATTGGGCAAGCAGCTTATGAGTAAGACCAAGAGTCTTGTCCATTTTTAAACTCTCTAAAAGCTTTTCACCGGCCTTATCATACTTTTGTCTGCTTAACAGGTATGCGCCCTCCAGAGTATAGAATTTGGAGAACCTGTCACTGGCTGGCGAAGTCTTTTTTAAAATATTTTTAAGCTTATTTGCCTCGCCCAGTTGAGCCAGTGTCCACCCCAACCGTAAATAGATATCCGCGTCATCATATGGCAGGAGCTGCACTAGATTCTGATGCAGTTTTTTGCTCCTGTCGAAATGCCCTGCTTCCAGCTCAAATTTGGCCAGGGAGTCCAGATAACTGATATTGAACTTATCCGATTCATGCAGGAATGTATAAATTTGCAGAAGAGTGTCCAGCCTGGCGCTGTCCTTATAAGACTTAAGAGGGGCACATTGTTCAAGGATTATCCGGCCGGCAAGGCCCGTATAAATGCGCCTGGATAAGGTATCTGTAATGGACTCTTCAATGGGGAATACTCTTAGCCATGGTATATTATCCCAGTTATAAAACAGCTGGCTTTCTATATTAAGATCTGAGCGCAGGCGTTGAAAACGGATTTTAAGATAGAACATCCTCTCATAGGGTACCCAGCCCGGATAGAGGGCGTGCGCGCGTTGATAACAGGAAGCTGCTTTAGTGTAGTTATTAAAAATTTGATAATACATGTCCCCCAACTCAATATAATATGCGGACGCTGACTCCCTGGGCCCGGCAATAGCACTGTCCCCCAGGAATAACCCTACCCCGCCGATGTCAAGAATATACTGGTCCAGGTCTTTTCTGGAGATAAATTTTTTATAAGGAAAAGACTGCTGCCAGGTTGCCGCCAAAGGCTTTACCCCTTGTGGCGGTTTAATAATATCCTCATTAAACCCCGTATTAAAAAGAGAGCCCTTTTTGTAAAAATAGGATGAGTAGTCCAGGTAATAATACCCGTCACGGTCAGCGTCGTAACCTGTAATGGGAACCCAGGAAGTTTGATAGAAGACCATTGGTATGCTTTTGCCGCGCAGGGCGGCGGCAATATCCCGGCTGGTGATGAATTTCATACAGTAGGGTATACTTAGCCGCTCCAGAATAGCCGCAAGATCCGGTACATTAGAGACTGCCGGGAGGTCCTGCTCCTCTATGGAGTAAATGTCCAGTACCTTTTCTTTAAGCTCCAGACTGCTGAGATCGGGATAAAGGTATGATATGGCGCTTAAAATACCATACCACTCAAAGTCCAGATTATGGAAATCTGATTTGCTTACAATGGGAACAGGCAAAAGAATACTGGCAGTATCATTGTCCGATGAGTGTAACTCATGTTTGCGCTCCATCGGATTGTTAGAATAGTGCTTCACATCTATTTTATTGGAATTGCTTTTAGTCTTTTGCAAATTTGATAATATCCGGCCAATGTCCTCAATAAGGCGCCCGTCAGGTTTACTATGACCATAATCAGCTATTATTTTTTGCCAGAGAGTTATGGCATCATTTGTTTGCCCTTTTTGATAAAGGAGCTCTGATAGGGTGGCAAGTTTTTGGGGCATGTTTACAGCCCCCGGTACCCGTAGAGGCTGCAGACGTGTATAAATTTGGTAAATGGCAGGGAGTTGATTATTGTAGGCCAGTGAAGCTAACAGGCTGTGATAATAATTTATGCTGCCGGAAAGAAAAGAATAATTTATAAAAAGGCACACACAAAGAAGAAAACTCATAAAAAACCGCGACATAAGAGCCTTAACAGTACCGGCAGAAATTAACAAAGGCGAAATAATAATAATGCCGCCGGATAAAAATATGTACTCCAATATCTCCCGGTATTTAGTTTCAGCATTGTGTTTAAAAAATAATGGCAGTTGGTGGCTGATCCGGTAATAGGAAAGCAACCCCTCATGCCCCGACTTGAGAGCGCTGAATATTAAGATAATTAGAAGGACCGAAGCATAGAACAACAGGATGTGTACTGGTTGTAAAACTATCTTTGATTTGTAAAGCAGCCATGTTAATAAACCAACAGCGGGGCTCCAAATAGCCAACATTAAAAAACCGCTACTGAAAAGGTCTACTGGCATTTGTACGCTGGTAAGGTTAATGACCGAAATTTTAATTGAAAGGTAAGCGATAAAAATTACCGGGTATAAGCATAAACTAACACTGGAAAAAGCGTTGAGAACCGAGGGTGGAGATGATGATTGAGGGGAATTATAAAGGTTGAAGAAAAAAGAAGGACGCTTTAGTGTGAAATAAACACAAAGGCCAAGATGTAACATTATGCCTGTGGCCCAGTGCAGGGGCCAATGAAACTGAACTATATAATATAAAGACAGTGATATAAGTTTGCTTAGAGATAGCCTTAAACTGCGCTCTGATTCATTACTTCGCGCAGGTTCAAAAAATAAAAACGGCCCTGCCAGAAAGGCTGCACATAATTTAAAAATCAGGGATAATGAGTATTTCCTCATAAGCATTTAGATAAGGTAAAAAGGATTATGGACGGCGGATATAAAAATACACTATTTCAGATGTCAGGTGGCTTGCCTTTTGTTGATATGATATATTAGTCCGGAGATATCCGCTGCGCTTACCCCGGAGATACCCGTGGCTTCCTGTACGGTTAAAGGCAAGTGTCTGGCTAATTTCTGTCTGGCCTCTATAGTTAAAGATTTGGCATTAGGGTAATCAAAATCCCGGGGTATGCTTAAATTTGATAAGCGTTTATTCCTTTCAATTTCATTGGTTTGCCGCTCAATAAATCCGCTATAAGTAACTTCAGATTCAATGGACTGAGTTTCCTGTGACGAACAGGATAATTTTTCAGAAAGCAATGGCTCCAGCATGGAGAGCGTTAACTCCGGGCGGCTTAACAAATGAATTGCAGTTTCACATTCTCTGATTGGAGGTTTTCCCAGAGACAGCAGCACCGGGTTTATGGCTGAAGGCACTATCCTGCAGTCCCTGAGTATTTTAAGAGCCCTCTCCTTTTTCGCTTTAAATTTTTCGAATTTACACCAGGTTTGGTCGTTTATTAAGCCCGCCTCCCTGGCTTTGGGCATAAGGCGCTCTTCAGCGTTATCCTGCCTTAAAAGCAAACGGTATTCCGCTCTGGAGGTAAACATGCGGTAAGGCTCGTCCAGCCTGCGGCTAATAATATCATCAATTAATACACCAATATATGACTCTGACCTGGCCAGGATAAATGGTTCCTGTTCCTTGATTTTAAGAGCTGCATTTATACCCGCCATCAGACCTTGAGCGGCAGCCTCCTCATACCCCGAGGTACCGTTAACCTGTCCGGCAAAATAAAGCCCGTCGTGGTCTTTACATTCAAGAGTAGGATGAAGAATTGTGGAATCTATGGCATCATATTCTACGGCATAACCATAACGGAGGATTTCGCAGGTCTCTAACCCGGGAATGGAGCGCAACGCGCTCTCCTGAATAGTTGCCGGGAGACTGGATGAAAAACCATTGACATAAATTCTGGGACTGCTAAGTCCTTCAGGTTCCAAAAACAGCTGATGAAAGCTCTTTTGGTGAAACCTTTTAACCTTGTCCTCTATAGATGGACAGTACCGGGGGCCTACACCTTTAATTTTGCCTGTGAACAAAGGGCTTTCATTAAAGCCGGCACGTAAAATATCATGAGTATGGTTACTGGTTCGCGTTATCCAGCAAAGGGCTTTATTGTGTAAGACACCTTCTGTAGAAAAAGAAAAAGGAACAGGTTCTTCGTCACCGGGCTGCTCGGTAAAAGCCTTATAGTTAAGAGATTTGCCATGAAGACGGGCAGGCGTGCCAGTTTTGAGCCGCATTAGCTTAAACCCTGTGGCTTCAAGACAACCCGATAAATCATTAGAAGCGTTTTCTTCATAGCGGCCGCCTGGCCAGGCTTTGGGGCCAGTATGAAGAAGGCCTCTTAAAAAGGTACCTGAAGTGATAATAAGGGCCTTTACCTTTATAAAGACATCGCCGCTTATTTTAAGGGTATAAACACCTCCGCAGCCGCTGCTGCGACCGCTGCTACCGGCCCTGGAAAAACTGAGCAGCTCTGCAGATATGATTTGCAAACCTGGAGTGGCAGAAAGTGCCTCCTGCATATAACGCTCATAGGCCTCCATATCCATCTGCGCTCTGGGGCCCCAGACCGCTGGACCCTTGGAGCGGTTAAGCATACGGAACTGGATACCGCATTTATCGGCCGCCTGGCCCATAAGGCCACCCAGGGAGTCTATATCACGAACCAGCTGGCCTTTGGCCACGCCCCCAATAGCGGGATTACAAGACATACGCCCAATGGCGACAGCTTCCATGGTTATCAACACTGTGCGCATACCAAGGACTGCAGAAGCGTGAGCGGCCTCTATACCAGCATGGCCTCCGCCAATTACGGCAATATCATAGGAATCTTCCATTATGCACCACAAAATAATATTGTTTTACCGATAATGCCTGATGAACATTCTTACATCCTTCGATACTTCGTTATTTCGACACTCTCAGCACTCAGTACTCAGGATGAGCGGACTTGTAGTCGAAGCAAGGATGTGAAAATGCTCATCGGGCATTATCCCCAGTGCTGTTTTAGGCTGAGAGATGCCGGAGATGAACTTTAAATTTCTAAATTGTGCCCCGTACATACACATTATGCCTATGGTTAAAGATACTCTTTATAAAACGCCCCTGGAACAGGTCGCACCTTTTGCTTTTAATCATCAGGTGGCAGAGGTATTTGACGATATGGTTCTCCGGTCTATCCCCCATTACCAGGCAATTCAGCAATCCTCAGCAAGGCTGCTAAGTTCCCTTTATCAGGGTAAAGGTACTGTTTATGATCTGGGCTGTTCCACCGGTAATACTATTCTGGCTGTATCTTCAGTTCTTCAGGAGCGCCTTGTGCGCATTGTGGGTGTAGACTCCTCCCCCGATATGGTCTCCCGGTGCAGGAATAAGCTGGCGGGTTACAAGCTTAAAGCGCCTTACGAAATCATTCACGGTGATATACTTAATACTCCTTTGGTTAATATCGAAGCCGCACTCCTTCATTTTGTTCTGCAGTTCCTTCCTGTAGACAGTAAAGTATCACTGCTTAATAACATTTATAAACAACTCCCCTCAGGCGGCTGCCTTATTTTATCAGAAAAAATAGCTATTGAAGATCCTGTTTTAGCAGCGGCAACCCAGGACATTTATTTCCAGTTCAAGGCTGATCAGGGGTATTCCGACCTGGAAATCTCCCAGAAAAGGGAGGCTCTGGAGAACATTCTTCATCTTCTTAGTTCAGACGATCTTCGAACTATGCTCAATGGGGCTGGTTTTACCAGGGTTGAGGTTATTCTCCGGTGGTTTAATTTTGTCACAATCATTGCAGTTAAATAACTGGCTCCATACCTGCTACCCTGAAGGTGCGGCAGGGCTTGATCTTGATATAACAGCCTTAACCAGTATTATTCAGGGGCGCGAAGGCCGACACCCGCAAATTTGGCACACCCTTACCGAGCGCCTTAAAAACCTCCCGAAGGTTGATTCCATTTGTTCAGATTTATCCGCGCCGGTTATAAATGTAGTGAGTAAAGACCCTTCCCAGGGGGCTGATTTAGTCCCTGCGCTTACAGAGTTTGCCCATAGCCTTGACCCCTGGAGAAAGGGACCCTTTAACCTTTTTGGTCTTGATATAGAGGGCGAATGGCGTTCCGATCTTAAATGGCAGCGTATTCTGCCGGTGCTGAGGTCGCTTTCAGACCAGAGCGTACTGGATATTGGCGCAAGTTCCGGGTATTACATGTACCGGATGGCGGCCCTTAAGCCCCGCTGCGTACTGGGCATAGACCCCGACTGGCGTTTAAGGCTCCAGTTTGAGTTTATACAGAAATATGCCCGTACTCCAGGTCTATATTACCTTTCAGCGGGCATGGAAGATCTCATTCATCTGCCTGGTTGTTTCGATACCATATTCTGCATGGGTATATTGTATCACCGCCGCAGCCCCATAGATGCTCTAGATGTTCTCAGACATTGTCTTAAACCCGGCGGCCGCCTTATAGTGGAGACTCTTGTTCTCGATCAGGAGGGGGAATACTCCTTAACTCCTTCAACTACCTATGCCAAGATGAGAAATGTGTATTTTATTCCCACACCCTCGGCTTTAGTCAACTGGCTCAAGCGCGCGCATTTCAAGGAGGCCAGCATTATAGATATCACAAAAACCACAAAAGAGGAACAGCGCAATACGGCTTTCTGTCTCCCCCCACTACAGACCCTTGAGCATTTCCTGCACCCTGGTAACGCTTCTCTTACCACCGAAGGCCATCCTGCCCCCACACGCGCTATGGCGGTTGCCAGGTGTTAATTATGTATAAGGTCATATCCAAAATTCCAGGACTTTTCGGATTATGCCTGGTTTGTCTTCTGGCTTCCTGCACGGATTCTCTGAATTTACCCATTAATACCACTGGTAACATTAATATTGATTTTGACAGTCTCCAGCATACATCACCCTACAGGTTTCTTTTAAAGTCTCCACCCTTGTTTACAGCAGATAAGGACATTCAATTTCAGCTGGATCTCAATACCGGTTTATCGCACTCCCTTTATCTCGATAATCCGCCAGCAGGCTGGCATATCAGCCCTGGCGGCCTCCTTACAGCAGGCATGGACAGTGTTCACCGTGGTATCCTTAATCTCAGGCTCAGGCTTCAGTCTGTATTAAACTCGTCTGCAGAATACGCTGACCTTAACCTGGCAGTTGCCAGCCGCCTTATAGACAGTGTCTACTCAACAGACTCTATCCTTGACTATCGCAAAAGCCTGGGAGACCTGCCGGACTTTATTCTTAGATCTTTTGATGGCAATTCGAGCATAAATAAATCCCTGCTAATCAGGTCGGGTTACGGCGAGCACCTTTTTGCCGACTGGGATCTTCTTTCCATCGGGTCCATTTACCTGGCTCCGGGCGGCGGAGACACTCAATGGTCCTTTAATAACCCGGTTTCCCTTACCCTGTATCTTCCCTCAGAGTTCACCGATTCGCTAGTCTCACTGCAGTCCGTACAGGTATATTTTTCCACTCCACAGGCCCCATTCAATTTCATTCCTCTGGCAGGCACTCATGACAGTGCCACTCGGGCCATTACCGTTACTACAAAGGATATCGGCCTGTTTACTCTGGCTATTCCAAGTTGGGCCAATGCTAATGCGAATCCTGTAATATCCAGCAGGGCAACGACTTATGAACTTTTGCAAAATATTGTTAATTTACCGGATAACGTCATATCCTCCCGTTTCCGTATTTACGCTCACAGGGATTTGGCTCAGATATGGTCTTGGGCCGACACGTCATCCGGGCTGTTCTGCGCTGATTCAGCTGTCAGGTTAATTAATAACCAGGATTCTCTTACAGCGTCCCGTCTGAGTTCTGTTTCTCTACCTGATTTTCCTGCCACCCTTTATCCCGTATATATATCGGTAGAAGAGTTACCCCTCCAACCGGAGGCCGCCAGCGTACATTTATCAGTTTACCATCTTGCCGGGGACAATGATATCTGGAAGTGGGACTACACGCGTCAGCGCTTTTTAATATCTCAAGCCTCCGCTGTTTCCAATACCTCTGACCCGTCATATAAAATAGCGGCCAGCTGGTACCTGCATGCGGCAGCAGCTGAGTTTGCCGATATGTACTATCCCCGGGCTTATTCTCATTGGGACAACAAAATCAGCCGTATTCAGCTCTTTCATTCATCTTCCCCGCTGCAGCAAAAATGGAATCGCTATTTTATTAATTACCTGCGCGTTTACAGGGCTTTATTTGATTTTGCCAGCTTTCCCCAGCATTATAAGCTGGCGTTAGATTCTGGGCTGCAAATCCTTTTCAAACAGAAGTATGAAAGCACAGACACTCTGCTGATAAAATTCAGCCAATATCTGGTGGATTCCGTAGCTCTGCCAGTAAAATCTATAGATTACACCATTAATTATGATATCCGGACAGATAGCGTCCTGGTTTTGCATTACGGCTTTGGTATTATGAAGGATAGCGCTTTTTTGCAGCCAGATTCAATTGGAACCTATCACACCGATACGGCCCGCATACCTGACATTAGCCTTTTACCCGGTGAAATTATCATGACCCATATTACCCCTCCTGCTGCGGGTACGCCCCATAATATTCTCTGGCAGGGGGATATTAAGGCCGATGTTACCGCAGGGCTTTATGTGCCTGGTACCAGCACGCTTTTATTACCTGGTAAAGACAGTGTATTGGCCATAGATGGGCCGCCATACTACTTATTGCTGGTAAATAAAACTGATTTGACCAAGCCGGTGAATATTGGAAAACTTTTCAAGTTCAGCTATTAAACTTACTCCGGGTTATAAAAATGCCGGGATTCTTTATAAGGCACTTTTATCAGACTTTGGTATGCGGCCACATGCTGCTGGGCGATTTTTGACCACCCTGCCTTTTCCTTGATAAACCCTTTGATACTGGCTTTCATTTTATCTCTGAGGGCATCGTCAGTGAGAATTTGGGTAATGGCTTTGATGTAGTCGTCTTTGGTAGAGCACGCAATACCGCCGCCGCTGTTATTTACCATATTTTTAAACGCTGGCAGGTCAGAGCAGACAACGGGCTTGTTCATGGCGAAGCAATGGGCCATGACACCGCTTTGTGCGCCAACATCATAGGGCAGACAAACCAGGTCCGCGCTGCTTAACAGGGTGTCAAAGGTATGCTGGGGGAACTGACCCCGCATTACGAGCATGTTTTCTTTAGCCGGGGATTGATTAATTTTTTCGAAAAGCTCAGCCTGATAATTGCGCAACAGGCTGTTACGCAGCTTACCGGCTATTAATAAATGGGCCTGGGGGCAGGCGGCGCTTATTTCTGGCAGCCACTCCACCAGTTTATGGAAACCCTTGGTGGGGCGGTAATAGCCGCACATGGCTATGACCTTTTTACCCTCTACACCTACGAGCTTTTTAGCGTTGGCAACAGGCTCCATCTCTCTGATGCCGTGGGCGATTACATGGATTTTGTCTGCGTGGCCCACATTATTTACCAGCATCTCTTTAAAATACTCCTCATGTACAATTACAGCGCTGGCATTAGCCGCAATATTTTGAAGTACAATGGATTCATCCTCGGGGAACTCAGGTTTGACGGTATGGAGGGTTACCACAACAGGCACCCCTATCATCCGAAAGCGTATGATCATCTCCACAGCTTGTACACCATTTTGAGTGCCGTAAAGGCCAAACTCAAACTGGATATGGACTACGTCGGGAGTAAGCCTGTCCCCTACCATAAACACCTGGCTGGCGCAGTGGTCGTCACCGGGATGAAAAATGGGAAATACATTGTCCCCCGCAGCACCCACCTGGCTGATTACAAAGGTTTCATTGTTCTGAGATTTGACGCCCTTATTAAGGTAAGCGGTATAAGTGCCGATACCGCATTCGATAGGCGGGTGTGTGGATACATAAGCAATACGCATTTTATTCTCCTGTTTATTAATTTTCTGGTAGGGACAGTTCATGTAGGGCCAGTTCATGAACTGGCCCTACATGAACTGT